>JBEDFU010000036.1:0-22328 GCA_041174965.1 Pseudomonadota bacterium | reverse complement strand
TTTGCCGTCGAGCAGTGGAGTGCGGCCAGTGCACCGAGCAACTCCTGGTTGCTCAATGCGGATGCTCAACAAAAAGCCATTGACAGCCAGGGTGAGAGCATCGCCAAGGGCGTTCAAAATTTGTGGCACGACCTGCGCCAAGGCCACGTTTCCATGACGGACGAAAGCCTGTTCGAGGTGGGCAAGAATGTCGCCACGACCCAGGGTCATGTGGTGTTTGAAAACGACTTGTTTCAACTCATCGAGTACAAACCCCTGACGGCCAAAGTCCACCAGAAGCCTTTTCTGCTGATTCCGCCTTGCATCAATAAGTACTACATACTGGACTTGCAGCCTGAAAACTCTTTCATCCGCTACGTGGTGGCGCAAGGCCATCGCACATTTGTGGTGAGTTGGCGCAACCCCGACGCCAGCCATGCCCAGGTGAGCTGGGATGACTATATTGAGCAAGGTGCGATTCAAGCCATCGAGGTGGTGCGAGACATCGCCAAAGTCCCGCAAATCAACGCTTTGGGCTTTTGTGTGGGCGGAACCATTTTGACCACTGCCTTGGCCGTGCTGGCGGCACGGGGCGAAAAACCGGTCAGCAGCGCCACACTGCTCACAACCTTGATTGACTTCAAAGAGACCGGCGTTTTGGATGTGTTCATTGACGAAAATTTCGTCAAATTTCGCGAAATGCAATACGCCAATGGCGGTCTGATGCCGGGCAGGGACATGGCGACCACCTTCAGCTTTTTGCGGCCCAACGACTTGGTGTGGAATTACGTGGTGAAAAATTACCTCAAGGGTGAGACCCCACCGCCATTTGATTTGCTGTATTGGAACAGTGACTCCACCAATTTGCCCGGCCCCATGTTTGCTTGGTATTTGCGCAACACCTATCTGGAAAACCGACTGGTTCAACCGGGCAAAGCCGAGGTTTGCGGTGAAAAAATTGACCTGGGCTTGGTCGATTTGCCCGTCTACATATATGGCTCCAAAGAAGACCACATCGTGCCCATTGAGGCCGCTTATGCCAGCACCCAGGTGTTGCCGGGTAAAAAACGCTTTGTCATGGGTGCATCTGGCCACATTGCGGGGGTGATCAACCCGCCTTCATCCAAAAAACGCAGCCATTGGTTGCCCGCTGACACGCAGTTGCCCCCTGAATTTCAAAATTGGCTCGGCAAAGCCAAAGAAGTGCCGGGCAGTTGGTGGGATGATTGGTCCAAATGGCTGCGACCACAGGCGGGTGCTTGGGTCAATGCGCCCAGGTCCCCTGGGCGCGCCCCCTACAAAGCCATCGAACCCGCGCCCGGGCGCTATGTCAAGGCCAAGGCTGTGGCGTGATCGGTGTGGGCCGGTATGGGATCAACAGATCAGTTTCATAGGAGAAGATTGTGCAAGACATCGTGATTGTTTCGGCCGCGCGAACAGGCGTGGGTAAATTTGGTGGCAGTTTGTCCAAACTCAGCGCCACAGAGTTGGGCAGCTTGGTGGTGCGTGAAGTGGTGACCCGCTCGGGCTTGGACCCGGCTTTGGTGGGCGAGGTCATCATGGGCCAAGTCTTGGCAGCCGGTGCTGGGCAAAACCCGGCCCGCCAAGCCTTGATGAAGGCGGGAATTCCCAAAGAGGTGCCTGCTTTGACCATCAATGCGGTGTGTGGCTCTGGCCTCAAAGCGGTGATGCTGGCCGCGCAGGCCGTGGCCTGGGGCGACAGCGAAATTGTCATCGCCGGTGGTCAAGAAAACATGAGCGCTTCGCCCCACATTTTGAACAACTCGCGCGATGGGCAGCGCATGGGCGACTGGAAAATGATCGACAGCATGATCGTTGACGGCCTGTGGGATGTGTACAACCAATACCACATGGGCATCACGGCAGAAAACGTGGCCAAGGCCCATGGCATCACCCGCGACATGCAAGACGCATTGGCATTGGCCAGCCAACAAAAAGCCGCTGCAGCGCAGGCGGCGGGCAAATTCAAAGATGAAATTGTCCCGGTGCTGTTGCCCCAGAAAAAGGGCGACCCCATCGTCTTTGCCAGTGACGAATACATCAACCTGAAAACCAACGCCGAAGCCTTGGCCGGCCTGCGCCCCGCCTTTGACAAGGCCGGCAGCGTCACCGCTGGCAATGCCTCTGGCATCAACGATGGCGCTGCGGCCGTGATGGTCATGACCGCCGCCAAAGCCAAGTCCTTGGGCCTCCAACCTTTGGCGCGCATTGCGTCCTTTGCCACCAGTGGCTTGGACCCGGCCACCATGGGCATGGGGCCGGTGCCGGCTTCGCGCAAAGCTTTGGAGCGTGCCGGCTGGAAAGCGTCGGATGTGGATTTGTTCGAGCTCAACGAAGCCTTTGCGGCCCAGGCCTGCGCCGTCAATCAAGCTTTGGACATCGACCCTGTGCGCGTCAACGTCAACGGTGGGGCCATTGCGATTGGTCACCCCATTGGTGCATCGGGTTGCCGAATTTTGGTGACCTTGTTGCACGAGATGCAGCGCAGCGCTGCCAAAAAAGGTTTGGCCGCCTTGTGCATTGGCGGCGGCATGGGCGTGGCATTGACGCTCGAGCGCTGATACATGATCGATTTTTAAAATTTCATTGCAACCAATAGGAGACACAACATGAGTCAAAAAGTAGCTTACGTCACCGGCGGCATGGGCGGCATTGGCACCGCCATTTGCCAGCGCTTGCACCAAGATGGTTTTGTGGTCATCGCGGGCTGCGGCCCCACCCGGGACTTCACCAAATGGCTGGATGAGCAAAAAGCCCTGGGATTCAACTTTTATGCGTCGGTGGGCAATGTCAGCTCATGGGAGTCGACGGTGGACGCCTTCTCCAAGGCCAAAGCGGAGCATGGCCCCATTGATGTGTTGGTCAACAACGCCGGCATCACCCGTGACCGCATGTTCCTCAAAATGACCCGCGATGACTGGGACGCCGTGATCGACACCAACCTCAACTCCATGTTCAACGTGACCAAACAAGTGGTCGGAGACATGGTCGAGCGTGGATGGGGCCGCATCATCCAAATCAGCTCGGTCAATGGGGAAAAGGGCCAAGCGGGCCAAACCAATTACTCCGCCGCCAAGGCCGGTATGCATGGCTTCACCATGGCCCTGGCCCAAGAGCTGGCCAACAAGGGTGTGACCGTCAACACCATCAGCCCTGGTTACATCGGCACCGACATGGTCAAGGCCATTCGCCCAGAGGTGTTGGACAAAATTGTCAACACTATTCCGGTCAAGCGTCTGGGTGAACCCAGCGAAATTGCATCCATCATTGCCTGGCTGGCGTCCAACGAAAGTGGTTATTCCACCGGCGCCGACTTCTCGGTCAATGGTGGCCTGCACATGGGCTGATGCTGGTGTCGCCAGGGCTTGAACACGTGACCGTGGTCAAGCCCTTCACCCTATCGGTGGCGCCGATGATGGATTGGACGGACAGGCATTGCCGTTACTTCCATCGCTTGATCACCCGCCATGCTTGGTTGTACACCGAAATGGTGACCACAGGCGCTTTGCTGCATGGCGATGTGCCCAGGCACTTGGACCATGACCCTGCGGAACATCCGCTGGCCTTGCAAATCGGCGGCAGCGAGCCGGCCGATTTGGCCAAGGCCGCCCAATTGGGGGAGCGTTGGGGCTATCGCGAGATCAATTTGAATTGTGGCTGCCCGTCTGAGCGCGTGCAGCGCGGAGCATTTGGTGCTTGTTTGATGGCCGAGCCCGCTTTGGTGGCCGATGGCATCAAGGCCATGCAAGACGCGGTCGACGTGCCGATTTCTGTGAAGCACCGCATTGGTTTGGATGGGGATGAGTCAATTGCCATGGTGATGGATTTTGTCGGCCAATTGCACACCGCAGGATGCCGCAAATTCATTGTGCATGCCAGGAACGCCTGGCTCAAAGGGCTGTCTCCCAAGCAAAACCGCGAGGTGCCCCCTTTGCGTTACGAGGTGGTTCACCGGCTCAAACAAGACTTCTCTGATGCTGAATTCATCGTCAATGGCGGCATCCAAACCATGGTCGACATGGATACCCATGCCGTTGGCGTGGACGGCATCATGGTGGGGCGTGCGGCCTACCACAACCCTTGGTTGATGAGCCAATGGGACGGGTGGTTGGAGGCGCTTCAGCATCCGTCAGCGGGTCACGAGCCACATCAACTTGTGCATACCCTCGCAGACAACGAAGCACGTCGTGACGAGGTCGAGTTCGCCATGGTGGAATACATGGCAGACCCCAAGCGGTGTGGTGGTGCGCATTGGTACAGCGCGGCCAGGCACATCTTGGGTTTGCGCCATGGGTTGCCGGGTGCGCGCTTGTGGCGACAGGTTTGGAGCGACCACCGATTGAAGGACCGGCCCGTGATGGATGTATATCGCTTGGCCCAAGCCGCCCTGCAACGCCACGCTGTGGTTGGATGATGCGGCCCGAAGAACGCCTGTTGTGGGCCCAGGTTTTGGTTTGGTTCATCCCCGCCCTGTGGGCAGTCAATTACTTTTGCGCACGATTGGCCCCTGGGGTGGTTGATCCGCACACCTTGGCACTCGGGCGATGGGCTATTGCCGGGCTGATTTTGGGTGGCTTGGCTCGGCATGAAATTTGGCAGGCCCGGCATCAAATTTGGTCAGACCGTTGGCAGTACCTGGCCTTGGGCACTTTGGGCATGCTGATTTGTGGTGCTTGGGTTTATTGGGGCGCGCAAACCACCTCTGCCATGAACATCGCCTTGATCTATGCGGCCGCTCCCGTCTTGATCGCCTGGGGTTCGGCCATTTGGTTGGATGAGCGCATGCGTCCGCGCCAAATGTTCGGCGTCGCCCTGGCCTTGGTAGGGGTGGTTCATGTGGTGGTCAAAGGCAATTGGGTGGCGCTGACGCAGATGCAGTGGTCCATGGGTGATGTTTTGATCATGGCCGCCACCTTGTCATGGGCCGCTTACGCTTTGTTGCAGAAAAAGTGGGTTTGCACCTTGTCCTCGACCGCTCGCCTGGCATGCATTTGCGCGGGGGGTGTCATCACATTGCTGCCATTTGCGCTCTGGGAAAGCTTGCAACCACAGGCACCGCAGTGGACTTGGTACGCCACCATTTTGTTGCTGGCGGTGGCCTTGGTGCCAGGCATTGGGGCTTATTGGATTTATTCCTGGGCGCAAAAAACCCTGGGTGCCAGCCGCACCAGCATGACCTTGTATTTAGGGCCTTTGTGGGGCGCCTTGGTGTCTTGGGGTTTGCTGGGCGAGTCTTTGGGCTGGCACCACGCCGTGGGCAGCTTGTTGATTTTGCCGGGCGTGGCACTGGTGGTTCAACCTTCGGCGGTGACCAAGACCGCTTGAGGGGCTTCGTTCGCTGGCACCACCACATCTGGGGTGGCAGCTTCCAGTCCGTTGGCAAAATGCGCTTGCATCCTTTGCAGGCTCAAGCCGGGGTTGCGCGCTGACAGGGCATCCATCAGGGCCTGGTGCTCGAGCAGTGACTCCTCCAGCCTGCCAGATTTCAACAGTGAATTTTGCCGGTTGAGCTTCATCACCTTGCGCAGGTCGATCACCATTTGTGTGCGCCATTTGTTGTTCCCGATTTCCAATAAACGCATGTGAAAGCGCTCGTTGATCTCGAAAAAGGCCGAGCGGTCTTTCACCGATTGCTTCAATTGGCTGTGCAGACCTTGCAACTCCTGAATGTCCTCAGGTTGCGCTAATTGGGCCACCTGTGCCGCTGCGTCAGATTCCAATAGGGCCAGAAGGTGATACACATCGTTCAAATCTTTGTCGCTGACATCGGTGACGTAAGCACCTCGGCGCATTTTCATGGTCACCAAGCCTTCGGTGGCCAGCACTTTGAGCGCTTCTCGCAAAGGCGTGCGGCTGATGCCGTACTCTTGCGAGATCTTCATTTCATCGATCCAACTGCCAGGCGTCAGTTCACGGGCAAAAATACGTTGGCGCAGGCGTTCTGCGACCTCCTCATACAAGGCATGCCGTCCCAAATTGTGATCAGTGCTCATGGTGATGATTGTAAGCCTAGAAGAGTATTTTGAATTCATAATTATGAATGATATGATTCTTTAACGACACAAACCTTGTCCGCTTCAGGGCAATTTCTCCAAGGTCCATCCATGAACACCCCCTCAGAATCCAACGGTGAATCTCGCATTGCGCAGTGGGACAAGGCCGCCGCCAAATCGGCGCCCGGCGGCCGCTTGGAAGATTTGAATTGGCGCACCCCCGATGGCATCACGGTCAAGCCCTTGTACACGGCCGAAGACGTGCAAGGCCTGGCCCATGCCGACACCTTGCCGGGGTTTCCCCCTTATGTGCGCGGCCCCCAGGCCACCATGTATGCCGTCAGACCGTGGACCATTCGGCAGTACGCTGGCTTTTCGACGGCGCAAGAATCGAACGCGTTTTATCGCCAAGCCTTGGCCGCAGGGGGGCAGGGCGTTTCGGTGGCATTTGATTTGGCCACCCACCGAGGCTACGACTCGGACCACCCCCGCGTGACGGGGGATGTGGGCAAGGCGGGTGTGGCCATCGATTCGGTCGAGGACATGAAAATTTTGTTCGACCAAATTCCGCTGGACAAGGTGTCCGTGTCCATGACGATGAATGGCGCTGTTTTGCCCGTCCTGGCCGGGTACATCGTGGCTGCACAGGAGCAAGGCGTGAAGCTCGAGCAGCTCAGTGGCACGATCCAAAACGACATCCTCAAAGAGTTCATGGTGCGCAACACCTATATCTATCCGCCAGAACCGAGCATGCGCATCATTGGGGACATCATTGCTTACACGGCTGAGCACATGCCCAAGTTCAACTCGATATCCATATCGGGCTACCACATGCAAGAGGCTGGCGCCAACCAAGCCTTGGAGCTGGCCTTCACCTTGGCAGACGGCAAAGAATATGTGAAAACCGCCATGTCCAAGGGCTTGGATGTGGATGCTTTTGCCGGTCGATTGTCTTTTTTCTGGGCCATCGGGATGAACTTTTATCTTGAAATCGCCAAGATGCGGGCGGCCCGTTTGTTGTGGTGCCAAATCATGCAGGGCTTTGGCGCGAAAAACCCCAAAAGCTGGATGCTCAGAACCCATTGCCAAACCTCAGGTTGGTCGCTCACCGAACAAGACCCCTACAACAACATCGTGAGAACCACGGTGGAGGCCATGGCGGCTGTTTTTGGGGGCACGCAGTCGCTGCACACCAACAGCTTTGACGAAGCCATAGCCTTGCCCACCGAGTTCAGCGCCCGAATTGCGCGCAACACGCAGTTGATCATTCAGGAAGAAACCCACATCACCAAAGTCATCGACCCCTGGGCGGGCAGTTACATGATGGAAAAGCTGACCCAGGACATGGCCGATGAAGCCTGGAAAATCATTCTGGAAGTGGAGGCCATGGGCGGCATGACCAAAGCCGTGGACTCTGGTTGGGCCAAGCTGAAAATTGAAGCGGCCGCTGCCGACAAGCAAGCGCGCATCGACTCGGGCCAAGATGTGATCGTGGGTGTGAACAAATACAAATTGGCCACTGAAGATGTGGTGCAAACCCGAGACATTGACAACGTCAAGGTGCGCGAAGCCCAAATTGAACAATTGCGCGCCATCAAGGCGAAAAGAGACACCACAAAAGTCAAGGCGGCACTGGCTGCATTGACGCAAGCGGCGCAGGACCAAACGGGTAATTTATTGGCCTTGTCGGTGGAGGCCATTCGTTTGCGTGCCACCGTGGGTGAAGTGAGCGATGCCCTGGAAGTGGTGTTTGGTCGGCACCGCGCCGACACGCAAAAGGTGACCGGGGTCTATGCCGCGGCCTACGATGAAGGATCGACGGACGGCGACAGCATGGCTTACTGGGACCAGCTGAAGGCGGATATTGCTTCATTTGCCCACGACCAAGGCCGGCGTCCGCGCGTGATGATTGCCAAATTGGGTCAAGACGGACATGACCGGGGCGCCAAAGTGGTCGCCACCGCTTTTGCAGACCTTGGGTTTGATGTGGACATGGGGCCTTTGTTTCAAACACCCGAAGAGTGCGCCCGACAGGCGATTGAAAATGACGTCCATGCCGTGGGGGTGTCCACCCTCGCTGCCGGGCACAAAACACTGGTGCCAGAAATCATCAAAGCATTGAAAGCGCAAGGGGCCGAGGACATCATTGTCTTTGTGGGTGGTGTGATTCCCCGCCAAGACTATGAATTTTTGTACAGCGCAGGTGTGAAGGGCATTTACGGACCCGGCACACCCATTCCAGTGAGCGCACGCGGCGTTTTGACGCACATCCAACAGGCGCTGGCGTCGCATTGATGGCCTGCATGGTTTTTGCAGCATCGGTGTGCCAGGCATGAGCCCATCCGATTTACACCCCCAAGCCAAGGCCATTTTGACGGGCCTCTTGGGGTTTGATGGGGTGGTGCGGCGCCGCAGCATGGCCAAGGCCATCACCTTGCTGGAATCCACCCGTGCAGACCATCGCGCATGGGCTGACGACTTGCTCACCGCCATGTTGCCCCACACGGGCAGGGCCTTCAGGCTCGGTTTAAGCGGTGTGCCTGGCGTGGGCAAAAGCACCTTCATTGAGGCCCTGGGGCTGTACTTGATAGGACAAGGCCATCGGGTGGCTGTGTTGGCGATTGACCCATCCTCCTCGGTGTCAGGCGGATCGATCTTGGGGGATAAAACCCGGATGGAACATCTGGCAGTGAACCCATCTGCCTTCATTCGACCCAGCCCGAGCAGCGGGAATTTGGGGGGAGTGGCCGAAAAAACCCGCGAATGCATTCTGGTGTGCGAGGCCGCTGGATACGATGTGGTGATCGTTGAAACGGTGGGCGTGGGCCAAAGTGAAACCGCTGTGGCGGGCATGACGGACCTGTTCGCCCTGATGCAATTACCCAATGCCGGTGACGATTTACAAGCCATCAAAAAGGGCATCATGGAGTTGGCCGACTTGGTCTTGATCAACAAAGCAGATCTCGATGCCAATGCCGCCACCCGCGCTCAAGCCCACATCAGCAGTGCACTTCGCTTGTTTGCACCGCACCCGCACACAGACATCGAACACGCGCCCTGGCAGCCCCCCGTGATGCTGCTCAGCGCCCTTAAAGGCGCAGGGCTGGAGGACTTTTGGGGCCTGGTGCAGCAGCATCAAAAAGTCCAAAAGGCCCAGGGCTTGTTCATCCAACGCAGACAAAACCAATCCTTGACTTGGATGAATGAGCGCATTCAAGCGGGCTTGCAATCCGCCTTCAAAGAGAACCCCGCGGTTAAAAATTTATGGCCAGAGCTCACCGCTCTGGTCCTGTCGGGTCAATTGGCCCCCTCCACAGCTTCGCGCAGGCTTTTGCAGGCGAACCAAAACCATCCCCATTCTTCAGGAGATATCCATGCATGACATCAACGAACAGCTCGAGCTCAAGCGCACCGCAGCGCGCCAAGGGGGGGGTGTCAAGCGCATACAGGCCCAACATGCCAAGGGCAAGTTGACGGCCCGCGAGCGCTTGGAAATTTTGTTGGATGAGGGCACCTTCGAAGAGTGGGACATGTTTGTCGAGCACCGCTGTGTGGACTTCGGCATGGCCGACAACAAAATTCCTGGCGATGGGGTGGTCACCGGCTACGGCATGATCAACGGGCGCTTGGTGTTTGTGTTCAGCCAAGACTTCACGGTGTATGGCGGGGCTTTGTCCGAAACCCATGCCGAAAAAATTTGCAAGATCATGGACCAAGCGATGAAGGTGGGTGCACCCGTCATTGGCTTGAACGATTCTGGCGGGGCCCGCATCCAAGAGGGTGTGGCCTCTTTGGGTGGCTATGCAGACGTGTTTCAGCGCAATGTGATGGCCAGTGGGGTGGTGCCGCAAATCAGCCTCATCATGGGGCCATCCGCCGGCGGGGCGGTGTATTCACCAGCACTGACTGACTTTATCTTCATGGTCAAAGACAGCTCATACATGTTTGTGACCGGTCCAGAGGTGGTCAAAACCGTTACCCATGAAGAGGTGAGCGCCGAAGAGTTGGGCGGCGCCGTCACCCACACCACCAAAAGCGGCGTGGCCGACATGGCCTTCAACAACGACGTAGAAGCTTTGCTGATGCTCAGGCGGCTCTACAACTACCTGCCCTTGAACAACAAAGACAAAGCCCCTGTGCGCAAAAGTGGCGACCCCACCGACCGCATGGACCTCAGCTTAGACACCTTGGTGCCTGATAACCCCAACAAGCCGTACGACATGAAAGAGCTGTTGCTCAAAACCGTGGATGACGGTGATTTTTTTGAGTTGCAACCCGACTACGCCAAAAACATTTTGATTGGCTTTGCCCGCATGGATGGCCAGACGGTGGGGATCGTGGCCAATCAACCCCTGGTTCTGGCTGGGTGCTTGGACATCAAAAGCTCGATCAAGGCTGCGCGGTTTGTGCGTTTTTGCGATGCCTTCAACATACCGGTGTTGACCTTTGTGGACGTGCCTGGCTTCATGCCGGGAACCAGCCAAGAGTATGGCGGCATCATCAAACACGGCGCCAAGTTGCTATATGCATATGCGGAATGCACTGTGCCCAAAATCACCGTCATCACCCGCAAGGCCTATGGCGGCGCCTACGACGTCATGTCTTCCAAGCATTTGCGCGGCGATGTGAATTTCGCATGGCCCAACGCAGAAATTGCCGTGATGGGCGCCAAAGGTGCCGTTGAAATCATTTTCCGCGAGGACAAGGGCGATCCGGCCAAATTGGCGATGCGCGAGGCCGAGTACAAAGCCCGGTTCGCCAACCCATTTGTGGCAGGGGCCAGGGGCTTCATTGACGATGTGATTCAACCCCACGAAACACGCAAGCGCATTTGCAGATCATTGGTGATGCTTAAAGAAAAAAGCATTGAAAACCCATGGCGCAAGCATGGCAACATCCCTTTGTGAGACCAGGATACCGAACATGTTCAACAAAATTTTGATCGCCAACCGTGGCGAAATTGCCTGCCGAGTGATCGCCACCGCCAAGAAAATGGGCATACAAACCGTGGCCGTTTATTCTGAAGCTGACAAACTGTCTCGCCATGTGCAATTGGCCGATGAGTCTGTCCTGATTGGACCAGCGGCTTCGCGTGAGTCTTATTTGGTGGCTGAAAAAATCATCGAGGCCGCCAAATCCACCGGCGCCCAAGCCATTCACCCGGGTTATGGTTTTCTCAGTGAGAACGAAGCATTTGCCAAGCGATGTGAAGACGAGGGTTTGGTTTTTATCGGACCCAAACACCATGCCATTGCGGCCATGGGCGACAAAATTGCCTCGAAAAAGTTGGCAAAGCAAGCGCAGGTCAATACCATCCCCGGCCACAATGAAGCGATTGAAAGTCCTGAAGATGCGGTGAAAATTGCCCAATCAATTGGCTACCCGGTGATGATCAAAGCCTCTGCTGGCGGTGGTGGCAAGGGTTTGCGCGTGGCTTTCAATGACAAAGAAACCCACGAGGGTTTTACTTCTTGTCGCAATGAGGCCCGCAACAGCTTTGGCGATGACCGCGTGTTCATCGAAAAATTTGTGGAAGAACCGCGCCACATTGAAATTCAAGTGCTGGGTGACGCGTATGGCCATGTCATTTATCTCAATGAACGTGAATGCTCCATCCAGCGTCGGCACCAAAAGGTGATTGAAGAAGCGCCATCACCTTTTATCAGTGAAGAAACCCGGGCGGCCATGGGTGCTCAGGCCGTTGCTTTGGCCAAAGCCGTTCAGTATCAAAGCGCGGGAACGGTTGAGTTTGTCGTTGGCAAGGACCAGAGCTTTTACTTCTTGGAGATGAATACCCGGCTCCAAGTCGAACACCCGGTGACCGAATGCATCACTGGCCTGGACTTGGTCGAGTGGATGATTCGAATCGCGGCCGGAGAAAAGCTGAGCTTGCAGCAATCTGAGGTTCAGCGCAAAGGTTGGGCCATCGAATGCCGCATCAATGCCGAAGACCCTTTCCGAAATTTTCTGCCATCCACAGGGCGATTGGTGCGATTCCGCCCGCCTGCCCAGACCATGTTCCAAGCCAACCCAGAACAACTCATGGGGGTGCGCGTGGACACAGGGGTCATGGAGGGCGGGGAAATTCCCATGTTCTATGACTCGATGATTGCCAAGCTCATTGTTCATGGGCGCGACCGGGCCGATGCGATTTCCAAAATGCGAAATGCATTGAATGGCTTTGTGATTCGCGGGGTCAGCTCCAATATTCCATTTCAATCTGCGCTGCTGGCTCACCCCGATTTCATGTCAGGGAACTTCAACACGGGATTCATCGCCCAACACTATGCCCAGGGTTTTCGCTCCGAAGACGTGCACCATTCAGACGCTGACTTTTTGATCGCTTTGGCCTCTTTTGTGCGTCGCAAGTCCCGCGAACGTGCTGCGGGTTTGAGTGGGCAGCTGCCTGGCTACGATGTCAAAGTGGGTCAGCAATACACGGTCATCACATTGGATGCCCAGGGCGAGCACACCCACACCCAGGTGGAGGTGGATGACTCGGGTGGGCGCCATGACACGGCGGTCATCAAGGTGAATGGCAAAAATTACGCCATTGAAAGCCACTCGCGCTTGAATGATGTGGCCATTCATGGCACTGTGAACGGGCAGCCCTTCACCGCTCAGGTTGAACGGGGATCCACCCAGAATCCTTTGAGCTTGAAGGTGCAACACAATGGTGCCTGCATTGAAGTGCTTGTGATATCACCGCGGATGGCAGAGCTTCACCGCATGATGCCTTTCAAAGCGCCGCCAGACTTGAGCCGATTTGTCTTGTCCCCAATGCCGGGTTTGCTGGTCGAGGTCGCCGTTCAAGCGGGCCAAAAAGTCATGGCTGGCGAGCGTGTGGCCGTGATTGAAGCGATGAAGATGGAGAACGTTTTGTTTGCAACGCAAGACGGCATTGTGAAAAGCGTGGTGGCTGGAAAAGGTGAGTCCTTGACCGTTGACCAAGTTATTTTGGAATTCGAATCATGACCACCCCTCAGATGCGACCCTTCAAGGTGTTGGGAATCCAACAAATCGCCATTGGGGGATTGGACAAACATCGGCTGCGTCAACTGTGGGTGGACAAACTGGGTTTGGCTTTGACCGGTCAATTTGTCAGTGAAAGCGAAAACGTGGACGAAGACATTTGCGCCATGGGAGATGGCCCGTTCACGGTGGAGGTTGATCTCATGCAACCATTCAATGTTGAGAAAAAGCCAGCGGTACATGCCACGCCTTTGAACCATGTGGGACTTTGGATTGATGACCTGGCCTCTGCTGTGCAATGGCTCACCGCGCAAGGTGTGCGCATGGCACCAGGAGGCATCCGCAAAGGTGCTGCAGGTTATGACATTTGTTTTTTGCACCCCAAAGCCAATGAAGAATTTCCCATTGCGGGTGAGGGCGTGTTGATCGAGTTGGTTCAAGCACCGCCAGAGGTGGTCAAAGCATTTTCGGCCTTGGCCGCACAAAGTCACTGAGGTTGGTCATGCTCCATTTGCCAGATTTTGAAGACATGGGCTCGTTCGTGGCTTTGCGTCGTGATATCCATGCCCATCCTGAATTGGGTTTTGAAGAGCACAGAACCGCAGCTTTGGTGGCCGATCGATTGCGCCAATGGGGCATTGAGGTTCACACCGGTATCGCCGGAACAGGCGTGGTGGGTGTGTTGCGCAACGGCGATGGCCCGCGCACCATAGGCTTTCGAGCCGACCTCGATGCCTTGCCCTTACAAGAAGAAAACCATTTCGCCCATCGGTCCACTCACGATGGCCGGATGCATGCTTGTGGCCACGATGGCCACACCACCATGCTGCTTGCCGCAGCTTGGTATTTGTCAAAGCATCGCCATTTCAGTGGCACGGTGAATTTTATTTTTCAGCCGGCCGAAGAAATGGGCAAGGCGGGTGCCAAAAAGATGATTGAGGATGGCTTGTTCACCCGCTTTCCATGCGAAGCCGTGTTTGCGCTGCACAATTTTTCAATCGGTGCGGTGGGTACATTTGCGCTGAACCACGGTGCTTTGATGGCCTCCAGCAACACATGGCGGGTGATGATCAAGGGCAGCGGCACCCATGCATCACTGCCCCACACGGGAACCGACCCGGTGGCGCCCACAATCGAATTGGCGCAGCAATTACAAACGCTGATTCCCAAGGTGGTAGACCCACGTGAGCGGGCATTATTGGCCGTGACCCAAATTCAAGGCTCTGGCGCACCCAATGTGATTCCAGACCAAGCTTGGGTGGGGGGGACGGTTCGCACCTTCTCCGAATCAGTGACCGATGTGATTGAAAAAACCATGCGTCAAATGGCCACAGGCATTGCGCAAGCCCATGGGTGCAGCGCAGAAATCAGCTTTGTGCGCGCTTCCCCGCCGGTGGTCAACCATGTGGCAGAGGCCAAGTTTGCCGCGCAGGTGATGCGCGAGGTGGTGGGTTCAGACGGGGTGGTCGAAAACTTCAACGCGGTGATGAGCGCCGAAGACTTTGCGCACATGCTCAAAGTCAAGCCAGGCTGTTATGCCTTCATCGGCAATGGCGAAGGCGCACACCGTTTGCCCGGTCATGGCGTGGGCCCGTGTCTGATTCACAATACCTCATATGATTTCAATGATGAAATTTTGCCAGTCGGCGCCACTTATTTCGCACTGTTGGCACAGCGCTGGTTGGCCCAAAAATAAACCTGAAAGGACACTTATGAAACGCACTCCGTTGGGCTGGCTTTTGTCAGTCGCTGCACTTTTCTTGGGCTTGCAAACCAACGCCTTTGCGCAGCGTGTGATTCGCATCGTGGTTCCTTTTGGACCTGGGGCTGTTCAAGACACGGTGGCGCGCACCTTCAGCAATGAGTTGGGGCAGTTGTTGGGTGCCACGGTGGTGATCGACAACCGTGCTGGCGCAGGTGGCACGATTGGCACCGCCTCTGTGGCCAAGTCCGCCCCAGATGGCAACACCCTGGTCATGGCCGCAGCCAGCCACACCTTGGCGGGTCATATGTATGCCAAGCTGGGGTATGACCCGATCAAAGATTTTGCACCTGTCTCCATGTTGGGTTATTCGGGTTATGTGATTGCTGCACCCGCATCCATGGGCGTCAGCAACTTGGCTGACTACATCCGATTGGTCAAGTCAAAGCCCAAACAGCTCAATTACGCTTCGGCAGGCAATGGAAGTGCCACCCATTTGGGCATGGCATCTTTTCTGGCCAAAGCAGGTTTGGAGATGCAGCACATCCCCATGAAATCTACCGGTGACGCCGTCAACGAGGTGCTGGCGGATCGGGTGCAAGGGGTGACCGGCGCAACCATTGGTTTGGTTGGTTTTCGCCAGGACTCTCGGGTCAAATTGTTGGCTTATACCGGGTCCAAGCGCTCTAAGTTCTTGCCTGATGTCCCCACGGTTTCAGAGTCGGGCCTGACCGGTTTTCGATTTGATTCTTGGTTTGGTTTGTTGGCGCCCGCTGGAACGCCCAAAGTTGAGATCGATAAGATCAACGCGGCATTTCAAAAAGCCATTGCCGATCCTGCCGTTCAGGACCGGTTGGCCCGAGTGGGCTTGGAGGTGAGCACCGCCAGTCCAGAGGAGTTCTTGGCGATATTGCGCGCCGATTGGGAAAGCGCAGCCGCCATCGTCAAAGCATCTGGTGCCAGGGTGGAGTGATTCATTGAAGTCCGCCTGCATTTGTCCACCTAGATGGATGGACGCCATGGCGCTTCGGGGCACTCAATGGCACGGTGTGGTTATCTGGCGCAGCCGTTAATTTTTATGCCCAATCGGCTTGGACTTCAAGCTTTGGGCCCGTGCCAGCGCAGCTTGAACCATCATTTTTTTGCGGGCCGTTTTGTCAGCATCGCTGCTGGTGTCGTTGGCCTCGTTGGGTGGGGGCGCAAGAGCGACATTGTTCGGGTCTGAAACGAGGGCAGTGGGCGAGTAAGATGATTGGGCCAAACGGCTTTGGTGCGCAG
Organism: Pseudomonadota bacterium; assembly: GCA_041174965.1. Classification (GTDB taxonomy): domain Bacteria; phylum Pseudomonadota; class Gammaproteobacteria; order Burkholderiales; family Burkholderiaceae_C; genus Limnohabitans. The sequence continues at coordinate 6,383 of JBEDFU010000036.1, read as the reverse complement.
CATACCGATCGCGTGCATGCTTGGCCTCTTGGTCACTCCATGCGTGCCAACCGGTGCGGTCGCCGCTGATATCTTCCATTTCAATGCAATCGACGGGGCAGACAGGCAGGCACAGCCCACATCCTGTGCAGTGTTGCTCGATCACCGCATGCATGCGTTTATGGCTGCCAAAAATGGCGTCTGTGGGGCACACAGGCAGACATAAAGTGCAGCCAATGCACCAACTTTCGTCGATCCACGCGACTTGGCGTGGTGCCTCCATGCCGTTGGCAGGGTTGAGTTCGCAAACGGGTCGCCCCGTGATGGCGGCCAGGCGTTCAATGCCATCTTGACCACCTGGCGGACATTGGTTGATTTCAGCGGCGCCTTCTGCAATGGCTTTGGCGTAATGCGCGCAATCTGGGTATCCGCAACGTGTGCATTGCGTTTGCGGCAATGCGGCCAATAGGCGGTCGCTCAGACTCACGTGGTTTTGCGAGAGGCTCTGCCGGTTTTGGTCGGAACCAACTTCTTGCTGGGTGTCGGCTTGTTCTGTCCCACCACATGGTGGGCCAGTATGAAGTCGCGCACTTGAGGGAACACAATTTCTCGCCAACGACGGCCACTGAAAATGCCGTAGTGACCCGCACCCGGAACTTCCAAGTGTTTTTTATGGTTGCTGGAAATGCCCTTGCACAGTTGGTGGGCAGCTTGTGTTTGACCGGAACCAGAAATATCGTCAAGCTCTCCCTCAACGGTCAATAAGGCCGTGCCTTTGATGTCTTGCGGGCGAACACGTTCTGCATGGCCGCTGGGGTTGCGCACGTCCCATGTGCCTTTGACCAGGGCAAATTCTTGAAACACTGTTTTGATGGTTTCCAAGTAGTAATCGGCATCCATGTCCAGCACGGCGTTGTACTCGTCGTAAAACTGCCGGTGCGATTCTGCGCTGGAGTTGTCGCCTTTGATGAGGTCTTTGAAGTAATCGTAATGGCTTTTCAGGTGCCGGTCTGGATTCATCGCGACAAAGCCCGTGTGCTGCATAAAACCCGGGTAAACACGCCGACCGGCGCCCGGGAAATTGGGCGGCACTCGAAAAATCACATTGTTTTCAAACCACTCAAAGCTTTTGTTCATGGCCAAATTATTGACGGCCGTGGGCGATTTGCTGGCGTCAATGGGGCCACCCATCATGGTCATGGATTTGGGTAGCTTTTCCCCTTGGGAGGCCATCAACGAGACAGCGGCCAAGACGGGTACGGTGGGCTGACACACACTGATGACGTGGCAGTGTCCGTAATGCTTTTGCAGGTGTTGAATGAATTCGCGGATGTAATGAACGTAGTCGTCCAGATGAAATTCGCCCTCCGACAGGGGGACCAGTCGCGCATTTTTCCAGTCAGTCACATACACCTTGTGGTCTGCCAGCATGGTTCGCACGGTGTCTCTGAGCAAGGTGGCGTAGTGGCCTGAGAGGGGCGCAACGATGAGCACCACCGGTTGCGATTTGAGCCGATTCAGGGTGGCAGGGTCGTCGCTGAAGCGCTTGAAACGGCGCAGCTCGCAAAAAGGCTTGTCGATTTCAATGCGTTCATGGATGGCAATTTCTTGATCGCCAATGGCCACGGTGTTGATGCCGAACTGGGGTTTTTCGTAATCTTTACCCAGCCGATACATCAAGTCGTAGGTGGCGGAAATTCTTTGAGAAAACGGGTTTTGGCCCAGTGGCGAGATGGGGTTGCTATAAACCTTGGCGGCAGCCTGTGCAAAATCAGCGAACGGTTCCATCAGGGACCGTTGGGTTTCATAGATTTGATAAAGCATGGTGTTCCTGTTTGATGCAAAGCAATATAACAGTGGAATTTTCAGTAAATTGGGGTGATCGCACCAAAATGAGATGTCAAATCAAAGTACTTTGGCGATCCCTGCGCAGACGTAATCGATGTTTTTGCTGTTCAGGGCGGCGACACACATGCGCCCCGTATCGGTGCCATAGATGCCAAACTCGTTGCGCAACCGAACCATTTGGTCCTTGGACAGACCCGAATAGCTGAACATGCCAATTTGCTGGGTGATGAAGCTCATATCGCGTTGCACCCCAGCCGCTTTGAGGCCCGCAACCAACTTTTGACGCATGTCTTTGATTCGAACGCGCATGCCTGCCAGCTCGCTTTCCCAAAGGCTGCGCCATTCGGGGTTGTTGAGCACGGCAGCCACAACCGATCCACCGTGGATGGGTGGGTTGGAGTAGTTGGTTCGGATGGCAATTTTGAGTTGCGACAACACTTTGGCGGCCTCGTCTGCGGTCTCGCAGTGCACCGACAAGGCACCAACACGTTCGCCATACAGGCTGAAACTTTTGGAGAAAGACGTCGCCACAAAAAAACTCAAGCCTGCCTGGACAAACAAATCAACCACGGCCCCGTCTTCCGCAATGCCATGTCCAAAGCCTTGGTAGGCCATGTCCAAGAAGGCGGTCAAGCCCTTGCTTTTCACGGTTTCAACGACCTGCTTCCACTGACTGGGGGTGATGTCGTAGCCAGTTGGGTTGTGGCAGCAAGCGTGCAAAACGACTATGGTGCCGGGTTCCGCAGACGCCAACGATGCGAGCATCTTGGGGAAGTTAACGCCCAGGGCCTGAGCGTCGTAGTAGGGATAGGCTTGAACATCAAACCCAGCTTGGGTGAACAACGCTTTGTGGTTTTCCCAACTCGGGTCGCTGATCAATACCTTGGCTTGAGGATTCAATCGCTTGAGAAAATCGGCACCCACTTTGAGGCCGCCCGTGCCGCCCAGGCACTGCACGGTGGCCACGCGCTTGGCTTGAACCGATGGGGATTGCGCACCAAACACCAGCGTTTGCACGGCCGCATCGTAGGCTGCTATGCCGTCGATGGGCAAATAACCCCGAGCGCTGGGTTTTTCCATCATGGCCTGTTCGGCTTTTTGAACACAAGCCAACAAGGGTAATTTGCCATTGTCATCATAATAAACACCAACGCCGAGGTTGACTTTGTGCGGATTGGTATCTGCGGCAAATTGTTCATTCAGTCCCAAAATGGGGTCGCGAGGTGCCATTTCGACGGCAGAGAACATCGACATGTGGTGTCCTTGATGGGGTGATCGGGTTGAAAATTACGCAGACTGTTGTAGGCTACGCAGTTGCTGACTAATTTTAACGCTCTCATGTCCACCCCCATCGTTGTTGAAACGCCCCCCGCGCAGGGTTTGGCCGTTGAAGGTCAATTTGTTCAATTTGCAGGCTCACCTTTTGAGCTTTTCCAGCCCTATTTACCCGCAGGCGATCAACCGCAGGCGATAGAGCAACTGGTTGAGGGCGTGAACGACGGCGAAGCCTTTCAGACCTTGTTGGGGGTGACTGGCTCTGGAAAAACGTTCACCATGGCCAATGTGATCGCGCGCCTGGGCCGGCCGGCCATTGTTTTTGCCCCCAACAAAACACTTGCAGCGCAGCTCTATAGCGAATTCCGTGAGTTTTTTCCGCGCAACGCCGTGGAATACTTTGTCAGCTATTACGACTATTACCAACCAGAGGCGTATGTGCCGCAGCGCGACCTCTTCATTGAAAAAGACAGCGCCATCAATGAACACATCGAACAGTTGCGGCTGAGTTGTACCAAAAGTATTTTGGAGCGACGCGATGTGATTGTGGTCGCCACGGTGTCGGCCATTTACGGCATTGGCGAACCTGAAAGTTACCACCAAATGGTGATGACCTTGCGCAGCGGCGACAAGTTGGGCCAGCGTGAGGTGATTGGCCAATTGGTACGCATGCAGTATGAGCGCAATGACATGGATTTTTCGCGGGGTTGCTTTCGTGTCAGGGGCGAAACCATTGACGTGTTCCCGGCTGAGCACAGTGAATTGGCGCTGAGGATCAGCTTATTCGACGATGAAATTGAATCTCTAGAACTGTTGGACCCATTGACCGGGCGCGTGCGACAAGCTGTACCCAGGTTCACGGTCTACCCATCCAGCCACTACGTCACCCCCCGTGACAAAGTTCTGGCCGCCATTGAAACCATCAAATTGGAGCTGACGCAGCGCCTGGGTGAGCTGGTTGGCATGGGCAAATTGGTGGAAGCACAACGGCTGGAGCAAAGAACCCGTTTCGATTTGGAAATGCTGACCGAAGTGGGGCATTGCAAAGGCATCGAAAACTACACCCGGCACTTGTCTGGCGCCAAGCCGGGGGACCCACCCAGCACCTTGACAGATTACATGCCCAAAGATTCGGTGATGTTTTTGGATGAAAGCCATGTCCTCATGGGCCAATTTGGCGGTATGTACAACGGAGACCGTGCACGCAAAACAACCTTGGTGGAGTATGGGTTTCGATTGCCCAGCGCCCTGGACAACCGACCCTTGAAGTTGGAGGAGTTTGAGAAGCGCATGCGGCAGGTTGTCTTTGTGTCAGCCACGCCAGCTCAGTATGAAAAAGACCATGCCGGGCGTGTCGTGGAGCAATTGGTGCGCCCCACCGGGCTGGTGGACCCCGAAGTGGAGGTGCGACCTGCCACCCATCAAGTTGATGATGTGCTTCAAGAAATTCGTTTGCGCGTTGACCTGAAAGAGCGTGTGTTGATCACCACATTGACCAAACGCATGGCCGAGCAATTGACCGACTACCTCAGCGACAACGGTGTCAAGGTGCGCTACTTGCACAGTGATATAGATACGGTCGAGCGCGTGGAAATACTGCGCGACCTTCGCTTGGGAACCTTTGACGTCTTGGTCGGTATCAATCTGTTGCGCGAGGGCATTGATTTGCCGGAGGTGTCATTGGTGGCCATCATGGACGCCGATAAAGAGGGTTTTTTACGTTCCGAGCGAAGCCTGATTCAAACCATTGGTCGCGCTGCGCGCAACATCAATGGGCGGGCCATTTTGTACGCGGACGTGATCACCGAGTCCATGAAAAAGGCCATTGGTGAGACCGAAAGGCGCCGCGTCAAGCAAATCGCCACCAACCTGGCGGCAGGGATCACGCCCAAGGGTGTCTTCAAGCAAGTGCGTGACCTCATTGACGGGGTGCACAGCGACAAGACTTATAAAGAGGCTCAGCGTGAGGAGTTGTTGCGGGCTCAGGTTTTGGACATGGGAGAGAAAGACCTGGCCAAAGAGATCAAGCGCCTGGAAAAGGCCATGTTGGAGCACGCCAAAAATTTGCAGTTTGAACAGGCCGCTCAAGTGCGAGACCAATTGGCGCGCTTGCGAGAGCAGGTTCTGGGAGCCAGCGGCAAGGACACGTTGGCTCGCAACGAAGGCAAAAGCACCACGGTTTAAAGGCCTATTACTTGAGCGTTTTGTTAGGTTATCTGCTATAGTTGACTTGTTTAGTCGACATAGCCCAAAGGAGCTTTCCATGCGTCTCACCACCAAAGGTCGTTTTGCAGTTACCGCCATGATTGACTTGGCGCTGCGCCAGAACAATGGCCCAGTGACTTTGGCTGCCATCAGCCAAAGACAACAAATCTCTTTGTCCTATTTGGAACAGTTGTTCGGCAAACTCCGTCGCAATGAACTGGTCGAGTCAACCCGTGGTCCTGGGGGTGGGTATACCCTTGGTCGCAGGGCCGCTGAAATCACAGTCGCCGACATCATCGTGTCGGTTGACGAGCCCATCGATGCGACCCACTGTGGTGGCAAAGAGAACTGCTTGGGTGAATCAGGCCGTTGCATGACCCACGATTTGTGGACCAGTTTGAACCAGCGAATGGTCGAGTTTTTGGACTCTGTTACTTTGCAAAAACTGGTCGATGATCAGTTGGCCAAAGGCGTGCAAATCGAATCGAAGCCCATGATCAAGCGGGCTATTTCCAGCTCTCCGGTGGTCAAGCCCTTGCGTGTCAATGCACCCAACTCGGTTTTTGCATTGGGCAATGCCTTTGCCAAAAGCTGATTCACGCATCATTATTTACCCCACCGATAAATCTCCAAAATGGATTCCACACCACATTTCCCCGTTTACATGGATTACGCTGCCACCAATCCTGTGGATCCCCGTGTGGTTGACGCCATGATCCCTTGGTTGCGAGAGCACTTTGGCAACCCAGCTTCACGCAGCCATGCATGGGGTTGGGAGGCCGAGGAGGCTGTTGAAAAAGCCCGCCAATACGTGGCTGAATTGATTGGGGCCGACCCCAGGGAAATTGTTTGGACATCTGGGGCAACCGAGTCCAATAATTTGGCCATCAAAGGTGCTGCGCATTTTTACCAATCCCGCGGTAAACACTTGATCACAGTCAAGACAGAACACAAAGCCGTCTTGGACACCATGCGTGAACTGGAGCGGCAGGGCTTTGAGGTCACATACCTGGACGTGCAAGAGGATGGTTTGCTCAACATGGCTGCGCTAGAGGCGGCCGTTCGCAAAGACACCA
>JBEDFU010000035.1:0-24262 GCA_041174965.1 Pseudomonadota bacterium | reverse complement strand
GGCAGATCGGGGGCTGGGAGCGCGAGGGGCGTCCAGCACATCGCGCGGATCGTCTTCGCCCCAGGCGCGGCGGCCGGTGTTGATGCGCTCGCGCGGGCGGTCGTCTTCAAATTCAATGGCTTCGAGCTCGATCTTTTTCTTGATCAGCTTTTCGATGTCCACCACCAAGCGGTTGTCATTGCCCGACACAAAACTCAAGGCCAAGCCAGAAGCCCCGGCGCGACCGGTGCGACCAATTCGGTGCACATAGTCTTCGGCGTTGTAGGGGATGTCAAAGTTGAACACCGCGGGCACATCTTTGATGTCCAGGCCCCGGGCGGCCACGTCGGTGCAAATCAGCAAGTCCACGTCGCCACGTTTGAAAGCATCCAGCGCTTTGAGCCGCTCGTCTTGGCTTTTGTCGCCGTGCAAAGCCGTGGTGTTGAGGCCGTCGCGCTCGAGCGAGCGGGCCAACCGGGCACAGCCCAGCTTGCTGTTGACAAACACAAAGGCCTGGGTGATGGCGTGTTGCTTGATCAACTGGCGCAGGGCGCGGCGCTTGTCGTCGTCGCTCACGCTGTAGAAATGCTGGCTGACGGTGGAAGCGGTTTCATTCGGCCGCGCCACCTCAATGGTGATGGGGTTTTGCAAATAACTCGACGCCAAACGCTTGATCTCGGGCGAGAAAGTGGCCGAAAACAACAGCGTGATGCGCTGCTTGGGCAAATAGCTCAGGATGCGCTGCAAATCGGGCAAAAAGCCGATGTCGAGCATGCGGTCAGCCTCGTCGAGCACCACATACTCCACCTGGTTGAGCACCACATTCTTGGCCTCGATGTGGTCGAGCAGCCGCCCAGGGGTGGCCACCAAGACCTCAACGCCTTTTTTCAATTCCAGCGTTTGGGGCTTCATGTCCATACCGCCAAAGACCACGGTGCTGCGCAAGTCGGTGTGCTTGGCGTACGCCGCCACTTGCTGGGCCACTTGGTCGGCCAGCTCGCGGGTGGGCAACAACACCAGGGCCCGCACCGGGTGGCGGGCTGGGGAGGTGGAGGCGTTTTCGTGCTTCATCATGCGCTGCAACAGGGGCAGCGAGAAAGCGGCGGTTTTGCCGGTGCCCGTCTGGGCGGCCCCCATCACATCGCGACCCGACAAGACCACCGGGATGGCCTGCTCTTGGATCGGGGTCATGGATTCGTAGCCCATTTCGGCCACGGCGCGGGCCAGCTCGGGGGCCAGCTGAAGGTTTGAAAAAGAACTCATGGATGTCGCCATTGTCTCACCCCGGCGTGGGGGGCCTGCTTCAGCGGCCAAATCAGGCTTTGGGCAGGGTCACGCCCACTTGGCCTTGGTATTTGCCGCCCCGGTCTTTGTAGCTGGTCTCACAGACCTCGTCGCTCTCGAAAAACAAGACCTGGGCACAGCCTTCACCCGCATAAATTTTGGCCGGCAACGGGGTGGTGTTGGAAAACTCCAAGGTGACATAGCCCTCCCACTCGGGTTCAAAAGGCGTCACATTGACAATGATTCCGCAACGCGCATAGGTGCTTTTGCCCAGGCAAATGGTCAGCACATTGCGTGGAATGCGAAAGTACTCCATGGTGCGCGCCAAGGCAAAGCTGTTGGGCGGGATGATGCACACATCGGCGGTGATGTCGACAAAGCTCTTTTCGTCAAAGTTCTTCGGGTCCACCACGGTGCTGTAAATGTTGGTGAACACCTTGAACTCGGGCGCGCAGCGGATGTCGTAACCATAGCTGCTGGTGCCATAGCTGACAATTTTTTGCCCATTGACCTCGCGCACCTGGCCGGGCTCGAAGGGCTCGATCATGCCGTGCTGCTGCGCCATGCGGCGAATCCATTTGTCTGATTTGATGCTCATGGGCGCATTTTAGGTGCCGCGCAGCGGACTCGCTGATGGGGGCTGGGGCCGCCAAAACCGCTACAGTCTGGCCCCATGAATGACACTGCAATGACCGAAACCGTGTGGGACGTGATCGTGGTGGGGGGCGGCAATGCCGCCTTGTGCGCCGCCTTGACCGCCTGCGAAGCTGGCGCCAAAGTGCTGTTGCTCGAAGCCGCTCCCAAGGCGTGGCGCGGCGGCAACTCGGTGCACACCCGCAACCTGCGCTGCATGCACGATGCGCCCGAAGACGTGCTCACCGAGGCCTACCCAGAAGAAGAATTCTGGCAAGACATGTTCAAGGTCACAGCGGGCAAGACCACCGAGCACCTGACCCGCATGGTGATCCGCGAGTCCTCACGCTGCCGCGATTGGATGCGCAGCCACGGCGTTCACTTTCAGCCCTCGCTGTCGGGCACCTTGCACCTGTCGCGCACCAATGCTTTTTTCATGGGCGGTGGCAAAGCACTGATCAATGCCTATTTCCGCAGCGCCGAAAAGCTGGGCGTGGACATCCTTTACGAGACCGAGGTGGATCGCCTCGAATGGGACGGCCCGCGCTTTGTTGCCGCTTGGGCGGGCGAGCGGCGGTTTGCCGCCCGCGCCTGCGTGGTCGCTTGTGGGGGCTACGAATCCAACATCCCTTGGCAGCGCGAAGCCTGGGGCCAAAACCAATGGGGCGAGTGGACCGCCGACAACTTTTTGATCCGCGGCACCCGCTACAACATGGGCGTGTTGCTCAAGCACATGCTCGAAAGCGGTGCCGATGCCATCGGCGACCCCACCCAAGCGCATTGCGTGGCCATTGACGCGCGCGCACCTTTGTTTGATGGCGGCATCACCACCCGCTTGGATTGCGTGTCGCTGGGCATCATGGTCAACCAGCATGGCCAGCGTTTTTATGACGAGGGCGAAGACTTCTGGCCCAAGCGCTACGCCATTTGGGGCCGCTTGATCGCTGGCCAACAAGGCCAAATTGGTTACGCCATCATCGACGCCAAAGCGGTCGGTCGGTTCATGCCCTCGGTGTTTCCGCCCATCACCGCCAACAGCCTGCCCGAGTTGGCCGAAAAACTCGGCTTGAACCCCGACAGCTTGGTCTATACGGTGGCGCAATTCAACGCAGCTTGCGTGGAAGGCGAGTTCGACCATGCCGTGCTCGACAACTGCCACACCGAAGGCATCACCCCCGCCAAAACCCATTGGGCGCGGCGCATCGACACGCCACCCTACCATGGCTACGCGCTGCGACCGGGCATCACCTTCACTTACCTCAGCGTCAAAGTCAATGACCAAGCGGCGGTGTTTGTGCGCGGTGAACCCAGCCCCAACTTGTTTGCGGCGGGCGAGGTGATGTCGGGCAATGTGCTGGGCCAGGGCTATACCGCCGGGGTGGGGATGACCATTGGCACCATTTTTGGCCGGGTGGCCGGGCAATATGCGGCGCAAGCTGCTTTGCATCAAGGGGTAGACCATGTCGCAGCTTGAATCTTTGCAAAGCCTCACCGACCAGGCAAGGGCCTTGGCGCAAGGCGGTCTGCACATGGGGCCGGCCGAAGCCGAGGTGGCGCGCATCATGCAAATTTGCAACGCCTGCCGCTATTGCGAAGGCTTTTGCGCGGTGTTCCCCGCCATGACGCGGCGCCTGGAATTCACCGCCGCAGACACCCATTACCTGGCCAATTTGTGCCACAACTGCGGCGCGTGCTTGCACGCCTGCCAATACGCACCGCCCAACCCGTTTGGCGTGAACGTGCCGCAATCGCTGGCGCAAGTGCGCATCACCACTTACGAACGCTTTGCCTGGCCGCGCGCTTTGGGCACCCTGTACCAACGCAATGGCCTGACCGTGGCCTGGGCCTTGAGCCTGTCCTTGGCCTTGTTCTTGATTGCCACCATGGTGGTGCAAGGCACGTGGTGGCAACGCATTGAGGGTGGTAATTTTTACGCCATCTTCCCGCATGGCTTGCTGGTGTGGATGTTCGCGCCGGTGTTTGCTTGGAGCGTGTTCGCCTTGGGCGTGGGTGTGCGCGATTTTTGGCGCGCCGTCTTGCCCATGGACGGCCCCACACCCGCGCCCATCCACAGCGCGGCCAGCGCCGAAGCCGCCCATGATGCGCTGCGCCTCAAATACCTGGACGGCGGACATGGCCTGGGTTGCAACGAGTCCGATGACAGCACCACCTTGTGGCGCAGGCGTTTTCACCACGCCACTTTTTACGGCTTCATGCTGTGCTTTGCCGCCACCAGTGTGGCCACGCTCTACCACTATGCCTTTGGCTGGGTGGCACCCTACCCGTTGACCAGCCTGCCGGTGGTCTTGGGCACGGTGGGTGGCATTGGCTTGGTGATCGGCCCTGTGGGTTTGTTGTGGCTCAATCTGCAGCGCCACCCCGAGCATGGCGACGGCGCCCAAAAGCCCATGGACCGCGCCTTCATTGCCCTGCTGTTCTTGTGCGGTGCCAGTGGCCTGGTTCTGCTGGCCCTGCGCGACACGGCCGCACTGCCGCTGAGCTTGGCCATTCATTTGGCCACTGTGATGGCGTTTTTCCTCACCATGCCATACGGCAAATTTGCCCACGGCATTTACCGCGTGGCTGCCTTGCTCAAATTTGCGATTGAAAAACGCTTGCCCAACCGCTTGCGTCTGGGCTCAGAGTGAGCTTGCCTGAAGGCCAGCGACCCCACATCCATTAGAACAACAACCCCAGCGAAAGGACTCCCTCCATGGACATGCAACTCAACGACAAAACCGCCTTGGTGACCGGTGCCTCTGTGGGCATTGGCGAAGGCATTGCTCTGGCCCTGGCTGCTGAAGGGGTGCAACTGGCATTGACCGCGCGCCGCATGGACAAGCTGCAAGCGGTGGCGGCCGCCATCGTGGCCGCTGGTGGCAAAGCGCCCATCCTGATCGCCCAAGACATGTATGCCGAAGACGCCGCCCAACAACTGAGCCAAGCGGCCCTGAAAGGCCTGGGTCGGGTGGACATCTTGATCAACAACGCCGGTGGCTCGCGCAGCTTCAAAGACCTGCATGTGAGCGAAGCCCAGTGGCAAGAGGCGATGACGCTGAACTTTCACCGCCCGCGCCAACTCGCCGACGCCTTGATCGACCAAATGATCGCCAACCGCTGGGGGCGCATCATCAACATCACGGGCAAAAGCGAGCCCGACCATGTGAACGGCGCTTTTTGCGCCAAAGCGGGCATGCATTCCTGGGCCAAAGGCTTGTCACGCATGGTGGGCCCGCACGGCATCACCGTCAACTGCGTGCCGCCTGGGCGCATCCACTCGGAGCAAATTTTTCGCAACTACACCCCCGAATACCGCCAGTGGCAATGCGAGAACGAAATTCCCATGGCGCGCTATGGCGAGCCCGAGGACATGGCCAATTTGGTCACCTTTTTGGCCTCTCCCCGGGCCAGTTACATCACCGGTGCGGTCATTCCCGTCGATGGTGGTTTGCGCCGCTATCAGTTTTGAGTGCCCAGTCTGGCATGCCCATTTCGCCAACCCCTTGAACGATTGCACCCCCCATGTCCAAGACTGCCCCACCCTTTGATGCGCTGACCCGCCGTGCCTGGCTGCAAAGTGCTGGGGCATTGGCCATGGGCGCAACTTGGGCCTCAGCACAAGCCAGCAACTGGCCGACCAAACCTGTGCGGTTTTTGGTGCCCTTTGCCCCCGGTGGCACCAGCGAAATCGTGGCCCGCTCGGTGGCCGCAGAGTTGACCAAAGGCCTGGGGCAGTCGGTGTTTGTGGAAAACAAACCGGGAGGTGCCGGCACCGTGGCCATGGTCGAAGCCGCCAAGTCGGTGCCCGATGGCCACACCCTCATCTTGGGCCATGTGGGCACCTTGGCGGTCAACCCCTACATGCTGAGCAACCAGCCTTACGACGTGAACAAAGACTTCATGCCAGTGACCTTGTTGGCCAAAGTGCCCAATGTGTTTGTCATTCACCCCGATGTGCCGGCCAAAACCTTTCAAGAGTTCATCGCCTACGCCAAGAAAAACCCTGGCAAGCTCGACTACGGTTCGGCCGGAAACGCCAGCGCCGGGCACTTGGCGATGGAGTACTTGAAGCTGGTCACCGGCATCTCCCTCACCCACATCCCCTACCGCGGCACGGGGCCGCAGTTGGCCGACTTATTGGCCGGCCGCACCCATGCATCTTCGGCGGGCCTGCCCGCCCTGGGGGCTCACATCCGGGCTGGCAAATTGCGCGCGATTGCAGTGGGCACCCAGCAGCGCATTTCTGGTTTGCCCGACATCCCCACCGTGGCGGAAATGGGCTTCAAAGATTTTGAAACCGCCCAGTGGTATGGCATCTTGGTGCCCGCTGGCACGCCTGCCGATGTGGTGAAGAAGATTCAAGAAGAAAGCCTCAAGGCGCTCAAATCCAGCGCCGTCACCGAACGCTTTGCCACCGACAACGCCGTTGGCGGCGGCGGCCCACCCAGCGAATTTGCGGCGTACATCGCCAAAGAGCAAAAGACCTGGAGCCGCATCGTCAAAGATGCCCACATCCGCGCCGACTGATGCTGCACCGCTTGCAGAGCCTTTCCACCACTCCAGAGAACCCCATGACACCCAAACCCAAAACCTACGATCCCCCCTTGCACCCGGTGAAGGCCGAAACCGCCATGCGCGACTTGGGCCAATGGCCCATCCAAAAATTCCATGTCAGCCACCTGGCCACGTCGGAGTTCAAGGGCGAAGGCCTGCGCCCTTATGTGGTGTATCGCGATTTGGGCGCCAAAGAGGCCACCGGTGGCTTGGTCGATGCCCATGTGAACGGACGCGGTCGTCCGTTTGATGAGAACGCGGTGAGCAAGCGCCATTTCCATGACGTCAAATTCCAAATGGTTTATGTGCTCAAAGGCTGGAACCGGGTGGAGTTTGAAGGCCAAGGCGAACACATGATGGTCGCGGGCAGTTGTTGGATCCAACCGGCGGGCATCAAACACACGGTGCTCGAATATTCCGATGACTTGGAAGTGCTGGAGATCATCATCCCTGGCACCTTTGACACCGTCAACGTCGACGAGCCACCCGGCTTCGATTGACCCAACACCGATCAAACCAACCTGCCCCCATGGCCTGGGGCAGGCGTGAGGCGCTCAAGAACCGCTGACCTGCGCCTCGCGGTCCAAGGTTTGGGCCGCTTGCGTCAGGGCTTGCAGCAGGTAGTTGGCGTCATTGCTGCCGAGCAAAATGCGCGCCCCCTGGGCCACCAGTTGCGCCACAGGCGGGCCACCCGCATCGCCACACACGAAGTGCTTGCCAGCGGCCACCGCTGCCTTCAAGCTGGTGTCGTAAGCGGCCAAGATGCGTGGGTGGCGCAACTCGCCAGGGATGCCCAACTCCAAGCTCAAGTCCATCGGCCCCATCATCAAGGCGTCCACCCCAGGCACCGCGGCAATGGCGTGCGCTTGGTCCAAGCCCGATTGTGTTTCGATCATGGCCACCACCATCACCGCTGCATTGCGCTGCACCAGCGAATCTTTGGCCGGCACCCGCTGATAAGCGGAGGTGGGCCCCAAAGCCGCCATGGACCGATGGCCTTGGGGCGGGTAGCGACACAGGTCCACAGCCAGCGCGGCCTCTGCGGCGCTGTTGACATGCGGCAAGATGATGCCCTGGGCGCCTGCGTCAAGCACCGGACCGATCGCACCCACGGTCGCGCTGTGCACCCGCACCCAAGGCGTGAGGCCACAGGCTTGGGCCATTTGGCACAGATCGGAAATATCACGCAGGCTGTACATGCCGTGTTCGGCATCGATGTAGAAACCATCGAAGCCAGCGGCCTTGAGCATGTGCACCACATCGATGTGGTGGCTCAAACGCAGGGACACCAACTTGACCGTTTCACCCGCAACGAGTTTTTGTTGCAAGGTATGGGACATGGGGCGTTCAGTGCCCATCACAGCTTGATCACGGGCGGCGCATAGCCGCGCGCGGCAAAGCCCGCGTCCACCGTGATCACATGGCCTGATATGGCGCTGGCTTTGGGCGAACACGCAAAGGCCACCACATCGGCGATTTCATCGGGCTGGATCAAATGCCCGCGCGGGAAATGTGCGGTCAATTCGCGCCAGCGGTTTTCGTCACCCAGCTCTTGGGTGGCGCGGCGCTTGAGTGTGCGTTTGGCTTTTTCGGTTTCGACCCAACCGGGGCTCACCCCCAAAATGCGCACGCCGTGGTCCAAGCTCACGCTGCCCAGGGTTTTGGTCAGGGCCACCAAGGCCGCGTTGCCCATCGAACCCGCGGCGTAAGCGTATTCCAATTTTTCAGCGCCAATGCCAATCACATTCACGATCACGCCACGCTGGCGCTTGAACATCTCGCGGTAAACGGCACGGGTCAGGTTGATGTAGCCAAAAATTTTCAGCTCCCACCCCTGCCGCCAAGTGGCCTCATCGACTTCAAACAAAGTGCCACGTGGGGTGTTCCCGGCGTTGTTGACCAAGATGTCGATGGGCCCGCAATCGGCGGCCAATTGATCGGCCACACCCGGTTGGCTCAAGTCCAGCGCATGGGTGTGCACGGTCACACCGTGGGCTTGTGTCAACTCTTGGGCCAAGGCGGCCAAGACCTCGGGGTTGCGCGCCGCCAAATGCAGGTGACAACCCTCACGGGCCAGAGCGATGGCGATCGCACGGCCAATGCCTTGCGATGCGCCGGTGACCAGCGCGGTTTGTTGTTTCAGTCCCAAATCCATGGTCTGCCTCAGGCGCGGGGTGGGCGCAGTTCGATCAAATCCGGGCTGTTGGTCGCTTGGCATGACACCGCATAGACCACACCATCGGCCACGTCTTGCGCCGAAATGGGTTGGTAGGGCCGCGCCGCCAAAGCCTTGAGCACATCGGGGTGGGTGATGCCCTTGCGCATGTCGGTATCGACCATGCCCGGGGCCAGTTCGGTGACACGAACGTTGGCGCTTTTGAGCTCCAAGCGAAAGCCTTTGGCAAATGCAGACACCGCGTGCTTGGTGGCGGCATACACCACCGCATGCATGCCCACATTGCGCGCCGAACCCGAGGTGATGAAGATCATGTGGCCACCACCGCGCGCCACCATGTGCTGGGCCACTTCACGCGAAATGTCATAACAAGCGATCACGTTGGTGGCAAACATCTGTTCGCATTCTTCAACCGGCATGTCCAAAATGGGCGCGTAGTTCAAGATGCCTGCGTTGTTCACAAACACATCGGCGTCATGCGCGGTTTGCGCCAACTGACGCACAAAGGGTTTGTCATTCAAGTCACCGGCCAGGGCCACCACTTGAACACCTTTGGCGCGGCATTCTTGGGCCACGGCTTCGAGCTCGGCCACCTTGCGACCGGTGAGGACCAAATGCACACCGCATTCGGCCAAAGAAATGGCACTGGCGCGGCCAATGCCGGCACTGGCCCCAGTGATCAAAGCGCGTTTGCCGCGCATGGCGTCGAGCTTATCGCGCATGGGGGGCTCCTCCTGCTGGATCGGGTGTTCCCTTGGGCGGCTCGTTAAGGTTAATCGTGTCGTAATTGGCGGGGATGATGACTTCCAAAATTTCCAGGTCATCGGAAAAGCCCAGCACCGTGTGCTTGATGCGCGGCGGCTGCAACCAGCAGCTGCCTTCCTTCATCAGGTGCTCGCCATGGCCTTCAAACTCACTGCGCACCCAACCCTTGAGCACATAAACCATTTGGTAATGAACATTGTGAAAGTGGCGGTGCGCAATTTCTGCGGGGTCGTAGGGTTTGGCGCGGCGGTTGACATGCACGTCCACCATGCCGCCCGTGGCTTCGATCATGCCCATGTCGCGGGACAAAGCCCAGGGCCGGAATCCATCGGTTTTGAAAGAGCCTTCACCGAGGTGGCTGACGTGAAAAGCTTGGGGTGGCCAATCGGGATAAGGGCTTGCTTTTTTGTCTTGCGGATAGTCCGCTTCTTTGTAAACTTTGAAGTCCCTGGGGGCTGTTTTTTGCATTTTGATTATCTCGCATCGTGGGATTTTTTCATCTTATGTTAATCTCATTTGGGTGTCAATCTGGAGAACAAGCATGACCATCCGCAACAAGTCCATCCTCATCACCGGCGCTGCATCAGGCATCGGCAAAGCCTGCGCCGAATTGTTTGCCCGTGAGGGTGCGCGCTTGGTGTTGGCCGATCGAAACGACGCCGCATTGCAAACGCTCAGCGCATCGCTGCGCAGCCAAGCGCCATCGGTGCACAGCATGGCATTTGATGTGGGCGACTCCAGCCAATGCAAAGCCTTGGTCGACCTCACCGTGGCGCAACATGGCCGCATCGATGTGCTGATCCATGCGGCGGGCATTTGCCTGGCTTGTCCGTTGCTGGAGATGAGCGACGACCAATGGCGCGAGACCTTGCGCATCAATTTGGATGGCAGTTTTTTCATCACCCGCGAAGTGGCCAAGGCCATGGTGCAACAAAAAAGCGGCACCATGGTGCTGCTCACCTCTGACCGCGGTTTGTATGGCAGCCAAACCTATGCACACTACGCAGCTTCCAAAGGCGGCATGATTGCCCTGACCAAAAGCCTGGCGCTGAGCCTGGGGAAATACGGCGTCACCGTGAATGGCTTGAACCCCGGCATGACCGACACCCCTTTGGCGCGCGACGCCAACCCCCACCTGTGGGACGAAAAAATGGCCCTCGATGTGCTGGGCACGGCCAATCTGCCCGAGCAAGCGGCGCAAACCTTGTTGTTTTTGGCCGGTGTGGGTGGCAGCTTCACCACCGGGCAAATTTTGGGCACCCGTTTGCGCCACGGCCAATGAACCATTGAACTGCACACACAAGGACAACCATGCTCCAAGGAAAATCTGCCCTGATCACTGGCTCGTTGGGGGGCATTGGTTTTGAAATCGCTGCGGCCCTGGCACGCCAAGGCTGCAACGTGTTGATCAATGGCTTTGGCGATGATGCTTTGATCCAAAACCAGTTGCAGGTGCTGCGCGACACCGGTGCCCAAGCCCACTACCACGGCGCAGACATCTCCAAACCCGAAGACATCGACGCCATGGTCTTGGCCGCCGAGCGGCTGTACGGCCACATCGACATCTTGGTCAACAACGCGGTGACGCGCCACGATGCGACGATTGAAAACCTCTCACCCGACAAATGGGCGTATGCGCTGGCGGTGAATTTGACAGCGCCCTACCGCTTCATGCACCGCTTGGTGCCTGGCATGAAAGCGCGCAATTGGGGCCGCATCATCAACCTGGCATCCATTTACGGCGTCGAGGGAACGGCCAACCGCAGCGACTATGTGGCCACCAAGCATGGCTTGGTCGGGCTGACCAAGGTGGTGGCCCTGGAATGCGCCGAGTACCATATCACCTGCAATGCGCTGTGCCCGGCCGCTGTGCACACGCCGCACTTGAAACAACTCATCACCCAAAGGGCGCAAGACGCCGGTGTGTCCGAAGAGGCATTGACGGCGGATTTTTTGAAAGCCCGCCAACCTTCCAAACGCTTTGTTCAGCCCAGCAAAGTGGGGGCTTTGGCGGCCTTTTTGTGCACCGATGATGCGGGCGACATCACCGGCACACCCATTCCCATTGATGGGGGCTGGCAAGCACGGGCTTGAGCACCGGCCTGCCGACCCCAAGCCCGATCACTCGGGCTTGATCTTGGCGTAGCGGACCACTTCGCTCCACACCGCCAAGTCGTCACGGATCATGCTGGTGAATCGTGCCGGGCTGCTGCTGATGTCAATTTCATTGGCGGTGGGCATGAGCTTTTCTTGGATATCTGGGCGGGCCATCACTTTATTGAAGGCATTGGCCAAGCGCTCGGCGATCGGGGCCGGCAGGCCTTTGGGGCCAAACACCCCATTCCAGTAACTGGCATTGAAGTTTTTAAAGCCCAACTCTTCCATGGTGGGGATCTCGGGCGCCACGGCCAAACGCGACTTGCTGGTCACCGCCACCGCCTTGACCTTGCCGTCTTTGGCCGGTGCCAAGGCGGTCGAAGCCACGGCAAAGTGGAATGCCACCCGACCTGAAATTTGCTCCAGCATGGCCTGGGGCGAGCCCTTCATGGGCACAGCGGTGGCCTCGATGCCGGTGCGGGCACGGAACAACTCGGCCACAAAATGCGAAGGTGCGCCATGGCCTGAAGTGGCATAAAACAAATCGCCTTTTTTGGCCTTGGCCAGTGCCACCAGGTCTTGGGGTGACTTAATGTCCAGCGACGGATGTGCCACCAACACCATGGGTGAAGAAAACACGTTCACCACCGGGGTGAATGAGTCGGGCATGCTGTACTGCGTGGGGGTGCCCATGGCGGCCAGCATGTTCATGGCCGCAGAGTTGAACAACAAGGTATAGCCATCGGGCGCGGCATTGGCCACGGCCACCGAGCCCAAAGCACCCGCAGCACCAGCGCGGTTTTCAATGATGACCGGCTGTCCCAACTCGACGCGCAAAGCCTCAGAGATGTGGCGCATCACGATGTCAATGCCACTGGCAGGTGGCCAAGCCACCACCATGCGAATGGGTTTATTTGGGTAATCGCTTTGGGCCATCACGCCCACACAGGCCAAAGACAAAACCAAAGCCAGGCTGCGGCGGGTCAAACGTTTCAACATCAAAGGTCTCCAAAAAACATGCCGCAAATGTGCATTCAGCCCATCGCCTTGTCAATGAGGAAAGCCAGTACACGCGGTACAGGGCGTGCACGCAAGCCACACCCATGCTGCGCTTTATGCACCGAACCCCACAAAACAGGCATCCAACTGTGCCACCCAGGATTGCTTTTGCGCCTCTGACACGAAACTGGCCTCAAAGCTGTTGCGCGCAAGTTGGTAGGCATGGGCTGCGGTCAAGGGCAATGCCGCAAAGGTTTTCAAAAAGTTCTCATTGATGTAACCGCCAAAGTAGGCTGGATCATCGGAGTGCAGCGATGCGCACAAACCCGCGTCCAGCAAGGCCTGTAAATTGTGCGCGGCCATATCGGGAAACACGCACAGCTTGATGTTGGACAGGGGGCACACTGTCAAGGGCATGCGCTCTTGGGCCAAGCGCTGCATCAGGGCAGCGTCCTGTGTGGCCTGCACCCCATGGTCAATGCGCTCGGCATGCAAGCCATCCAAGGCCGACCAGATATATGCCGGAGGCCCCTCCTCGCCCGCATGGGCCACACAACGAAAGCCCAGTTGCCGCGCGCGCGCAAAAACGCGCAAAAACTTTTCAGGTGGGTGGCCCACCTCGCTGGAATCCAATCCCACGCCCACGATTTGGTCGCGAAACGGCATGGCTTGCTCCAAGGTCTCGAAGGCCTCGTCCTCGCTCAGATGGCGCAAAAAACACATGATCAATTGCGCATCCATGCCCCACTTGGTGCGCGCGTCTTCGCAAGCGCGGTGCAAACCACTGACCACGGTGCGCATGGACACGCGGCGCTGGGTATGGTTTTGCGGATCAAAAAAGATCTCGGCATGCACCACATGGTCGGCGGCAGCGCGCTCAAAGTAAGCCCACGCCAAGTCATAAAAATCTTGTGGTTGCTGCAGCACGCTGGCGCCAGCGTAGTAAATATCCAAAAAGCTTTGCAAATTGGTGAAGGCATAGGCCGCGCGCACCGCCGCCACATCCGCATGGGGCAATCGCACCTGGTTGCGCCGGGCCAACTCAAACATCAACTCGGGCTCCAAGCTGCCTTCAATGTGCAAATGCAACTCGGCCTTGGGCATGGCGCACAACAGCTCTGGCAAGCGGGCTGGGTCGATGGCTGAAAAATTCATGGTTCGCGTCTCCAATCCACATGTTCATCGGTCAAAGTGTGGCGATGATTTTGCCCCAGGCTTTTTGACGCCCGAAAAAAAACCGCCTTGCGGCGGTTTTTTTCATCAGCAACCGGTTGGTTTACTTTTTGTCGCCACCGGGTACTTTGCCCTCCACGCCTTTGACGTAGAAATTCAAGCCGCCCAAGAACTTGTCATCGGCTGCATCACCCTTTTTCAAAACCTCTTTGCCCGTGTTGTCAACAATCGGGCCTTTCCAAATCACAAAGCTGCCATCTTTCAATCCCGCTTTGATTTCAGCCACTTTGGCCTTGATGTCGGCTGGCACGTCTTCAGCAATGGAGACGATGTCGATCGCGCCTTCTTTCACGCCCCACCACACACCTGCACCACCGGTCCACTTGCCTTCCAAGGCCTCGCGGGTGGCTTTGCTGTAGTAAGGCGTCCAGTTGATGATGGCCGAAGCCAAGTGGGCTTTGGGACCGTAGGCGGTCATGTCCGAGTCCCAGCCAAACGCGCGCTTGCCTTTTTCTTCGGCGGTTTTGAGCACTGCGGCTGAATCGGTGTTTTGGAACAGCACATCGGCACCGCCATTGATCAATGAAGTCGCGGCTTCGGTCTCTTTGGGCGGGTTGAACCACTCGTTGACCCACACCACCTTGGTTTTGATTTTGGGGTTGACCGATTGCGCACCCAGGGTGAAGGAGTTGATGTTGCGCACCACCTCAGGGATGGGAATAGAAGCCACCACACCCAAGGTGTTGTTCTTGGTCATCTTGCCTGCGATCACACCCGCCATGTAAGCACCCTCATAGGTGCGGCTGTCATAGGTGCGCATGTTTTCAGCTTGTTTGTAGCCGGTGGCGTGCTCGAACTTGATGTCCTTGTGATCGGCTGCCACTTTGAGCATGGGTTCCATATAGCCAAAGGTGGTGCCAAAAATCAGCTTGTTGCCCTGGCTGGCCATGTCGCGGATGACGCGTTCAGCGTCGGCCGACTCGGGCACGTTCTCAACGAACGAGGTTTTGATCTTGTCGCCAAACTCGGCCTCGATGGCCTTGCGCGCGTTGTCATGTGCAAACGTCCAGCCGCCGTCGCCCACAGGGCCGACATAGGCAAAGGCAATTTTCAGGGGTTCGGGCTTGGGCGCCTCCACCACTTTGGGTTCTTCTTTTTTGCCACAAGCCACCAACACGGCCGCAGCCACGGTGCCCAAGGCCAGGGTTTTCAACCAAGAACGTTTGCTCACATGCGTCATGAAATTTCCTTTGATGAACGAAAAAACAAGGGGCATTATCAACCCGGCGTGAAGGGTTTGCCAAGCGAGGCCGGCATATTGGCTTTGATCCAGATGGGGTTTTTCGAAATCAAGGCCAACACCACAATGGTGGCCAAATAAGGCCACATGCTCAAAAACTGGCTGGGTATTTCCCAGCCACTGGCTTGCAGGTGAAACTGCAGCATGGTCACCCCACCAAACAAATAAGCGCCCCACAAAACGCGCGCAGCACGCCAGGTTGCAAAAGTGGTCAGGGCCAAGGCGATCCAGCCCTTGCCCGCCACCATGCCCTCGACCCACAAGGGGGTGTAAATGATGGACAAATAGGCGCCCGACAAACCGCACAAAGCGCCACCAGCGATGACCGCAGCCATGCGGATGCGCCGCACCGGGTGACCCAAGGCATGCGCCGATTGGGGTGACTCTCCCACCGCACGCAGCACCAAACCAGTGCGCGTGTGCTCAAACCACCACATCAAAAACAGGGTTAATCCGATCACGGCGTAGACCATGGGGTGGTGCTTGAACAAAGCCTCTCCCAACCATGGGACATCACTCAACCAAGGCACAGCGTAACTCTGGCGCTCGGGCACTTTGGCTTGCACATACGACACGCCCACAAAGGCCGACAAACCCGTGCCGAGCAAACTCAGCGCCAAACCGGTGGCATAGGGGTTGGTGTTGAGGCCCACCACCAAGGCGCCAAAGACGGCTGCCATCAGCGCCCCAGCCAACATGCCCGCGGCAAACCCCAGGGCATCGCTGCCGGTGTGCACCACAGTGGCAAAGCCTGCAATCGCTGCGCACAACATCATGCCCTCGGCCCCGAGGTTAACGACACCGGCTTTTTCATTGATGAGCAGGCCCAAGGCCGCCAAAGCCAGCACCGTGCCGGCTTGCAGGGTGGCTGCCAGCAGCAGCGCGTAGGTCTCCATCAGGCTGCCCCCCTGGCGGCAGGCACCCAGCGCACCCGCTGATGGATCAGCACATCGCAGGTGAGCAAACAAAACAACAGCAAGCCCTGGAACACCCCCGTGAGCGATTTGGGCAAGCCCAAGCGCGACTGCGCCAACTCACCCCCGATGTAGAACATGCTCATCAGCAGCGCCGAAAACACCATGCCCACCGGGTGCAAGCGGCCCACAAATGCCACGATGATGGCGGCAAAGCCATAGCCCGCAGGCACATACGGCGTGAGTTGGCCAATCGGGCCTGCCACCTCCAAGCCACCAGCCAAACCCGCCGCACCACCCGAAACCAGCAAAGCCACCCACAGCGATTGGCGAGAAGAAAAGCCCGCGTAACGCGCTGCCATCGGGGCCAAGCCGCCAACTTGCTGCGCCCAACCTGCGCGGGTTCGAAACAAAAACACCCACAAGGCCAACACGCCGACCAAGGACAGCACCATGCCCCAATGCACGCGCGAGCCGCTCATCAATCGCGGGATGCGGGTGGCCGCATCAAAGGTTTGGGTTTGCGGAAAGTTGTAGCCTGCCGGGTCTTTCCAGGGCCCAAACACCAAATAACCCAAGACCTGAACCGCCACATACACCAGCATCAGGCTGACCAAAATTTCGTTGGCGTGAAAGCGCTCACGCAACCAGGCCACACACGCCGCCCACAGCATGCCGCCCAGCACCCCGGCCACGATGACCCATACCCAGGCACCAGCCACCCCAGCCAACTGCAAAGCCACCCCGGACGCGGCAATCGCCCCCATCACGTACTGACCCTCGGCCCCAATGTTCCACACATTGGCGCGAAAGCACAGCGCCAAACCCAGTGCGATGATGAGCAACGGTGTGGCCTTGACCACCAACTCCCCCAGGGCATAAGGGCTTTTGATCGGTTCCCAAAAAAACACCCTCAGGGCCGCCAGGGGGTCTTTGCCCAACGCAGCAAACAGCATCACCCCCAACACTACCGTCAAAGCCAGGGCCAAAAAAGGTGCAGCCCAGGTCCATGCGGCTGAAGGCAATGCACGGGGCTCCAAACGAATCATGCGGACCCCGCCAATGCAGCGCTGGCTTGTGGCGGCCACAGGCCACTCATCCAACTGCCGATCAGTGCCACATCGGCTTGATCACGCTCCACACGCGGTGACAAACGGCCTTGTGCCATCACATGCAAGCCGTCGCACAGTTCAAACAATTCATCGAGCTCTTCGCTGACCACCAGCACCGCACAACCGGCCTCGCGCAAGCCCAAAATGGCCGCACGGATGTGGGCTGCCGCGCCCACGTCCACCCCCCAGGTGGGCTGCGACAACAACAGCACCCGCGGCTGTGCATCGATCTCGCGCCCGACGATGAACTTTTGCAGATTACCGCCCGACAAAGATTGGGCCAGGGCTTGTGGCCCACTGGCCTTGACACGGTAACGCTCGATCACCGCTTGCGCTTGGGCGCGCAACGCGCGCAAATGAATCCAGCCCCAGCGCCCCACCGCCTCTTGTCGGGTGAGCAACAGGTTGTGCGCCAAGTCCATGCCCGGCACCGCACCGCGTCCCAATCGTTCATCGGGCACAAAGTGCAAACCCAAAGCGCGCCGCGCCGCTGGCGACCAGTTGCCAACGGCTTGAACGTCAAGCTCAATGGCTTGGGCTTTGGCGCGGCAGTCCTCGCCCGACAAAGCGGCCAACAGCTCGCGCTGCCCATTGCCCGATACGCCAGCAATGCCCAACACTTCTCCAGCGCGCAAGCTGAAATTCACCCCATGGATGTCCACACCAAAGGGCTCGCTGCGCGGCACATGCAGGTCCATCACCTGCATCACCACCGCGCCAGGTTTTTGGCGCTGGCGCTGCAAGGTGGGTGGCTCGGCGCCAATCATGCGTTGACTCAGCGAAGCGTTGCTCTCCAGGCGCGGATCGCACTCGCCCGTGACGCGGCCAGCGCGCAACACCGTGCAGCGGGTGCACAAGGCGCGGATTTCATGCAGCTTGTGGCTGATGTACAAAATGCTGCAACCTTCGGCAACCAATTGGCGCAACACCACAAACAATTTGTCCACCGCTTGTGGGGTGAGCACCGAAGTGGGCTCGTCCAATATCAGCAGGCGCGGTTCGGTGAGCAAAGCGCGGATGATTTCCACCCTTTGCATCTCACCCACGCTCAAGGTGTGGACAGGCCGCTCGGGTTCGATGTCCAAACCGTATTGGGCAGCCTTCTCAACAATGCGAGCGCGCACCTGGGGCAAAGTCCATTGCGCATCCAAACCCAACCAAACGTTTTGCGCCACGCTCAAGCTGTCAAACAAGCTGAAGTGTTGAAACACCATGGCAATGCCCAACTGACGCGCCACTTGCGGATTGGCAATGCGCACATCCTGGCCTTGGAACAGCATGCGCCCGGCATCGGGCTGGGTGGCCCCGTAAATCACCTTCATCAAAGTGGACTTGCCAGCGCCGTTTTCACCCAACACCGCATGGATTTCACCCGGCATCACGCGCAGTGACACCGCATCATTTGCCACCACCGATGGGTAGCGCTTGGTGATGCCCTCCAAAGCCAACAAGGGCATGGGCGCGGCATTGGGGGGAGGCGTCAAAGGGCTGGACATGGGTCGGTTGGACACGTGGTGGGTGAATATACCGCCTGGGCCCTGCCCCCGGTGCCAGCCCAGTGCCATGCGACACTTTGTCACCCGCTGTTTTATGGATCAACCATGCCCAGTCTGCTCATCCACCAAGCCCAATGCATTGCCTCCCAGGACGACGCAGGCACCGAATGGCGCAACGCATCCATTTGGGTGCGCAACGGGTGCATTCAAGCCGTTGTGAACGCGGCCGAAGTGCCCACCGAATGGCTGAGCAGCGCCGACGAAGTCATCGACGCGCGCCGCCATGTCGTGGTGCCCGGCTTGGTCAACACCCACCACCACATGGTGCAAAGCCTGACCCGGGCCGTGCCCCAAGTGCAAAACGCCGAGTTATTTGGGTGGCTGCAAGGGCTTTACCCCTTGTGGGCTGGTCTCACACCCGAGATGGTGCGCATCTCCACCCAAGTGGCCATGGCCGAATTGCTGCTCAGCGGTTGCACCACCAGCAGCGACCACCTCTACATCTATCCCAACGGCGTGCGCTTGGACGACAGCATCGAGGCCGCGCACACCATGGGCATGCGCTTCACCGCTACACGTGGGAGCATGAGCGTGGGCCAGTCACAAGGCGGCCTGCCACCCGACAGCGTGGTGGAGAACGAAGCCTTCATCCTGAAAGAAACCCAGCGTTTGATCGAGACGCACCATGACGCCCGCTTTGGCGCCATGACCCATGTGGCCGTGGCCCCTTGTTCGCCCTTTAGCGTGAGCCAAGACCTGATGCGCACATCGGCCGAACTGGCCCGCGCCCACGGCGTGCGCCTGCACACCCACTTGGCAGAGAACGACCACGACATCGCCTATACGAAAGAAAAATTCAACTGCACGCCCGCCCAGTACGCGCAAGACCTGGGCTGGGTGGGCGAAGACGTTTGGCACGCCCACTGCGTCAAGCTGGACGAAGCCGGCACCTATTTGTTTGCCAAAACCCGCACCGGCATTGCCCACTGCCCGTGCAGCAATATGCGCTTGGCCAGCGGCATCTTGCCCCTGCGCCAAATGCTCAACACTGGCGTGCCCGTGGGCCTGGGTGTGGACGGCAGCGCCAGCAACGATGCCGGCCATTTGCTCAACGAAGCGCGCCAAGCCATGCTGCTCGCGCGCGTGGGCCGCGCGACGGACGCGCCGCGCCAAGTAGGGGGCCGCACGGTGTTTGGCTGCGACTTGGGACCCGCCGAAATGACCCCACGCGACGCACTGCGCCTGGCCACCCGGGGGGGCGCCCAGGTGCTGGGGCGTGCACATGAAATTGGCCAAATCACCCCAGGCTTTTGCGCAGACATCGCGATGTTTCGCACCGACACCCTGAGCATGGCCGGCGCCGCCGTACACGACCCAGTGGGCGCCTTGCTGCTGTGCGCCAGTGACAACGCGGATTTCACCATCGTCAACGGTCGCGTGGTGGTGCGCCAAGGGCAGCTGGCCACGGTGGACATGGGGCCCCTGATTGAGCGGCACAACCAGCTGGCCCAGACCTTGGCGGCTGGGACCCATTGAGGGCATGACAGGTCATTGGGGCTGGCTGGTGTTGGGCGATTCAGCTGTCAAAAACGCTAAGACCCCCTGCGGTATGAGCCCGTCATGGAGGAGGCCGACTTGTCCCGAGCTTGGAAGCTGCAATAAACGCTACCAATTGCTGGCTTCATTGTTCAGTACTCTTTAAAAAGTTGCCAGCTATAGATTGTTTCAATATTCCAGCGTTTTAAAGGCTCTGGCTTGTTTTTGGGACTTGAGTCAGGAACCGCTCAACGTGGTTGTTTATGGCTATTAGCGGCTAAATTTACGGCTAAACTGGTGGCCATGCTCCGTACCCACGCCATCACCATCACACCCGACATCCTGGCCCTCGTTGCTCAGATAGATGAGTTCAAGGGCGCGTGGCGGGCCTTGGGTGCGCTGGCCCCCGAGCGTTTGCTGGCCTTGCGCCGGGTGGCCACCATCGAGAGCGTGGCCTCGTCCACGCGCATTGAGGGCAGCAAGCTCAGCAACGCCGAAGTGGACGCATTGCTGTCGAACATCAAGGTCAAAAAATTCACCACCCGCGACGAACAAGAGGTGGCAGGTTACGCCGAGGTGATGGAGTTGCTGTTTGCCTCGTGGGAGCACATTCCCTTCAACGAAAACCACATCCTGCAACTGCACCGCGACTTGCTGCAGCACACCTACAAAGACACCCACCACCGGGGCCGGTACAAAAAAGTCAGCAACAGCGTGGCAGCCTTCAACGCCCAAGGCAAACAGCTGGCCGTGGTGTTTGAAACCGCCACCCCGTTTGACACCCCGCGCCTGATGCAAGAGCTGCTGAGCTGGGTGCGCCATGCGCGTGAGCACCAAACCCTGCACCCACTGCTGATCGTGGCCATTTTTGTGGTGGTGTTTCTGGAGATTCATCCGTTTGAGGACGGCAATGGGCGCTTGTCGCGCATCCTGACCACGCTGCTCATGCTCCAGTTCGGTTACGGCTATGTGCCCTACAGCTCGCTGGAAAGCATCATTGAAGAAAACAAGGGCGGCTATTACATCGCCCTTCGCCAGACGCAGAGCACGATCCGCACCGATGCCCCGAACTGGCAACCATGGCTGGTGTTTTTTTTGTCATCGCTGTGCTCGCAGGTCAAGCGGTTGGCGCAAAAAGTGGAGCGTGAACAGCTTATGGCCCAGCGCCTGCCACCGCTTTCAGCGCAACTGCTGGCCTTGGCGCGAGATCATGGCCGGCTGACCACCTCCCAGGCCGAACAGCACACCGGGGCCAAACGCGCCACCATCAAGGTGCATTTGGCTCGGCTGGTCAAAGACGGACAACTGGCCCAGCAAGGTGTGGGGCGCGGCACTTGGTATGTCGCGCCTGGCGATTGAAACACAACACAATCACCATCTGGGGAGACAGACCAGAGACGCAAAACAACACGCTTCTGGGGTCAATATCCATCTTTGACACGTATCAAGACAAGCCGACTCTAACAACCTTGATGTAAGCTCATTTGAGATACAAAATCGCCATAAATTTCCAGGATTTCTCATGGCCGCACAAATCTCCATGCTCCACATCCGTGTGGACGACGACATCAAAGAACAAGCCACCGAGGTTTTATCCGCCTTGGGTATGTCCATGTCCGATGCGGTTCGTTTGTTTTTGCGCCGAGTGGTGATTGACCAAGCTTTTCCACTGGAGCTGAAGGTGCCAAATGCCGAAACGCTGGCGGCCATGGACGAGTCAAGCAAGCTGATTACACAAGGTCGAGCAGGCTTTGCCACTCTTGACGAGCTCTTGGCTGATCTTGAAAAAAACAGCCAAACCTAAACGGCCAGATCCGCTGCGGTTGGCCAACCACACCAAGGTTTTTTGAAGACCTGAACCCTCAATCCGCTTTAGCCCCCGCCTGAAACCATCGCCCAATGGTGGCGCGTTCATCCTCGGTGATGGCCGTCGAGTTGTTCATCGGCATTTGACGGGTGACGACCACTTGTTGGTATACGTTTTGCGCGTGCTGGCGAAGGGTGTCAGGGCTGTCCAAGCGGATGTTTTTCATTTGCACTTGCTCCCCATGGCAGGACACACAGCGCTGGGCAACGATGGTTTGCACACTGGCCAAAGTGGCCACAGCGGGGGCGGCGCTGGGAGTTGCTGCGGGGGCTGGGCGCAGCCACACCACCACAGCGATGATGATGACCACCCCCGCTGCGGCAAACGGCCAAGGGTTGGCGGCGCGCTGGTGGTTCCATGCGTGGCGCTGTACAAAAAACTGTCGGATGAGGGCGCCGGCCAACATCATGAGCAACAAGATGAGCCAGTGCTTTTCGTGGGTGTACAAAAAGCTGTAATGGTTGGACAGCATGGCAAACAGCACCGGCAGGGTGAAGTAGGTGTTGTGCACGCTGCGCTGCTTGCCGCGTTTGCCGTGGATGGCCATCTCCATGGGGTCGTAGGTCTTGCCCGAGGTCATGGCGGCCACCACTTTTCGTTGGCCGGGAATGATCCAGAAAAACACATTCGCGCTCATAGCGGTGGCGATCATCGCGCCCACGATCAAAAAGGCCGCCCGACCGGCAAACAACTGGCAGGTGAGCCAACACGAAAAGGCGATGACGAGGAACATCAAGCCACCGACCCAGGCCTCGCCGTTTTCGCGAAACCCAAAGATGCGGGAGATGGCGTCGTAAACAAACCAAAACGCCACCAACAAACCCACGGCCGTGGCGCCAGCGGCCACTGGCGACCAGGCGAACAAAGACTGGTCGATCAAAAAAGTGCCCGCGTTCCACAGATAGAGCACAGTGAAAAGGGCAAAACCACTCAGCCAGGTGCTGTAGCTTTCCCAATAAAACCAATGCAAAGGGGTGTGGATTTTTTTCGGTGCCACCATGTACTTTTGCGGGTTGTAAAAGCCACCGCCGTGCACCGCCCACATGGCGCCGTCAACGCCCTTTTCCAGCAAGTCGGGCGAATTCGGGCGCACCAGGTTGTTGTCCAAAAACACAAAGTAAAAGGATGAACCCACCCAGGCAATGGCGGTGATGACGTGCACCCACCTCAGCAACAGGTTGGCCCAGTCTAAAAAGTATGTTTCCATGTCAATGTCTCGGTCAGCTCGGTGTGACGGTGTCACCCTCACCACTGCGGGCGCTGTGAGGGGGAGAACAGGTCGCGAACAAGGGTGAGGCCCCGCTCCGCTGCGACAGGAGTGGCAAGTGTATACAGTTTTAGCGCTGGAGCAACTGGGCGGCCACTGCGACCGCAATCACCTCGGGTTGTTTGCCCTCGATGCCCGGTATGCCAATCGGGCAAGTGACGCGGGCAAAGTCATCCGGGCCAAAGCCTTTGGCCTCCAAGCGGTGGCGAAAAGTGGCCCACTTGGTGTCGCTGCCAATCAGGCCGATGTAGGGCAAGTCATTTTGTTGGCGCGCACGCAGCAAGCAAGCGGCCAAGATGTCGAGGTCTTCGGCGTGGCTGAAGCTCATCATCAGCACATGGCAGCCAGCGGGCAAGTCCCACACGGCTTGCTGGACGGGGTCGGAGTGTTCACAGCGCACATTGGCTGGCACTTGGGGCGGGAAGATTTCATCGCGGCTGTCCACCCACAGCACCGACATGGGCAAGCGACCCAGCACCTCGATCAAGGCCTTACCCACATGGCCGCCGCCAAACAAGGCCACGGCTTGGGCATGTGCCTGGGTTTGCGCTTGCAAACGCGGCAGGTCGCTGGCGGTGATGCCCTCAAAACCCAGCACCACCACACCCCCACAGCATTGGCCCAAGCTCGGACCCAGGGCATAGCGGTGCTCAAACGACACCGGCTCGGACAAAGTCGCTTCAGCCGATGTCGACCCCGCCAACGCGTCACGGGCCAAGCGAATGGCCTCGTGCTCCAAATGCCCGCCGCCCACCGTGCCCACGATGGCGCTGGCAGTCACCGCCATCCAAGCGCCCTCCTCACGCGGGCCCGAACCCTGGACAGAACGCACGCTGACCCAGATGGCAGGCGCGGCTTGCAACATGGGGATCAAATCAGACAATGAATACAAAAGTTTCTCCGGGTTTGCCTTTGTGCCACAAAGGATGAAACAAGCGCACAGTATGGCGCACGCGCTCGTTTTGTTCTGTGAATGCCGTGCCCCTTGCGCACGCCAGAAGTTTGCAATCCATGAATATCTTGCACTTGCACCTGCATCACCGCCACTGGCGAACCCAACTGTTTTGGCCTGTCATGGCGTTGGCGTTGGCTGCTTGCGTGAGTCCCCCC
>JBEDFU010000034.1:0-11367 GCA_041174965.1 Pseudomonadota bacterium | reverse complement strand
TCCCCACCCTCAGCCCTGGCAAACGCCACGCCCTGCCCCGCCCGGCGGGCAGCGCCGACGCTTTGCTGTTGGCCCAATGGGCCAGCCGCGAATGCAGCGCCGGGCGCAGCGTGGCGGTGGTCACAGCCCATGCCAGCGATGCCCAGCGCCTGCTGGAAGAAATGGTGTTTTTTGCCCCCGACCTGCGCTGCGTGCTGTTTCCCGACTGGGAGACCCTGCCCTACGACAGTTTTTCGCCGCACCACGACCTGATCAGCGAGCGCCTGGCCACGCTGTGGCAAATTTCGCAAGGCCAGGCCGATGTGGTGCTGATCCCCGCCACCACCGCGCTGTACCGGTTGGCGCCGCCGTCTTTTTTGGCCGGCTACACCTTTCACTTCAAGGTCAAGCAAAAGCTCGACGAGGCCGCCCTGCGCGCCCAACTCACCCTGGCGGGCTACAACCACGTGACCCAGGTGGTGAGCCCCGGCGAATACGCGGTGCGGGGTGGCTTGATCGACCTGTTCCCGATGGGCTCCTTGGTGCCTTACCGGGTGGATTTGTTCGACAACGAAGTCGACTCCATCCGCACCTTTGACCCCGACAGCCAACGCAGCTTGTACCCGGTGCCCGAGGTGCGTTTGCTGCCCGGGCGCGAGTTCCCCATGGACGAGGCAGCGCGCGCCAAATTTCGCAGCCGCTGGCGCGAATTGCTCGAAGGCGACCCGACCAAAAGCCGCATTTACAAAGACATGGGCAATGGCATGGCCACGGCGGGCATTGAGTACTACCTGCCCTTGTTTTTTGACGACACCGCAACGGTGTTTGATTACCTGGGCCCACAGGCCCTGGTGGCTTTGCATGGCGACTTGGACGCAGCCTTTGCCCATTTTTGGCAAGACACCCAAGAGCGCCACCGCTTGGTGCGCGGCGACCCCGAGCGCCCGGTGCTGCCCCCGGCCAGCTTGTTTTTGAGCGCCGAGGCTTTCTACACCGCCGCCAACCACCATGGGCAATTGGCCTTGCGCGAACACAGCGGTGACGCGGCTGACAACGCCTGGGTTCAGTCTTTGAGCGGTTTGCAGGCCTTGCGCGGTGCCTCTGACCCCTTGATCCACTTGAAAACCCACGCCGCTGCCAGCCAACGGCGGGTGCTGATCTTGGCCGAAAGCGCAGGCCGGCGCGAGAGCTTGCTCGACTTTGTGCGCGCCAGCGGCCTGAGCGTGGCGGTGTTCGACGACTTGGCCGCCTTTGAGGCCAGCGACGCGCCCTGGGGCATGGCCACCGCCGCTTTGCAACAAGGCTTTGCCTGGATCGAGCGCGGTCTGGACTTGGTCACCGAGACCGAGTTGTTTGCCACCAGCCCGGGGGTGCGCCGCCGCCACAAACAAGAGCAAGTCAGCGATGTGCAGGCCTTGATCAAAGACCTGGCCGAGCTGAATGTGGGTGACCCAGTGGTGCACAGCGCCCACGGCATTGGCCGCTACCGGGGCTTGGTCCACCTGGACATGGGCGCTGCGCCGCAAGCCGATGGCAGCCCGACCTTGCAAGAGTTTTTGCACCTGGAATACGCCGAGGCAGCGGTGCTGTATGTGCCGGTCAGCCAGTTGCACCTGATCAGCCGCTACAACGGCGTGAGCGCCGATGAAGCCCCGCTGCACCGCTTGGGCTCGGGCCAATGGGACAAAGCGCGGCGCAAAGCGGCCGAGCAAATCCGCGACGTGGCCGCCGAGTTGCTCAACATCTACGCCAGCCGTGCGGCACGCACCGGTCACGCGTTTCGCTACAGCGCGGCCGACTACGAGGTGTTTGCCAACGACTTTGGTTTTGAAGAAACCGCCGACCAACGCGCGGCCATCCATGCGGTGATCCAAGACATGATCAGCCCACGCCCCATGGACCGCTTGGTCTGCGGCGATGTGGGCTTTGGCAAAACCGAGGTGGCTTTGCGCGCCGCCTTTGTCGCCATCACGGGCGGCAAGCAAGTGGCGTTTTTGGCACCCACCACCTTGCTTGCTGAGCAACACTTTCAAACCCTGAGCGACCGCTTTGCCAAGTGGCCGGTGAAGGTGGCCGAGGTCAGCCGTTTTCGCTCGGCCAAAGAAGTCAACGCCACCTTGGTCGGTTTGGCCAACGGCAGCGTGGACATCGTGGTCGGCACGCACAAGCTGCTGAGCGAATCGGTCAAGTACAAAGACCTGGGTCTGTTGGTGATTGACGAAGAACACCGCTTTGGCGTGCGCCACAAAGAGACCATGAAGGCCTTGCGCGCCGAGGTCGATGTGCTCACCCTCACCGCCACGCCCATCCCGCGCACCCTGGGCATGGCCCTGGAAGGCTTGCGCGAATTGAGCGTGATCGCCACCGCACCCCAGCGGCGCTTGGCGATCAAAACCTTTGTGCGCGATGAAGGCCAAGGCGTGATCCGCGAGGCGGTGTTGCGCGAGCTCAAGCGCGGCGGCCAATGCTATTTTTTACACAACGAGGTCGAGACCATCGAAAACCGCAAGCAACGGCTGGAGGAGTTTTTACCCGAAGCCCGCATTGCGGTGGCCCATGGCCAAATGCCCGAGCGCGACTTGGAGCGGGTGATGCGCGACTTTGTGGCCCAGCGCTTCAATGTGCTGCTGTGCTCGACCATCATTGAAACCGGCATTGACGTGCCCAGCGCCAACACCATTTTGATCAGCCGCGCCGACAAATTTGGCCTGGCCCAACTGCACCAATTGCGCGGGCGCGTGGGGCGCAGCCACCACCAAGCCTATGCCTATTTGATGGTGCCCGACACCCAAAGCCTGACCAAACAAGCCCAACAACGGCTCGACGCCATCCAACAAATGGAGGAGTTGGGCTCGGGCTTTTACTTGGCGATGCACGACCTGGAAATCCGGGGTGCCGGCGAAGTGCTGGGCGAAAACCAAAGCGGCAATATGCACGAGGTGGGTTTCCAGCTGTACAACGAAATGCTCTCCGAGGCCGTGCGCGCCCTCAAAAATGGCGAAGAGCCCGACCTGCTCAAACCCTTTGCGGCGGTCACCGACATCAACCTGCACGCCCCGGCTTTGCTCCCCGAGGACTACTGTGGCGACGTGCACCTGCGCCTGAGCTTTTACAAAAAGCTCGCCAGCGCCCAAACCCCCGATCAGATCGACGGCTTGCTCGAAGAGATCGTCGATCGCTTTGGCCAATTGCCTGCGCAAGCCCAAACCTTGATCGACGTGCACCGCTTGCGGGTGCTGGCGCGGCCCTATGGCGTGGCCAAAGTGGACGCAACGCCCAGCGTCATCTTGATCGCCTTCAAGCCCCACGCCCCGGTGGACGGCATGCGCATCATTCAGTTGGTGCAAAAAAACAAACACATCAAGCTCGCCGGCAACGACAAGTTGCGCATCGAGCGCGCCCTGGCCACGCCGCACGAGCGCGCCCAACTGGTGCGTGAAATCCTGCGCTCGCTGGGCGAGCCTTCGGCACCAACGGTACGACCTGCTGCTGCTCACGTTTTAGGGAATGGGCATTGAAACCCAATCACACACCATGACTGTCGACCGCGATCAAGACTACTGGGCTGGGTTAGTCCGCGAACTGTGCAAATTACCTGCCGAAACCTCGTGGCTGGAGTTCAAGCACAACTACGATGAGCCGGACGCCATCGGTGAATACCTGTCGGCGCTGTCCAATGCGGCTGCACTGGATGGCAAGGCCAATGCCTATCTGATTTGGGGTATCGAAGACGCAAGCCATGTGGTTCTGGGAACCACGTTCTCCCCGGCCAAGGCCCGCAAGGGGGGCGAAGAGTTGGAGAGTTGGTTGCTGCGAATGCTCAGTCCGCGCCTGCATTTCCGTTTTGTGGCTTTACAAATGGAAGACAAGCCGGTGGTGTTGCTGGAAATTCCGGCGGCTTCAGGCAAGCCCACCTTGTTTGCGGGCAAAGAATGGGTGCGTGTGGGCAGTAACAAAAAACTGCTGAAGGATTATCCCGAGCTCGAGCGCGAGTTGTGGCGACGTTTTGATAAAACGATTTTCGAAGCTCAGCTGGCGGCTGAAAACTTGTCAGGATCTGAGGCTTTGGCTTTGCTGGATTACTCGGCGTACTTCGATTTGCTGAAGCTGCCTTTGCCTGAGGACAGGACTGCTTTGTTGGCGCGACTCGAAGAAGACCGTTTGCTGGCACTCAACGCTGCGGGCAATTGGGATGTGACCAACCTTGGGGCCATCCTGTTTGCAAAGGATTTGCACCGATTTCGGGGCTTGGCACGTAAAGCGGTCCGCGTGGTGGTGTACGAAGGCAAAGGGCGTATTAAAACGCTACGCGAGCAGGAGGGCAAAAAGGGTTATGCCTGTGGATTTGCAGGTTTGATGGATTACATCAACGCCTTGCTGCCCCGCAACGAGGTAATTGGACAAGCCTTGCGCCGCGAGGTGCCTATGTACCCCAACCTGGCTGTGCGTGAGCTGGTGGCCAATGCACTGATTCATCAAGATTTTTCTGTCACAGGCACTGGACCTATGGTGGAGGTGTTTGCGAATCGAATGGAAATCACCAACCCCGGTCTGCCGCTGGTCAGTACGCAACGTTTTTTGGACAGCCCGCCGCGCTCACGCAACGAGCAGTTGGCATCGTTCATGCGGCGAGTTGGCATTTGTGAGGAGCGAGGCAGTGGCGTAGACAAGGTTGTGTTTGAAACCGAGCTTTACCAACTGCCTGCGCCAAGCTTTGAAACGCCAGAGAGATCTACCCGCTCCGTGCTGTTTGCGCACACGGCCTACAAGGACATGGACAGCCATGACCGAGTTCGCGCATGTTATTTGCACGCTTGCCTTCGTTATGTGCAACGCGACCCGATGACCAATGCCAGTTTGCGAGAACGGTTTGGCATTGCACCCGAGAACAGTGCCATGGTGACCCGGGTGATGAAGGAGGCGACCTCCCAAGGACTGGTTAAACCGTTTGACCCGGATCAGGGGCGACGTCACGCCAAATATGTGCCTTTCTGGGCCTGATTCTTATTTGACTGTTATTTGACTGGGGGCCACTGGGAATGGGTTGGAAATGAGAAAAATATATATAAATCATTGACTTAATTTTTCTTTCTTTTTGACTCCAAAGCCAAACCATGGAGAGTGAAGGTGGGGATTCGCATTGGAATTTATTGGCTCGGGACAGAATCGACCGACCGACATACGTATTTACAACCTAGCGAAGCCAACCATTGCAAAGAATCCACTCAACAGAAACAAATAAAACTAAAAAACGATACAATAAATCAAACATAAAGACACACTCAAGATACAAATGCCAGACCGCAACGATGCAATCATCCTGGCTTGCGCCACCCAAGACGGTGCTTTGCCCAGCCTGGCCACCGCGCAGACGGGTTTGTCGCGGGTAGCGGTGTCGCGCCGCTTGCAAAAGCTGGTCGGTGGCGCTTATTTGAGGCGCCAGGGCAGCGGTACCCGGCCCAGCTACGCGCTGGGCCCTCACCGGTTTTGGCTGGCTACCCTGCCCCGCTTGGACATTGCCCGCAGCGGGGGCGAGATGGCCATCTGGGAGCGCCACCTGGCCCCCCTGCTGGCAGATTTGCGCGCCAATGTCAAAAGCCTGGCCAACACGGCGTTCACCGAAATGCTGAACAACGCCTTGGACCATTCACAAGCGGACCATGTGCTCATGGGACTGCATTGGAGCGATGGTCAATTGCAAATGGTGGTCGCCGATGATGGCGTGGGCGTGTTTGCCAAGGTCGCCAAAGCAGCCAACTTGTTTGACCCGCGCTTGGCCATTCTTGAATTGGCCAAAGGAAAGTTCACCACGGCGCCTGAAGGCCACTCCGGCATGGGCATTTTTGTTTCCTCGCGCATGATGGATGGGTTTGCCATCGAGTCTCAAGGTCTGCACTTTGACCCCCATGACAGCAGCAACCCCTTGGGCGCTTTCGACTGGATCGACATCGCTGCGGGGCTCAAACCGCATCCGGTGGGGACGGTATTGCGCATGTCGATTGCACAGGACAGCACGCGCACCGCCAAGGACGTGTATTTGAAATACTTTGAACCCGAGGAAATCGGTGCTGAAGCCTTTCACACCACCGAAATCCCCGTGCGCTTGGCCCAACTCAGCAGCGAACTGGTTTCAAGATCGCAAGCCAAGTGGGTGATGGAGCGAGCGAGCCAATTCAAAACCGTCATCCTTGACTTTGAAGGCGTCAACCATGTCGGCCAAGCCTTTGTCGATGAGGTGTTTCGTGTTTTCGCCTTGGCCCACCCGCAAATTCAACTCCAAACCATGGGCATGACACCCGCCGTGGCGCAGTTGGTGGGTTTGTTTGTCAAGCGTTGAAACCACCTGCACAGCCCCTGATCAACCACACCAACCCATGAACCCATCCGCTCCCACCCCATTTGCCACAGGCTTGAATATCCAAGGCTTCACCGCCCCCTTGCGACTGCACGACTTCAAGTTGATCGCGTTTGACATGGACTCAACGCTGATCAACATCGAATGCGTGGACGAAATCGCCGATGCCGCCGGGCGCAAGGCCGAGGTGGCGGCGATCACCGAAGCCGCCATGCGCGGCGAGATCAAAGACTACAAAGACAGCTTGCGCCAGCGCGTGGCCTTGCTCCAAGGCGTGCCCGAATCCGCCTTGCACGAGGTTTACCAACACCGGCTGCGCTTGAACCCGGGGGCGCAAGCCCTGGTGCAAGCCTGTCAACGCGCAGGCCTCAAAACCTTGCTGGTCAGTGGCGGCTTCACCTTTTTCACCGACCGCATTCGCGACCTGCTGCGCTTGGACGAGAGCCGCAGCAATGTGCTCGAAGTGGCCAATGGGGTGCTCACGGGCCGCTTGGTGGACCAAGACTGGGGCGATATTTGCGACGGCGAAGAAAAACGCCGCAAGCTGGCTCAGTCTTGCGAGCAACTGGGCATGGCACCGGCCCAAGCCATTGCCATGGGTGATGGCGCCAACGATTTGCCCATGATGGGCTTGGCGGGTTTATCGGTGGCCTACCACGCCAAACCCGCCGTGCGGGCCCAGGCCATGGTGTCCATCGAAGAAGGTGGCTTGGACCGCTTGCTCGAAGTGGTGCAGCCCATTTGACGCCGGTGCACACCCAGCAGCCCAGATATCAGCCGCACCCAACGTGCGCCAAGGCACGTGCAGACCGAATCGGCACGGCTTCATCGGCAAGGCGTGATCGCCCTGGGCTCAAGCGAAGCTGAGTTGCACCTTCATCGACTGGGTGCGGTCGGCGGCCAGCGCAAAAGCCTGGGCAAATTCGGTGTGCGGCAAGCTGTGGCTGATCAGGGGTTTGACGTCCACCCGGCGTTGGTTCATCAGCGCCACGGCCAGGGCAAACTCTTCGTGGAAGCGAAAGGTGCCGCGCCACTCGAACTCTTTGGCCACCAGCACATTCATTGGGATGGTGGTGTCGCCACCGGTGCCCACTTGCACGATCACGCCGCGCGGGCGCAGCACCTCAAAGGCAGCCACCAAAGCCTTCGCATTGCCACTGGCCTCGATCAGCACATCAAAGTGGCCCTTGTTGGCTTTGTACGCGTCCAAGCCTTCTGGCGTGGTGGCGGTGTTGATGGTGTGGTCAGCGCCCACCAAACGCGCCCGGGCCAGGGTTTGGTCGGTGATGTCGGTGGCCACCACCTCGGCCGCACCGGCCCAGCGGGCCGCCAACACGCACAGCGAACCGATCGGGCCGCAACCGGTGACCAGCACCCGCGCACCCGCTAACGAGCCCGCCCGGCGCACCGCATGCAAAGCCACCGACAGCGGTTCGGCCATGGCCGCCTCGCCATCGCTCACATGGTCGGCCACGGCATGGGCTTGCCAGGCCTCGATCACCATCTCTTGCCGAAACGCGCCTTGGATGTGCGGCCAAGGCATGGCACTGCCGTAGAACCGCATGTGCAGGCAATGGCTGTGCTGACCCCGTTGGCAAAACATGCAGTGGCCACAAGGCCGGCTGGGGCTGATGGCCACCCGTGTGCCCACGCGGATGCCCTGCACCTGCGCACCCACGGCCACCACCTGGCCCGATACCTCGTGGCCCAGCACCATGGGCTGCTTGACCCGCACCGTGCCAAAGCCGCCGTGTTGGTAGTAATGCAGGTCTGAGCCGCAAATACCCCCGGCGCGCATGTGCACCCGCAACTGGTGCTCGCCCAAGGGTTCGGCTTCGGTTTCTTCAATGCGCAAATCGTTCGCGCCGTGGATCACAAGGGCTTGGGGCATGGGGCAACTCTGACGGTTGGGAAAAGAAAAAATATTTGACTTAAAGCGAGGCGGTGACGCCGCCGTCCACATACAGCACATGGCCATTGACAAAAGCTGATGCGTCGCTGCTGAGGAACACCGCCGCACCCACCAGGTCTTGCACCTGGCCCCAACGCTTGGCGGGAGTGCGCCCAATCAACCAACCGCTGAAGGTGGCGTCGTTGACCAGGGCCTCGGTGAGTTCGGTTTTGAAGTAACCCGGGCCAATGCCATTGACCTGGATGCCGTGCGGCCCCCAGTCCACGGCCATGCCTTTGGTGAGCATCTTCAAAGCCCCCTTGGAGGCGGTGTAGGGCGCGGTGCCCGGGCGGCCCAACTCGCTCATGACCGAGCAGATGTTGATGATCTTGCCCGCTTGGCGCGCCATCATGCCGGGCACCACGGCTTGAGACACATAAAACGCGCTGTCCAAGTTGGTGCGCATGATGTTGTGCCATTGCTCGGGCGGGAATGTTTCCAGCGAAGATCGAAACGTCATGCCCGCGTTGTTGACCAAAATATCGATGGGGCCGACGTTGCGCTCGATCTCCGCCACACCGGCCTTGACCGCAGCACCATCGGTGGCATCAAACGCCTGGATGAAAACACCTTCGCTCGGCCCAGGCAGTTGGCGCAATTTGTCGGCGGCGGCTTGCAACTTATCGCGGTTGCGCCCATTGAGCACCACCCGCGCACCCGCGCTGCGCAAGCCCTCGGCCAGGGCCAGGCCAATGCCGCTGCCCGAACCGGTGACCAAGGCCACGCGGCCGGTCAAATTGAACATGGCCAGCGCGGCTGGCAAGGAGGATGTGGGGGTGGTATTCATGCTTGGATTTTAGGCTTGACGTGCGTGGCACCAGGGGCCGATCGGTGGGGCCACTGGCCCCACCCGGACCGCCGCAAAGGACAAAAGGCCGTGGGTGTCGTGTTCACTGCGGCTGCAAGCCCGCGGCTTTGACCAACTTGGCGTAACCGTTGATTTCGTCTTTGATGTAGGCATCAAACTGCTCGGGCCTGAGGGTCCAGGCATCGGCACCCAGTTTGCTGAAGCGCTCTTTGACATCGGGTGAAGCCAGGGCTTTGACCACCTCATCGTGCAAACGCTGCACGATGTCGCGCGGGGTTTTGGCAGGGGCCATCATGCCGATCCAAAAATTAAATTCTGAGCCCGGCACACCCGCTTCACTGGTGGTGGGCACATCGGGCAATGAGCTGGATCGGCGCGGCGAGCCCACCGCCAAGGCATTGAGCTGCCCGGCTTTGATTTGGCCCAGCACCGGGGCAATCGGTGAAAAATAGTAATCGACCCGC
Organism: Pseudomonadota bacterium; assembly: GCA_041174965.1. Lineage (GTDB taxonomy): Bacteria > Pseudomonadota > Gammaproteobacteria > Burkholderiales > Burkholderiaceae_C > Limnohabitans. The sequence goes on along the minus strand of JBEDFU010000034.1, from coordinate 1,810 downwards.
CCTGACAGCACCTCATTGACCGCTTCAGCAGAACCTTTGAACGGGATGTTGGTGGCCTTGATGTTGGCCGCCATTTTGAATTTTTCGGCATTCAAATGGGTGGCGCTGCCCTGCCCGGCTGAGGCAAAGTTCAAACCATCACTGCGGCTTTTCGCAGCCGCCAAAAGCTCAGGCAGGGTTTTGATGTTTTTGGAGGGCGAGATGACCAAGACATTGGACAAGGAAGAAATCGGCGTGATGCCAGCAAAGTCATTGACCGTGTCAAACGGCAGCTTGACAAAGGTGGATGGGCTGACGGTGTGCGAAGACGAATGGATCATCAAGGTGTATCCGTCTGGTGCCGCCTGGGCCACGGCAGCTTGTCCGATGGTGCCGCTGGCACCACCCCGGTTGTCCACCACCACAGGTTGACCCATGCTGGCGCTGAGTTTGTCGGTGATCGCCCGGGCGATGATGTCGGTGCTGCTGCCCGCGGCAAACGGGACGATCACCCGAATGGGCTTGTTGGGATACGCACTTTGCGCATGCACCCCTGCAGGCCATGCGACAGACAGACAAACGGCCAAAGCCAATGCAAAACGAGAACGGTCCATCAAGATAACTCCTTTGAATGGAGAGAACGGTAAAAAGCAACACGGCATTGTGAAATCTCCATGCCACAGCGTCAATCTCCCTGCCAAAGCATTTATCAGGACTTACCCTAGCGTTCGTGCAGCACAGTGTCCAGCATAAGTAACCAAGTGGTTATCATCCAGTTTTACAGGAGTGGGCCATGAAATTCGGTGACTTTGTGAAAGTCAAATCCTTGCAAAGCCCGCAAGGCTTCAAAGAAAATTTGTTGCGTTTGGGCCTTCCCATGCCCTGCGACGAAGTACTGGAATCGGGCCCCGACTCGGTGATGGCGCAGCCCTTGAAAGTGGGCCCCTGGCAAGTGGGCAACCGATTTGCCGTTCACCCCATGGAAGGCTGGGACGGCTCGGCAGACGGCAGGCCCTCGACCAACACGATCCGCCGCTGGGACCGCTTCGGCCGCACCGGGGCCAAACTCATCTGGGGGGGAGAAGCCGTGGCGGTGCGCCACGATGGGCGCGCCAACCCCAGGCAATTGGTGATCAACCAAGACACGGCCCATGACATCGCCAACCTGCGGCAGACCTTGATACAAGCACACCGCGAAACCATGGGCAGCGATACCGGCTTGGTCATGGGTTTGCAGCTGACCCACTCTGGGCGCTTTTGCAAACCCAATGACGATGCGCGCATGGAGCCACGCGTCTTGTACCGACACCCCTTGCTGGATGGTCGATTTGGTCCTGCGGAAAACATCCAGGTGCTCAGCGACGGCGAGATACGCCGCTTGATCGATGACTTTGTGGCAGCGGCCAAACTGGCCCAAAACTGTGGCTTTGATTTTGTCGACCTCAAGCACTGCCATGGGTATTTGGGGCATGAGTTTTTATCGGCCAAAACCCGCCCTGGGGACTTTGGCGGATCCTTCGAAAACAGAACGCGGTTTTTGCGTGAATTGGTCGCCGGCATTCGTGCCAACGCCCCAGGCTTGCAGATGGGCGTGCGCCTCTCGGCGGTGGATTTTTTGCCGTTCCAACCCGACCCGACCTTGTCCAATGCGGAAGAACTCGGACCTGGCGTGGCAGTGGCCCATGCGCACACCCTGCCCTATGTCCATGGCTTTGGCATGGATGAGAACAACCCCTTGCAACAAAGCCTGCAAGAGCCCTTGTTGTTTTTATCGGCCATGCAAGACATGGGCATTCAATTGGTGAACATCACAGTTGGCAGCCCCTACTAC
>JBEDFU010000033.1:0-3074 GCA_041174965.1 Pseudomonadota bacterium | reverse complement strand
CTCTGGGCCGCGCAGCGTGCAAATCAATGGTTTGTACCGGCATGGGTTTTTGATTGCCCCCGCCATGCTCGACGCCTTGATGCAATGGCTGCACACCGGCCAACACCCCATGGCCGACAATTGGGGCTTGCGCTTTGACACCACCCCATGAACCCCGCCCCCATTCCCGTTTTGATCAACCAACAAAGCCACCTTTTGCCCCCAGGTGCCACCTTGGCCGACGCCATCGAATGGGTGGGCATTCAACCCCCTTTTGCGGCAGCCATCAACATGGAATTCGTGCCCCGCAGTCAATACCCTGAGCGCCTCTTGCAAAACAACGACGCCATCGAACTCATTGCGCCCATCACCGGCGGCTGAGCATTGCCATGAAACCATCCACAGACCCCACCCATACCAGCGCTGCCGACCCCTTGGTGCTGTACGGCCAAAGCTTTGCCAGCCGCATGATGCTGGGCACTTCTCGCTACCCATCGCCCACCGTCCTGGCCCAAGCGGTGGACCGCGCCAACCCGGCCATGCTCACGGCATCCTTGCGCCGCCAAACCGCGCAAGGCGACAACTCGGGTGCATTTTGGAAGTTGCTGCAAGCCATGGGCGTGCCCGTGTTGCCCAACACCGCTGGTTGCCACAGCTTGCAAGAGGCCATCACCACGGCTGAAATGGCGCGAGAGGTGTTTGAAACCGACTGGATCAAACTGGAGCTGATTGGCGACGACTACAGCTTGCAACCCGACACCTTGAACCTGCCCCAAGCGGCGGCGCAGCTGATCCAAAAAGGCTTCAAAGTGTTGCCCTATTGCACCGAAGACCTGGTGCTGTGCCAAAAGCTGGTGGATGTGGGTTGCCAAGCCGTGATGCCTTGGGCGGCCCCCATTGGCACCGGCAAAGGCCCCCTCAACCCCTATGCGCTGCGCATGCTGCGCGAGCGCTTGGATGTGCCCATGATCGTCGACGCGGGACTCGGTCTGCCCTCGCATGCCTGCCAAGTGATGGAATGGGGCTTTGATGCGGTGCTGCTCAACACCGCCGTGGCCTTGGCGCAAAACCCGGTGGCCATGGCCGGCGCCTTTGCCGACGCCGTGCACGCAGGGCGCAGCGCTTTTTTGTCGGGCGCCATGCAAGCCCAAGACACCGCACAAGCCAGCACACCGGTGCTGGGCACCCCTTTTTGGCACCAAGCGTGAAGGCCATGAGCGCCTGGCACTCACCCTGCCCCATCACCGGTTTGAAACCATGACCCTCTCCCCCAACATACTGGCCTGGGCAGCGCACATTGCCCAACAGCATGCCCCCCTGCAAATCGGCACGCCCTTGAGCGTGCATGAAGTGCAACGACCCGGAGAAGACTCGCTGGAGCCGCCCCTTGCCGCCGCCTTGCTGGGGGCGCGCATGCTGGGCTTCATTGAAGCCGATGCCCAAACCATCGCTCGCGCCTGGCTGCGCCAAAGCCAGCGCTGCGGTGGCTTTGACCCCTCGGCTTGGCCCGAAGAGCCCAGCGACTTCGAGTTGCCCGTTTGGCCGCGCGCCAATCGCTTTGCGCCCTGCCCCAAGGCGCTTGGCTTGTACGCGGTTTTACCCAATGCGGCATGGGTGGCCCGCATGGCCCAGGCGGGCGTGCCCACGTTGCAATTGCGCTTCAAATCCCCCAACCCGCAGGCCATTGCCCAGGAAATCCAAGCGGCTGTGCAAGCCGTTCAAGGCACTTCGTCTTTGCTGTTCATCAACGACCATTGGCAACACGCCATCGATGCGGGCGCCTATGGGGTGCACCTGGGCCAAGAAGATCTCGACAGCGCCGACCTGCCCGCCATCCAACAAGCGGGGCAGCGCTTGGGCCTGAGCACCCATGGCTACGCAGAAATGCGGCGCGCCGATGCCCTGAGCCCCAGTTACATCGCCATGGGCGCGGTCTTTCCCACCACCTTGAAGAACATGCCCACCGCCCCCCAAGGCCTGGGGCGTTTGGCCACCTATGCACGTTTGATGCGCCACCATTCGTTGGTGGCGATTGGCGGCATTGACCTCACGCGATTGGATGCGGTGTGCCAAACCGAGGTGGGCTCCATCGCCGTGGTGCGGGCCTTGGTGGAAGCGCCCAACCCAGAAGCCACTGCGCGCGACTGGATGGCACGGCTGCAAACCCCCCTCAGACCGAGCGTTGTTTGAACCAGCTTTGGATGCGGGGCCGGACTTTTAAAAACTGAACATAGCCCAACTCCATCAGGCGCAAAACCCCCGGAATTTTGGCCAGCTGGGCCAAATGACGCCAACCTGGCAATTGCGCCCAAATGTGCACAAAAGCCGCCGCCCCTGAAACCCATTCCCCATCGGGCTTGAGGGCATGAAAGCGCCGCATCAAAGCTTCTTGGCTGAGGCCCGCAGGTGGACGAAATGCCGGACACGACACATCGACCCACGCAATTTGCCCCTGCGGCGTGATTTTTTGGTACTGCTGAACTTCCAAGGTGCACAGCGGGCAAGAGCCGTCATAAAAGACGGTGGAAGGGGCTTTGTCTGCGGGCATGGTCATGCGTTCTCGCTGATCCAAGCCGCTTCAGTGGACAAGGTGCGGCGAGCGCCGGTTGGGTGGCTCAGCGTGGAGGAAGTCTTCATTGGGCCCAAGCCTCAGGCGGCCATCAGCTGCATGAAGTTGGGCAAGTCAAACACTGAGTTGGGGGCCTTGGGGGCCAGCTTGACAGGCAGCGGTTTGAAGTGCCGGGACAAGCTGTCTTTGGCGACCACATCGTTGGACTTGGGCAGGCTTTCAACCATCTGCGAGATGGGAAAACTCTGCAGAAAGTGGCGGCGGATGTCGCAGAGCTTTTCATGAACCGTGGCGCACAGTTGGTGCTCTGCACTGCGCACGGGCGCTTCGGACTCGACATCGACGGGCTCGAAGCAGCGAACCACATCCCATGCGCTCAGATCGTCCATGCATTGCTCCAACACGTATCCGCCGCCGGGGCCGCGGTGCGAGCCGATCAAGCCGCCCTGCTTCAACTCTTTCAACAAGCTCTCGGTGTACGAAACAGACAGGCCCAGTTGCTGGGATAACTTGGTTGAGGTGACGG
>JBEDFU010000032.1:0-20803 GCA_041174965.1 Pseudomonadota bacterium | reverse complement strand
CATGCGGTCTCCATGGGGTTGGTGCCAATCGGCGCAGGTGTTGGCCACTGCTGCCGACCCCGGATGTTAAGCGCAGCGCCACCCCCGGCCCGAAGCAGCCGGCAGCCCCCCTTACAATGCGTGCTCATTGACCCACAGGAAGCGTGGCAGAGTGGTCGATTGCACCGGTCTTGAAAACCGGCAACGGGCAACCGTTCGTGAGTTCGAATCTCACCGCTTCCGCCAAAAGTTGGGCATCTCTCCCGACTGGGTCCCGCATGAAAACCATCACCTTCTACCTGGACTTCATTTCACCCTACGCCTATTTGGCGTTTGAGGCTTTGCCGCGCAGCCTGCAAGCGGTGCCGCACCGCGTGGTGTACAAGCCCGTGTTGTTTGCCGCGATGCTGAAACACCATGGGCAGCTGGGCCCGGCGGAGATTGCGGGCAAGCGCGAGTGGACGTATCGCCAGGTGTTGTGGCAAGCCCAACAGCTTGGCGTGCCCTTGGATTTGCCCCACGCCCATCCGTTCAACCCCTTGTCTTTGTTGCGCTTGGCACTGGCTTGCAGCCATGCGGGTAAAACCCCTCACGCGGTGGTCGAAACCGTTTTCCACCATGTGTGGCGCGGCGGTGGGGTGGCAGACGACGCGGCGCGTGGGCAGGCCTTGGCAGCGCATTTGGCCCCGCCCATGGGGCCCGACGCGCCCGAGGTCAAGCAGCAGCTCAAAGCCAACACCGACGAGGCGATTGCGCGCGGCGTGTTTGGCGTGCCCAGCCTGTGTGTGGACGACAAGGTCTTTTGGGGCTTGGACGCCTTGCCCATGTTGCAGGCCTATCTGGCCGGCGACCCTTGGTTTGACCAAGCCTGGGACGCCGCCGCCGCCATTGCGCCTGGCGTGCGGCGTTGAGGGGGCTGGCCGGGCAAAGGCCAGCCGTCAAATGCAGTAAAAGTCCAGCATGGTGGGGATTTGGTCGTTCATCAACACCACTTTTTTGCTTTGGATGCGCCAAGCCCCCTGCTCGCAAACCAGATGGTGTTGGTAGCTGCCAAAAAACACGTGTTGGCTGCGTTGTTTCAGTTGGTAAACGTGGCAGGTCCAACTGGAGTCAACGACGACTTTGTCTTGGCTCTCCCCATCGGGGCTGAACACGCTGTTGGTGACGGCGTGCGAGGTTCGGGGCAGGGGCTTGGAGGCGATGGACAGGCCTGAGCGCACGCGCCAAACGCGGTCTTCCAAGCCCGCGCGGGCGGTGCAATAAATCAACGAGAGTTCGCGCTCTGGCGAGGCGCTCAAGCGGTGCTCATCGGTCCAGGCGGGCATCCAAAACACCGCATCTTCGGTGAACAAAGCCAACCAATCGTCCCAGCGTTGGCTGTCCAGGTACAGGGCTTCGCGGTGGATGACGCTTTGCACCGCATGCAGGGTGGCCCAGGGCAATGTGCTCATGCCATGCCCCCACGCCAGTGGCGGTACAAGGCATGAAAAACTGTTTCATCGCTCATCTCAAAGGTGCCGCTCACCGATGTGAGCGGTTGAATGCCCAGTTCTTGGGCGTGTTCATCGGGGCCAAAAATGCGGCGCTGCATGCCCCGGGCATGGCCTTGTTGCCACTCGATGGCGCCCGACGCCATGCCGCGCTGGCAGTCTTCAAAGATCACTGTGTCGTCGGGCGTGGCCAGGCCACTGGGGTTGAAAAAATCTTCGTACTGGCGCAAACGCTGGCGCCGCTGTGGAGCGCTTTCACCGACAGGGGCCAGGCAGTATGAGGTGATTTCGGTGCGGTCTACCGACACTGGTTGGATGACGCGCATTTGGATGGCTGCACTGGAGGCGATTTGCAAGTTGGGAAACACATTGAGTTGTCGGGTGCGCATCATCCATTGGGTGCGCACGGGGCCGACACGGCTTTGCAGGGCATCGCGCTGGGGGTAGAGCGGGTGGTTTTCCACTGGGGTGGTGGTCCAGACCATGGCGTGGCCTTGGGGGAAACCAAAGGCGCCCATCATTTCTTTGGGCTTGTTGGCACTTTGCCAAATGGTTTGTGGCGCATCGGCGCGTTGCGGCATGCTGGCGCGGCGCTCTTGCAAGCGCAGGTACGAGGGGTGGGTGGAGGCAAAGTGGTAGGCGTCGATGGTGTTCTCGAGTTGCATTTTCCAGTTGGCTTCAAAGCGGTAATGCACCACGCCTGGCACCAACTCCAGCCCCTCGGGGGCTTGGTCCACGGCCAGGTCGATCAGGGTGCGCACATCGCCCAGGTGCTCGTGCAGGGGCGGCACATCGGATGACAGGCTGGCAAACATGAAGCCCCGGTACTGGGCAAATTTCGCCACGGCTTGCAAGTCGTGGTTGTCTTGGTCGAAGGCGCTGGCATAGTCGCCCTCGGCTTTGTCTTTGATCAAGATGTTGCGGCCATCCGAACCATAGCTCCAGCCGTGATACGGGCACAGGTGGGCGCGCCGGTTGCCCGATGTGTGATGGCACACCACCGAGCCCTTGTGCCGACACGAGTTGTGCAGGGCATGTAATTGGCCTTGGCCATCGCGGCTGATGATCACCGGGCTGCGGCCGATGCGCACGGTGATGAAGTCGTGCGGCAAGGGGACTTGCGATTCGTGGCCGACAAACACCCAGCCGCGCTCGAAAAAGCGCGCCATTTCCAGCTCAAAAATGGCAGGATCGCGAAACACATCGCGGTGCACCCGGAACACGCCTTCATCGGGGCGGTCGTCGATCAAATCCAATACATGGCGCATGCAAACCCCAGGGTCAATCACATGCGGTATTCTGCACCCACGGTATTGATTTGGTAATTGTTGTAGTTGTATCCGTCCCCCACCGACTTGACCAAGCCCATGTGGATGTTCCAGCGGGGGTGAACCATCATGCCGCTGCTCACGCTGGTGATGCGCCGCTCTGAGGTTTTGTCTTCACCCATGTCTCGCTTGTAATTCAGTCCAACGTAAAGGGTGTTCAGCGGGTAATACTTGAACCCCAGCTCTTGTTGAAAGTTGGTTTGGTTGACAGTGGTGCTGTAGTCGCTTTTGCTGATCGAACCGTCCAACACCAAGGTGCTGCTGCTCGACAGCGGCACGACACCGTGAAAAGCCAGGGACGTGCTGGTCAAGGCTTCGTAATAGCTACCGGTGTAGCTGAAATTGGTGTTGGTGGTGGTTTTGCTGCTGGTCCGCACCAAGCTCACTGTGGCACTGGGCCCGACAAAATAGCCCAAGCTGACCCGCTGGGCCTCGGTGTTTTGGCCCACCAAGCGCATCGGCGCAAATGTGTAAAAGGTGCCGGAGCTGACTTGGCTCTCGAACTCGACCTCACTGACCACCGGGCCGCTGTAAATTTTGGTGCCGAATTTCCCCTGGTCTTGGCGCGCATTCACGACATCGTTTTGGTTGATGCTGGCGGGGTTGTGGCTGATATAGATGTGGCTGGATTTTTGCAGCCAGGCCTGCTCGCCAAAGGCTTGGCCCAGGCCCATTTTGACCGGCGTGAAATGGTGGGTGGCGCTCACCACCAGGCCATTGACAGCCAAGTTATCGCTGCGCTCGGTGTGAATGCGGTTGACTGCCGCAGCGCCCCAGGCGGTTTCGTAACTCGCCATCTGCGCTTGTGCGACCAAGGCCAAGGAGGCCAGGCCCCAGGCAGCATATTTTTTCACGTGACATCCTCGACTGGCTGTGGTTGAAAGCGATGGGTGCGGGTTGACAGGCCTAAAGGCCAAATGCGCATCTTTCATTGATTCGGCCTGAATCTGTGTATCTTGAGGCAGCCGGGAGCAGACCCTCCTTAGAATGAACCGAAATCCACCTGAACAGCCATTTTGAGAAAGCACCCCCACCCATGTCCCCCAAAGCCCTGTTGTGGTTTGCCTTTTTGCTCTTGGGTTTGATCGGTCCCAACATGGCACAAGGCGTCAGCGAACCCCCTTACACCTTGGTGAAAAACGAGCCACCTTTTGAAGTGCGCGATTACGGCGTATTGACAGTGGCTGAAACCCTCATCGAGGGCGACTTTGATGTGGCTGGCAGCTTGGGGTTTCGCCGGGTGGCGGGCTACATTTTTGGAAAAAATCAAAACGCCAAGGGCGAGAGCGAAAAAATCGCCATGACAGCGCCCGTGACCATGGAAGCGCAAAACCAGCAGTGGCGACTGCATTTCGTCATGCCCCAGGGCATGGCCTTGGGCAGTTTGCCCAAACCTGTCGATGCCAGCGTGCAATTGCGTGAGTTGCCTGCACAACGCATGGCCGCAGTGCGCTTCAGTGGGTTGACCACGGCCGCCAGCATTGAGCGCCAGACCCAATTGCTCAAAGACTGGTTGGCACGCAACAACTTGGAATTTGAAGACCGTCCTCAATTGGCGCGCTACAACGATCCGTTCACCCTGCCTTGGAACCGGCGCAATGAAATTTTGATCCCCTTGAAAGGAATGTGACATGTGGCCAGCCAAACGCGTTTTCATTTCCACGGCCTTGGCCTTGCTGGCCGGCTTGGCCGGGGCGCAGCCCTTCCCGAACAAACCGGTGAAATTCATAGTTCCCTTTCCCCCTGGGGGTGGCGCCGAGTCCACCGCACGTTTGGTGGCGCAAAAGTTGTCTGAACGTTTGGGCCAAGCCGTGGTGGTGGAGACCAAGCCGGGCGCGGGCGGCAACATCGGCACCGAGTTTGTGGCCCGCTCCCCCAAAGATGGTTACACGATGTTGCTGGCCACCAGCGGCATGTCAATCCAACCCCACTTGGCGCGTTTGGGCTGGGACCCGATCAAAGACTTTACGCCCATTGGGTTGATCGCTTCATATGCCTTGGTGATTGCCGCTCATCCCTCGGTGAGTGCGCAAAATCTGCCCGACTTGGTCAGCCAAGCCAAGGCCAACCCCGGCAAGATCAGTTATGGTTCATCGGGCAGCGGTGGCCCCTTGCACATGGGCGCCGAGTTGTTCAGCCACCAAGCTGGCATCAAATTGCTGCATGTGCCCTACAAGGGCAATGCGCCCATGACCTTGGCCATTTTGGGTGGTGAGATCAACCTCGTCTTTGACAGCTTGGTCGGCCCCTTGCCCAACATCCGTGCGGGCAAGCTCAAGGCCTTGGCTTGGACAGGCAAAAAACGCAACCCCAACTTGCCCGATGTGCCCACCGTGGGCGAGCTCAAAGGCTTGCAAATGGCGCAGTTTGAATACGAGTCTTGGAACGGTGTGGTGGTGGCCGCTGGCACACCGCCAGAGGTGGTGAACAAGTTGAGCCAGGAGTTGGCCCAGGTGATGGCCATGCCCGAAGTCAAGGAGCGCTTGACCGCCATGGGTTATGAGCCCCGCAGCGAAAGTCGCGAGGAATTAGGCGCGGTGATCGCCCATGACTACAAGCGCTTTGGCCAAGTGATCCGCGAGGCCGGCATCAAGTTGGATTGACCCCGGGCCAGCAGCCTGCACATCTCGGCGCTGGCGCGGTCATTTTGAGGTCAAGCTTTTGTGATCGGGGACGTCCTTGACCAAAACCATCGCCGTCTTTTTACACCACCCCACCTGCTCGATCGACTCGGTCAATGGGGTTTTGGCTGCTTTTTCACCCTTGGCGAAAATCAAGCTGTTCACCAAGCACAAGGTCATGGACGGCTTTTTTGACGATGTGGACTTGGTGGTTTTCCCCGGTGGGGACGGTGAGGCCACCGCATTTCGCAGTGTGCTCAAGCCCAATTTTTCGGATGTTTGCGCCTATATGCAGCGCGGTGGCAAGTACCTGGGCATTTGCATGGGTGCGTATTGGGCCGATGCGCATTACTTCCATCTTTTGCAAGGCACGCGCGTGGTTCAGTACATCAAGCGCCCCAAAGCTGATATTCGCGCCTCGTATGGCACCACCGCCGCTGTACTTTGGCGCGGTCAATCACACCGCATGTATTTTTACGACGGCCCCACTTTTGTGGGCGGGCGCTTTGAGACCTGTGCCACCTATGCAAATGGCGACCCGATGGCCATCGTGCAAGGCAATGTGGGCTTGGTGGGTTGCCACTTGGAGAGCCAAGCGCATTGGTACAGCAAAAAAGTGATGCAGCCGCATTGGCATCACCAGGCACACCACCCCTTGCTGTGGCAGTTTGTGGCGGACTGTTTGTTACAAAGGCGCCAGATCCCTTTGTTTTGACCGGCGCCAGTTCGGCCGCGTAACCTGCTGTCACAATGTGTTTTTACCCAGGAGAAAAAATGAGCGATACCGAAACCATTGCCCACATCGAAAGTTTGGATGCCAAGCGCACCGAATGCATTTTGAAGCGCGACTTTGCTGCGCTCGAGCCCTTGATCGCCGAAGACTTGCGCTATGTGCATTCCAGCGCCGTGCTGGAAAACAAGCCGCAATATTTGGCCAAATTGGCCAGCGGCCATTACACCTATCGCAGCATGAACACATTGCAGCGCGAAATGCGCGTGATGGGCGATGTGGTTTTGGTCAATGGCGATGTGCGCATCGAGGTCGATGTCAATGGCACCGCCAAGGTGGTGATGAGCCGCTACTTGCAGGTGTGGGTCAAGCGCAGTGCCGGCTGGCAAATGGCGTCTTGGCAGTCGGTGCCGATTCCGCAGGCTTGATCAAACGCAGCGTGCGCCATCCACTTCGATGCACACGCCGCTGATAAAAGCCGCCTCGTCACTGGCGAGGTACAGGGCGGCATTGGCCACATCCATGGCGGTTGAAAATCTGCCCAAGGGAATGGTGGTCAAAAACTTTTGACGCCTTGCATCGTCAATCGGGCCGCCGGCAAAGTCGGCCGACAAGCCGGTATCTGGATTGAACACCGGGTTGATGCAGTTGACGCGGATGTTGTCGGGCCCCAATTCGGCCGCCAGCGATTTGCTGGTGGTGATCACCGCTCCCTTGGAGCCGTTGTACCAGGTCAAACCAGGTCGGGGCCGAACACCGGCGGTGGAGGCGATGTTGATGAACCAGCCAGCGCCTTGCTGGCGAAAAATGGGCACCGCGTGGATGGTGGAGAGGTAAATGCTTTTGACATTGATCGCATAGACCTGATCAAACTCAGCCTCAGACACTTCCAGCGCCGGGCGGTTGCGGTGTGTCCAGCCCGCGTTGTTGACCACGCCATTCAAACCTTGGCCGTGGGACTTGGCAAAGTCCACCATGCGCGCCCAATCGGCGCTGAGGGTCACATCGCCAGCACAGGCCCAAGCTTGTCCGCCACTGGCTTTGATGTCTTGGCAAACGCGTTGGGCACGCTGGGCATCAATGTCGTTGACGGTAACCACAGCACCTTGCTCGGCCATTCGCTTGGCAATGCCCTCGCCAATGCCGTTGCCAGCGCCTGTGACCAAAATGGATTGACCCTTGACTCTCATGCGGCACCTCTTGAGTGAAAGCTGCTGTGTTTTTGCAGCGAAGGGGCAAATCTTCTCACAAGGCGGGGAGACTGAAGGCTGGGGTTTGCCTGCCCCTGATCAGCGCCGTTTCAGTTCTTGGGCTTGCTGCCGTTGAAAGACCAAATCAAACTGAACTGCTTGTTTTTGACATACGACAAGCAATCAAAGCGGGTGCTGCTGGAGGAGATTTTTTCGCAGGTGTAAGAGTTGGGCTGAATCCGCGCCATGCAAAAAAGGCGTTGGTCTTTGGAGGAGATGTCTTCGCAAAAACGGGGGTTGTTTTGCTCAGCGGCTTCACACATCAACCGCAGGTCTTTGGTGGGTTTTTTGTCGCAGCTCTCAGACCATGCAGGGTTCAAAACCAAGGCCGAAGCCAGAAATACCCAATGCCATTTTTTGATCACTTTTCCGCCTTACTGATTTCAAGACGGACTTTATTTTAAGGGTGAACACGGCGGTGGAAAAAACTTTCGCCACAAATATTTTGTGGGTGCGTCAAAAAGATTTAAAGGTCGCGTGAAGATTTGAAATCGGGTGGAGGCCGAAACTGTTCGGCCACCGCGCCCTTGATTTTTTGGACCAACAAGCCAGTGGTTTCTTGGCGCAAGGTGGCCACGCGCAAACGAATGTAAGCGGCCTGCGACTTTTGCGGGTCTGCCTCGCTTTCGGCCAAGGCCTGGGCCCACAAACCATCGCGGCGAATGCCTTGCTGCATCTCACGCATGACCATGGCGTACAACAGTTCTTCAGGGGATGCGCTGGACATAAATGCTTTCTTGATGGGTATGGAGTGGGCACGGTCAAAAAGGGGAGCGCGGGCCCTCACGCGGCTTGCAGGCGGCGTTTCAGGGCTTGGCCCGTTTCACGGGTGCCCAATTGGCCGCCGATGTCGCGGGTGCATTCACCTGCGGCCACGCAGTCGCTGACGGCTTTTTCCATGGCCTGGGATGCGGCCCAAAAATGGGGTTGGTTGTGGCGCGAAGCATGCCAAGCCAGCAGCATGGCGGCAGACAAGACCTGGGAGAACGGGTTGGCAATGTTTTGCCCGGCAATGTCAGGCGCAGAGCCGTGGGCGGCCTGGCCCATGGCATGGTGGGCACCCGCATTCAAAGAGCCGCCCAAGCCCAAACTGCCTGAGAGCTCTGCAGTGAGGTCAGACAAGATGTCGCCAAACATATTGGTGGTGACGATGACGTCAAATTTCTCCGGTGCGCGCACCACATGCGCCATCATGGCGTCCACAATGAAGTCGTCCACCGCCACATCGGGAAAGTCTTTGCCCACATCGGCACAGGCTTGCAAGAACAAGCCATCGGTGATGCGCAGCACATTGGCTTTGTGCACCAGGGTGAGCCGCTTTTGGCGCAAACGGGCCAATTCAAATGCGCTTCGGGCAATGCGCTCGCAGCACACACGGGTGATGCGGCGCATCGAGATGGCCACATCGTCTGTGACCAAAATTTCGCTGTGCCCCAACGCCATGTTGCGGTCGGCATAAAACCCCTCGGTGTTCTCGCGCACCACCACCAGGTCAAAAGGACCGGTCAGGGTTTTGATGCCGGCATAGGTTTTGGCCGGTCGAATGTTGGCGTACAGGTCGAGGTTTTTGCGGAAAAACTTGGACGGATTGATCTCGCCCTTGGACTCGTCTTTGAAGTCGTAAGTGGCCATGGGACCCAGCAACAGGCCATCGGCAGCTTTGACTTTGTCCAGCAAAGCCTGCGTGACCGTGGCGCCGTGTTGGCGCAAGCTGTCATGGCCTGCGATGTCGTGGCTGAGTTGCAAGCCCAGTCCAAACTGGGCATTGACGGTGTCCAGCAATTCGACACTGACCTGCATGGTCTCGGGGCCAATGCCGTCGCCGGGGATGATGACGATGTCCATTTCAGTTCACTCGGCTTTGAGGTTGGCGTCTTTGACCAGTTTTTCAAACTTGACCGCCTCGTTGCGCACATATTCTGCAAACTCAGCCGGCGTGTTGCGCGGCACGCTCAAGTTATCGGTTTCAAAACGGGTGCGGATATCTGGGCTGGACATGATGGCATTGACCTCTTTGTTCAGGCTTTGCACCACAGCCGCCGGTGTGTCGGCAGGCGCAAACAAACCGCCCCACAGGGAATAGCTAAAGCCAGGGATGGCCACTTCAGCCACCGTGGGCACTTGGGGCAGGGAGTTCATGCGCTGGGGTGTGGTCACGGCCAGGGCTTTGAGTTTGCCGCCTTTGATCTGCGGCAAAGCCGCCGATGCGCTGCTGAAAAACAGTTGGATGCGGTTGCCCATCAAGTCGGCCATCAGCGGGCCCACGCCTTTGTAGGGCACATGCACCATGTTGAGCTTGGCACCCACCGACAAGGCCACCGCGGCCAAATGGCCCGGCGTGCCAGCGCCCACCGAGGCATAGCTGAATTCGCCCGGCTTGGCACGGGCTTGTTGCAGCATTTCATTCAAGGAGTTGTAGGGTGCATCCACCGGGGCCAACAACACCAGTGGCGCATTGCCAATCAGCACCACGGGAATCATGTCTTTGAGCGGGTCGTAGCCCAGGTCTTTCATCAGCACCCGGTTGACAACGATCTCGCCGGTTTGGCCCAAAAACAAGGTGTGGCCATCGTTGCGGGCTTTGACCGCCAAACGCGTGCCCACGGTGCCAGAGACGCCAGGCTTGTTGTCCACCAAAACGGTTTGTTTGTACACCGCGGTCAACCGCTCGCTGACCAATCGGGCAAAGGTGTCTCCTTGGCCACCAGGCGCATACGCCACGATGATGCTCACGGGTTTGGTGGGGTAGTCGCCGTCAGCAGCCGCAGCGCTGCCCGAGGCCCACATCAGTCCAGCGCACATCGCAGTCAAGAGGCTGTGGCGCCAGGCGAAGTTCAAATTCAACAGGGTGTTCATTGTTAACTTTCGTTGTTCAGGGATGGGGAGTTGGCCAGTCAATCGCTCAAGCCAATAGGCGCTGGCGGATGGTCTCCGGGCTGAAGACTTCCAAAGGGGGGTGCCCTTGGTTGGGAATGCCAACTTGGGTGGCATTGAGCAACATCGACACCATGGTGTAAGTGCCCGACAACACAATCAAGTCGATGACCTGTTGCTCACCCAAGAGTTGCATGGCTTTTTGCCACAAAGCGTCATTGACTTGGTGGTTCAGGGTGAGTTGGATGCAAAAGTCATAAACCAGTGCTTGGGTTTCGTCCATGCTTTGGGGGCGCTGACATTGGCGCAAATCGTCGGCGATGTGCTGGGGCAAGCCAGCGCGAATTGCAATGGGCTCATGCGCCCACCACTCGTACTGCGCATTGGCCACCCGGGCTTGGATCAGGATGGCGAACTCATTCAAGGCTTTGGGCACCGAGGTTTTGAAGCGCAAGTAGTCCAGCAGGTCAAAGCAGCGCCGCGCCATTTCAGGGCTGCGCATCAAGGCGTTGTACGGCCCGCCCAGCCCGGCGCTGGAAATTTTCAAAATATCGTCGGCCAAGGGGCGAACCTCGGGGGGCAGTTCTTCGTAGCTGCGCAGGGCAAATCGTTCGGTCATGGTGCGGCTCCAGGCAAAGTGTGAATGGATTGAAAAAAAGTGCGGCGGGTGTTGGTGAAGTGGGGGCGGCAGCGGCTGCTCCAATCACTGGCGCGCACTGCCAGCCAGTCGGGTGAGCCCATCACCTCTGGCGCAGTCAAGTCATAGCCCGCAAAAGAGCGCGGGCCGTGGTCGTGGTTGATGTAGCGCTGGGCGCGCACACAGCCATTGACCATCGCCAAGCCGGGCATGTGCTCTTGGGCATACCAATGTGAAATTTCTTCCTCCCAACCAGGTGCAGGATCGGTTTGCACGGTGTAGTGGGTGCTGATCTTGGCTTCGGGGCTGGCGCAGGGGCAGTCGAGCACCAATTGCAAACGCGAGGCCTGCGCTGCCACCCCGGCCCATTGCGATAGGCTGGCTTCCCATGCGGCGCTTTGGTCTGCGCCCATCATGGACGCATGTTCAAAGTGGACATACACATGGGTCAAGCCTTGCGCGTCTTCATCGTGGGGGGTACAGGTCACGCGCACTTGATGGGGCACGGGTGTCAAGGCAGCATACGCCCAGCTGGCCCAATCGCGCGCAGCCAAATCGGCCGGTACGCGCAACAACAAACAGTCGGTCAAGACCATGCTCAATCGGCCTTGATTTTTTTGTCGCGGATGACCCGGGTCCATTTGGTCAAGTCGGCCTTGACCAGGTTGCTCAGCTCCAGTGGGCTGTTGCCGGCAGGCTCGGCGCCTGAGGCCACAATTTTGGCGCGCACGGCTTCTGAGGCCAAAGTGCGGCGCAGGGCTTGGTTGATGCGATCAATATCGGCGCTGGGTGTGCCTTTGTGGGCAAACAAGGCGTACCAGTTGTCGGAGTCGACACCCGGCACACCGGTTTCCTGGAATGTTTTGACGTCGGGAAACAAGGGGTGGCGGCGCGTGGATGCCAATGCCACGGGCTTGAGTTTGCCGCTCTTGATGTGCCCGATCAGGCCGGGAATGTCGCCAAAAAAACCGTCCACATGGCCGGCCATGACATCGGTGATGGCCGGTGCGGCGCCTTTGTAGGGCACGTGCACCAAGTCGGTTTTGGTGGCATCGGCCAACAGCTCCATGGCCAAGTGGGGCACGCTGCCGGTACCTGAGGAGGCCATGGTCACGCGCTTTTGTTTGGCCACAGCGATGAACTCTTGTGGGTTGTTGGCCGGGTGGTTGGGGTGCACCACCAGCATCTCGACGTTGTTGACCACCAGCGATACCGCGGCCAGGTCGCGCACCGGGTCGTAGGGCAAGTTGGGGTACAGACCTGGGTTGATGGAGATGGCGCCCACGCTGGACAGCCACAGCATTTGACCGTCCGCGGGGGCCTTAAGCAAGGCCTCAGCCGCAATGGCGCCGTTGGCGCCGGCTCGGTTTTCGACCACCACCTGTTGCCCCAACTCTTTGCCCAGTTGTTCGCTGATGGTGCGGGCGATGAAGTCCACTGGACCGCCGGGCGGGAAGGCCACGAGCAGTCGCGTGACCTTGGTTTGTGCCCAGGCGGCGGTGCCCAGACTGAACCAAGCCAACAGGGCAAAGGTGGTCCATCGCTTGAAGCGGGTGCTGATGATCATCATGGTCTCCGAAGGGGTTGTGTCAAAGGGGATGGGGTCAGGGTCAGTCGCAGCGCACCGACATGCCGCCGTCAACGACGATTTCAGTGCCGGTGATGAAGCGTGCCTCGTCGCTGGCCAAAAACAAAACGGCGCGGGCTGTGTCGCGGCCATCGCCCATGAAGGGCAGGGGGATGCGGGCTTGGCGCGCTTGCAACAAAGATTGCACATCGCCGCCCGCGCGCTGACCAGCCAATCGGGTTTCAACCATGGGGGTGTGCAGCTGCCCAGGCACGACGGTGTTGACCCGAATGCCTTGTTTGGCGTACTGCACCGCCACGACTTTGCCCAACTGGATCACGCCCGCCTTGGTGGCGGCATAGGCCACTTGGGCCGCGCCGGTCCAGCGCATGCCAGACGTGGAGGCGATGTTGACAATCGCCCCCGCACCTTGGGCCGCCATGATGGGCAGCACATGTTTGCAGCCCAAAAAAACGCTTTTGAGGTTGTGGTCGATTTGCGCGTCCCACACGGCCTCGCTCATTTCCACCGGCCCCCCAGCGGCCGATCCACCGACGTTGTTGACCAGCACATCGATGCGGCCAAAGCGGGCGATGGCGTGGTCAACGCAGGCCTTGATGGCTTCTGACAGCGTGACATCGCAGGCCATGGCCTCGATGCTGCCCCCACTGGTTACGGCGGCCTTTTGTGCCAAGGCCAGGGTTTCGTCCATGCGGGCCAGGTCGCGGTCCAAGGCCAAGACATGCGCGCCTTCTTCGACCATTTGCACCGCAATGGCACGGCCATTGCCCCAGCCAGGACCGACCGAGCCCGCGCCGCTGACCACCACCACCTTGTTGATAAAACGAGCCATCAAAAAACCTTTTCAGTGGTTGGCAAAACGGTACAAGGCCTGGGGGTTGTCCACCAGCACCCGCTGGCGCAGTTCTGCATCCGGGGCCATTTGCCAAATGGCATTGACCAAAGCGCCATCATCGGGCACGTGGGTGTGGTTGGGGTGGGGCCAGTCAGTGCCCCACACGCATTGGGTGGGAAAGCGCTCGACCAAGCTGCGCGCCAACAACAAGCCGGCGGTGTAGGGCGGGCTGGGGTCGATGCGGTCGATGCCACTGACCTTGACATGCATGCCGGGCTGGCCGAGCAGCTCGCACAAGGCCACAAAGTCGGCGTGTTGGGGGCCCAGTTGGGCGTCCACCCGGCCCATGTGGTCGATCACCACTGGTACCGCGCTTTGCACCAGCACCGGTGCCAAGCTGTGCACCATGGCCGATGGAAAGTGCACTTGCAGGTGCATGTGCAAAGGGGCCAAGCGTTGGGTCAGGGCCAACAAGGCCTGTGTGTCCACCGCGCCACCCAGATGCGGCATGAAGTTGAACCGCACCGCGCGGAAACCCAGGCTGGCCAAGCGCCGCAATTCACCGTCATCAACATCCAGCGGAACCAAAGCCACGCCCAGGTAGCGCCCTTGGCCGGCTGCGATGGCGTCTTCCACCACCCGGTTGTCCATGCCATGCACCGCCGATTGAACAATCACACAACGGCCAATGCCCAAGTGCCGGTGCAAATCGAACAAACGCTCTTTGG
Source organism: Pseudomonadota bacterium (assembly GCA_041174965.1). Taxonomy (GTDB): domain Bacteria; phylum Pseudomonadota; class Gammaproteobacteria; order Burkholderiales; family Burkholderiaceae_C; genus Limnohabitans. Next base: position 6,743 of record JBEDFU010000032.1, on the reverse strand, counting down.
GCGCATCCACCGGAGTGAAGTTGCGGCTGCTGGCATAGGCAAAGCGATTGGCTGGGCCAAACACATGCACATGGCTGTCGCAAGCCAAGGGCGGCAGTTGCTTGTCTGGATGAGAAGGGTTGGGGTTGTAGGTCAGGATGGGGGTGGTCATGGCGCCTCGCAGGTGAGCGACATTGTGCCGTTTCCGGCGCCAGGGTTGACACCGGTTTGAGCGACATCGCTTCAGGTGTCCGCGTTGACCCCAGATCTTCATCTGCCGCCCCAGTGTGGAAGTGTTGGCGACCTCTTTAGAATGCGCCGTCGGTGACACAATGCACCCCTTTGTATTTGCCGCGCACAGTGTGCGCAAATTCAACTGCGGTGTGATTCGATTCGAAAGCCAAGCATGATCAACAAAATCGCCGCTTCCGTGGAGGAAGCCGTGGGACCGGTTGTCGATGGCGCCACCATCATGGTGGGCGGTTTTGGCACGGCAGGCATCCCCAATGAACTGCTCGAAGGTCTGATGCGCGTCTTGCAAGATGGCTCGGCGCGCAACCTGGTGGTGGTCAACAACAACGCGGGCAACGGCGAAACCGGTTTGGCCGCCTTGCTCAAAACCGGTCGGGTGCGCAAAGTGGTGTGCAGCTTTCCCAGGCAAGTGGACAGCCAAATTTTTGACGCGCTGTACCGCAGTGGGCAGATTGAATTGGAATTGGTGCCCCAGGGAAACTTGGCCGAACGCATCCGCGCAGCGGGCGCGGGCATTGGCGCTTTTTTCTCGCCCACCGCTTACGGCACGGAGCTGGCCCGCAACCCCGACGGCAGTGAGCGCGAAACCCGTGAGATCAATGGCCGCATGCATGTGCTGGAGCACCCCATTCACGCCGATTTGGCGCTGATCAGGGCCGAGCGCGGTGACCGTTGGGGCAACCTCACCTACCGCAAGGCTGCGCGCAACTTTGGGCCGGTGATGGCCATGGCCGCACGCCGCACCGTGGCCTCGGTGCACGAGGTGGTGGCGTTGGGGCAACTCGACCCAGAGACGGTGGTCACCCCCGGAATTTTTGTCTCCCAAGTGGTGCAAGTGCCGCGCGTGCAAACGCAAGGCGGCGGTTTCAAGGCATGAGGTTCAGATGACACACCCCCGCAGAAGCAAAGACCAGATCGCCGCCTTGGTGGCCCAAGACATCCCCAATGGGGCCTATGTGAATTTGGGCATTGGCATGCCGACCATGGTGGCCAACCACTTGCCAGCCGGTTTGGAAATCATCTTGCACAGCGAGAACGGCATTTTGGGCATGGGCCCGGCACCGGCTGAAGCGGATCAAGACTTTGATTTGATCAACGCGGGCAAGCAGCCCGTCACCTTGCTGCCGGGCGGGGCTTTTTTTCACCATGCCGACAGCTTTGCCATGATGCGCGGCGGGCACTTGGACATTTGTGTGCTCGGGGCGTTTCAGGTCAGCGCCACCGGCGATTTGGCCAATTGGCATACCGGCGAGCCGGGGGCCATTCCGGCGGTGGGTGGGGCCATGGATTTGGCCATGGGTGCCAAGCAAACCTGGGTGATGATGGATTTGCTGACCAAACAAGGCGCGAGCAAAGTGGTGCAGCAATGCACCTACCCCCTCACCGGTTTGGGTTGCGTCAAACGCATCTACACCGATTTGGCCACCTTGGACGTCACGCCCCAAGGTCTGAAGTGGGTCGATGCGGTCGACGGTTTGTCGCGCGCAGATTTGGAGCGTTTGGTGGGTTTGCCCATCGCCGCTTGAGCTTCAATTTTTTATTCTGATGAGGAAACAACATGGCTAACAAAGTGGGATGGATTGGTTTGGGGCGCATGGGCGAGGCGATGGTCAAGCGTTTGACCCAAGCCGGTCACGGTGTGGATGTGTGGAACCGCACCCGCAGCAAAGCCGAGCCTTTGGCCGAATATGGCGCAACCATCGTCAACAGCAAGCTGGACTTGGCCGCGTGCGAGGTGGTGTTCACCATGGTGTCGACCACGGATGACTTGAAAGAGGTGTTGTTCGCCGAAGGTGGCTTGGTGACGGGCAAAACCCTGCCCAAGATCGTGGTCGACAGCTCGTCCATTTCGCAAGAAGGTTCGGCCGAAGTGCGTGAAGCACTGGAGAAGATCGGTGTGGCCTATTTGTGCGCGCCGGTGTCGGGCAATGCCAAAGTGGCCAAGGCCGGCAAATTGTTGGTGGTGGCCTCAGGCCCGCGCCATTTGTATGACCTGGCCGAGCCGTATTTGCAGGCCATGGCGCGCAAAACCATGTGGGTCGGCGAGGGCGAATTGGCGCGGGTGTGGAAGATCGCGCACAACACCATGTTTGGCGTGGTGATCCAAAACCTGTGTGAGATCACGGTGATGGCCGAAAAAGCGGGTATCCCGCGCCATTTGTTCTTGGAAAGCATCAACGACTCGGTCTTGGGCTCCATGTACACCCGCTACAAAACCCCCATGCTGACCAACCTCACCTTTGACCAGGTGACTTTCACCCCCCAGCTGCTGCTCAAAGACATGGACTTGGGCATGGCGGCTGCCAAAGCCCAAGGCGTCTGCATGCCCGCTGCGGCGGCCACCCGCGAGTCGGTGGCGCGCATGGTGGGGCGTGGTTACGACAACATCGACTTTGCAGCACTGTTGGTAGAAACCGCGCGCGATGCCGGTTTGGAGTTGAAGTCCGAGAACAAAACCATCAGTGACGGCTTGAGTTCTTGAACCCATTTTTCGCATTGATATTTCATCAGGAGACAACACGCATGAAGACCGCTATGAGTTTCACCCGGCGCACCGGCTTGGCCTTGGCGGCCATGGCCTGCATGTTGGTGCAAGGCCATGCCTTGGCGCAGGCTTATCCGACCAAGCCGATCAAATTTGTGGTGCCTTTCAGTGCCGGCAGCGCCACCGACATCGTGGCCCGCACCGTGGCCGATGCGATGGGCAAGTCCATGGGCCAAACCATCGTGATTGACAACCGCCTGGGCGCGGGTGGCACGATTGCAGCGGGCCTGGTGGCCAAAAGCGATGCCGATGGCTACACGGTCTTGGTGCATTCCTCAGGCCACGCGCTGAACGCATCGCTGTACCCCAACTTGGCCTACGACACGGTGAAAGACTTGACCGGTGTGACCACCTTGGCGGCCATTCCCAATGTCTTGGTGGTCAACCCAGCCAAGGGTTGGAAAACCCAGGCAGAGTTGATCAATGCGGTCAAAGCCAAACCCGGCACGTTCAATTACGCCTCGGCCGGTGTGGGCAGTGGCACCCATTTAAATGCAGAAATTTTCCGCTTGCAGTCGGGCATTGACGCTTTGCATGTGCCCTACAAAGGCACACCCGACGCCATGACCAATGTGATTGGTGGCTCGAACGATTGGTTTTTTGCCCCCTTGGCCTCGGCCTTGCCGCTGATCAAAGACGGCAAGTTGCAAGCCCTGTCGGTCAGCACCAAAATGCGCGCCTCCACCTTGCCCCAGGTGCCCACCAGCATTGAAGCGGGCTTGCCCGCATCGGATTACACCCTCTGGGTGGGCATGATCGTCCCCAGCGCCACCCCCGCTGCGGTGGTCAAGCGTTTGCATGAGGAAGCATTGAAAGCCTTGGCCAACCCAGAGATCAAAGAGCGCATGGCCAAATTGGGTGCCGACCCCTTCACCATGGCGCCAGACGCCTTCAATGCCTACATCAAAGCTGAAATTGATACGGCGGCGCGCATCGTCAAGGCCGCAGGCCTGAAGGCCAATTGATGGCCACCATTTCGATGGCCACCGCATGAAGCTGGTGTTTTTGGGTGTGGGCAAGATGGGCTTGCCCATGGCCTGTCATTTGATGGCGGGCGGCCATGACGTGGCGGTTCACGACACCGATGCGCAGCGTTTGGCCTTGGCCCAAGCGGCGGGGCTGACGATGGCCACAGACCTGGGAGCTGCCTTGGCCCAAGCCGATGGCGCCATGTCGTCCTTGCCCCACGATGCCGCGCTCCAAAGTGCCGCTGCGGTGGTGGCCCAGCACCTGCCCCAAGGCGGTTTTTACCTGGACACCAGCACGGTGTCGGTGGCTGCATCGGCCGCGGTGGCCAAGCTGTTCGCGTCCACCGGGCGAGACTATTTGCGCGTCACGGTATCTGGCAACAACCACATGGCCGAGGCCGGCCAATTGACCCTCATGGCATCCGGTCCCCAGGCCGTTTGGCAACGCGTGGCACCCCTGCTCAAACCTTGGGGTTCGGTGCAGTTCTATTTGGGTGAGGGCGAGCAAGCCCGGCTGATGAAGCTGGTCATCAACCTGATGATTGGTCAAACCAGTGCCATGCTGGCCGAGGCCCTGAGCTTGGGCAGCAAAGGCGGTTTGGCTTGGACTGACTTGTGGCAAGTCATTGGGGCCAGTGCCGTGGCCTCACCGATTGTCAAAGCCAAAGCGGTGCAGTTGTCACAACGTGACTTCACGCCCACCTTCACCGTGCCGCAAATGCTCAAAGACATCGATTTGATTTTGGCCGAGGGCAACGCCTTGCAAGTGCCCTTGCTGCAAACCGCCATGACCCGCCAAATGATGCAGTCGGCCTTGGCCCAAGGCTGGGCCGAGCAAGACTACGCCGCCATCATCAAGGTGGTGGAACAATCCGCAGGCATTCACCAGGAGTAAACCGTGCGCAATTTGAACCAAGACACCATCACCGAGGCCGTGTTGGCCCGCTTTGCAAACACGCCTGACCCGCGCCTGAAGGAAATCATTTCCAGCCTGGTCACGCACTTGCACAACTTCGCCCGCGATGTGAAGTTGACCGAAGAGGAGTGGTTTTACGGCATCCAATACCTCACCGCCACCGGACACAAGTGCACCGACGTGCGGCAAGAATTCATTTTGCTGAGCGATGTGTTGGGTTTGTCGATGCTCACCATCGCCATGAACCAGGACAAGCCTGCGGGCTGCACCGAGCCCACCGTGTTTGGCCCTTTCTTTTTGGAGAACGCGCCGCATTTTGAATTGGGTGCCGATGTGTCCAACGGTGCTTCGGGCCAAAAGTGTTTGGTGCGCGGCCAGGTCAAGGGTTTGGGCGGCGAGCCGGTCAAGGGCGCCAAGCTCAATGTCTGGCAAGCCGATGACGATGGCAAATACGATGTGCAGTACGAAAACCTGTCGCAACCCCAGGCGCGGGGCATTTTGAATGCCGATGACCAAGGCCATTTTCACTTCACCACCATCTTGGCCGAGGCCTACCCCATCCCCACCGATGGCCCGGTGGGCACCTTGCTCAACGCCACCAAACGCCACCCGTGGCGCCCGGCGCATTTGCACTTCATGGTGGAAGCACCTGGCTATGAGCGCCTGATCACCCACGTGTTCCGCGACCACGACAAATACCTCGACTCCGATGCGGTGTTCGGTGTGCGCCAATCCTTGGTCACCGACTGGGTTCAGCAAGCCGACGGCACTTACTTGATGGAATACGACTTCGTGCTCAACCCCCAACGTTGAGGGACTGACATGACCCTGCCCTCAGTGCGCAGTCTCTGGGGCATGGCTTTCGCGCTGTCCTTGGGGGCGGCCATTTCGCTGGGCATGGCGCGTTTTTCATACGGCCTGCTGCTGCCGCCCATGCGGGACGACTTGGCCTGGAGCTACACCTTGGCTGGCGCCATGAACACCGCCAACGCCCTGGGCTATTTACTGGGTGCCATGGCCTTGCCACGCATGCTGCGCCGCTGGGATGCGGTACAGGTGTTCATGACCGGTGCGGTGTTGACCAGCGTCTTCATGGGCTTGAGTGGTTTTTTCACGCAGGCTGAACCCCTGCTGTTGCAGCGCGTGTTGGCCGGTTTGTCCAGCGCCTGGGTGTTTGTGGCTGGCGGCTTGTTGGCCGCACGGCTGGGCAATTTGCATCCACCCAGTGCCGGTTGGCTGTTGGGCCTGTATTACGGTGGCACGGGCTGGGGCATCATTTTGTCGGCGATCAGCCTGCCGCCGGTCATGGCCCACGCCCATGAGCAGGGCTTGGCCCACGCCTGGGTTTGGGCCTGGTGGTGGTTGAGTGCGGTGTGCGCCGCTTGTTGCTTGGCCATGTGGTGGCCCTTGAAGCGCTGTGCCCTGTGGCAGCGGCAAGGCCTGTTGGGGCATGAACCGAACCCGAGTGACGCCACACCCAAGCCCTTTCACTGGCCATCCCTGTCCTTTGCCTTGGCGGGTTATGGCCTGTTTGGCGTGGGCTATATCGGTTACATGACCTTTGTGGTGGCTTTGTTGCGTGAGCAAGGGCAAAGCGAAAGCGCGTTGATGGTGTTTTATGCCTTGTTGGGCTGCGCTGTTGTGGGGTCATCGCGCTTGTGGTCGGGCTTGCTCAACCGGGCCCGGGCCGGAGGAGCCATGGCCACCTTGAATGCTTTGTTGGGCCTGGCCACCATCGTGCCGGCACTCACCGCGCATGACGCGGCGGTGATGGCTTCAGGCCTGTTGTTCGGTGCGGTTTTTTTATCGGTGGTGGCGTCCAGCACGGCCTTGGTGCGGCACAACCTTCCCGCATCCCAATGGGCGACGGGCATCAGTGCCTTCACCATTGTGTTTGCCACCGGGCAAATCATCGGGCCGGTGGTGGTGGGGTGGATTTCGGACGGCCCTGGCGGTCTGGCCCGTGGCTTGGTGTTTTCAGCCGGAGCCCTGCTGCTGGGTGCCGCATTGGCTTGGCGGCAAAAGCCTTTGTGATCAGTCTGTGGCGGTTGGGTTTTGGCAAGCCAACAAGGCGGCCCACAGC
>JBEDFU010000031.1:0-8882 GCA_041174965.1 Pseudomonadota bacterium | reverse complement strand
CCGGGGGGGAAGCCACATCCGCGCCGATGTCAAACGCTTGTTGCTGGCGCGGGCCATGGTGCCTCTGAGTGGCAACCGCCCCTTGGTGCAAGCTTTGCAAAAACATGGCACGGAGGTTTTTGGTGAGCCCATACCGGCTGTGGGCACACCGCTCTATACCGATGTGCGCTTGTATGTGGAGCGCGGCATCCCCGGCGTGATTTACGGCGCGGGGCCACGCACTGTGTTGGAGTCACATGCCAAAAGGGCCGATGAGCGGCTGAATTTGCAAGACCTGCGCCGCGCCACCAAGGTGGTGGCGCGCAGTCTGCTGGATTTGCTCAGCTGAACGCCTTGGCCAGTGACCCAATCCTTGCACCCGATGCCACCCCCAGCACCCTCTTGCGCTGGGGTCGGTACCGCTCCCCCTCGGGTTTTCATGGGGTGGCGCCGCCGCCAAACTGTATACAATTTTGTATGGATTGATCGATCCTGCGCGCCAAGCCCGCGCTGCCCACCCAGGCACAAAGGCGAAAGGGGTGCAAGGTGCACCAATGAGGATTGGCAATGCACACCGCAGGTGCGGCGCAGGTCGTCAGATGGGGGAAAATGCGCTTTGACCCCCCAGCGACCTGCCCATGCTGGGCATCTATATTGCTAAACCCTTTCACCATCATCAGGAGTTTCCATGTCCAAACGCCCCTTCCTCAAACTTTCCCTGCTGGCCACCTTGGCCCTGTCAGCCACCTGGGCCCAGGCCCAAACCACCCCGATCAAATTCCAATTGGATTGGCGCTTTGAAGGCCCTGCCGCCTTTTTCACCCACCCCGTGGCCGCCGGCTACTTCAAAGACGCCAAACTCGATGTGACGGTGGACGCCGGCAACGGCTCGGGCGGTGCGGTCACCCGCGTGGCATCTGGCACTTACGACATGGGCTTTGCCGATTTGGCCGCCTTGATGGAATTCCACGCCAACAACCCCGACGCCCCCAACAAGCCCGTGGCCATCATGATGGTCTACAACAACACCCCGGCATCGGTCATGGCGCTGAAAAAGTCAGGCATCAAAGTGCCCGCCGATTTGGCCGGTAAAAAATTGGGCGCACCGGTGTTTGACGCTGGCCGCCGTGCCTTCCCCATCTTCCAAAAAGCCAACGGCATTGGCACCGTGGCCTGGACGGCGATGGACCCCCCGTTGCGTGAAACCATGTTGGTGCGCGGCGACGTGGACGCCATCACCGGCTTCACCTTCACCTCGCTGCTCAACATCGAAGCCCGTGGCGTCAAGGCCGAAGACGTGGTCGTCATGCAGTACCCCGACTTTGGCGTGAAGTTGTATGGCAACGCCATCATCGCCACACCCAAAATCCTGCGCGAAAACCCCGAAGCCGTGAAAGCCTTCCTGCGGGCCTTCACCAAAGGCGCCAAAGATGTGATCGCCAGCCCTGCCAAAGGCATCGAATCGGTCAAGGCCCGCGACGGCATCATCAACACCGAACTCGAAGTGCGCCGCCTCAAACTGGCCATCGACACCGTGATCAACAGCCCCGATGCGCGCAAAGAAGGCTTTGGCCAAACCCAAGGACCGCGCTTGGCCCTGATGGCCTCGCAAGTGTCAGATGCCTTCAACACCAAGTCACGCGTCAACCCCGATGCGATTTGGAACGGCAGCTTTTTGCCCAGCGCCAAAGACCTCGACATCCTGCCCAAAAAATAAGCGCTTGAATTCATGACTGCTGCTGCCGAAAACTTCGTCGACTTTCAAAACGTTTGGCTGGCCTACAACGACGAGTTGTTGGCGCAAAACCACTTTGCGGTCGAAGACATCAACCTCCAGGTCAAACAAGGCGAGTTCATCGCCATCGTGGGGCCTTCGGGTTGCGGCAAATCCACATTCATGAAGCTCACCACGGGTTTGCGCCGCCCCACCAAGGGCAGCATCCACGTGGGTGGGCAAATGGTCGACGGTCCGCTCAAGATCAGTGGCATGGCGTTTCAAGCGCCATCGCTGCTGCCTTGGCGCACCACCTTGGACAACGTGCTGCTGCCCCTGGAAATTGTCGAACCCTACCGCAGCCAGTTCAAAGAAAAACGTGCCGAATATGAGGCCCGCGCCATCGACTTGTTGCGCAGCGTGGGCTTGGGCGGCTACGAGCGCCAATTTCCCTGGCAACTCTCGGGCGGCATGCAGCAGCGTGCCAGCATTTGCCGCGCCCTGATCCATGAGCCCAAAATGCTGTTGCTTGACGAGCCCTTTGGTGCCTTGGACGCCTTCACCCGCGAAGAACTCTGGTGCACCCTGCGCGACCTGTGGACCGAGCGGCGCTTCAATGTCATCTTGGTCACCCACGATCTGCGCGAGTCGGTGTTTTTGGCCGACACCGTGTATGTGATGAGCAAAAGCCCTGGCCGCTTTGTGGTGCGCCGCGAGATTGATTTGCCGCGCCCGCGTGATTTGGAAATCACCTACACCCCCGCATTCACCGACATCGTGCACGAATTGCGCAGCCACATTGGCGCGATTCGCAAAACCTGAGCCGATCGCCAAGCCCCATGAACAACAAAAAACTCGAACGCTGGTCGCCACTGATTTTGCTGGTGGTGACATTGCTTATTTGGGAAGGCCTGTGCCGGGCCTTCTCGGTGTCTGAATTCATCTTCCCCAGCCCCTCGCGCATTGCCCAGCAAACCGTGGAGTATTCAGGGGTGATCGCCGCCCATGCTTGGCGCACCTATTGGGTCACCATGGCCGGTTTTGGCATTGCCATTGTGGTGGGCGTGCTGCTCGGCTTTGTGATTGGCAGCTCGCGCTTGGCCTATGCCGCGGTCTACCCCTTGATGACCGCTTTCAACGCCCTGCCCAAAGCCGCCTTTGTGCCGATCTTGGTGGTGTGGTTTGGCATTGGCATTGGCCCGGCCATCTTGACCGCTTTTTTGATCAGTTTTTTCCCCATCACCGTCAACATCGCCACCGGCTTGGCCACCTTGGAGCCTGAACTCGAAGACGTGTTACGCGTCTTGGGGGCCAAGCGCTGGGACGTGTTGGTCAAGGTCGGTTTGCCGCGTTCCATGCCTTACTTTTTTGGTTCGCTCAAAGTGGCCATCACATTGGCCTTTGTCGGCACCACCGTGTCTGAGATGACCGCCGCCAACGAAGGCATTGGCTACTTGCTGATTTCTGCCGGATCGGCCATGCAAATGGGCCTGGCCTTTTCTGGCCTGGTGGTGGTGGGCGTGATGGCCATGGCCATGTATGAGCTGTTCAGCTACATCGAAAAGAACACCACGGCCTGGGCCCACCGCGGCTCGCAAAACACCTGAGCCCTGTGCCACACCACTGCCGTGGCACAGGGCTGTGCAGCGCCCTGACCTGGCTGCATCTTGAGAGACTTTGAGGGTTTTGAAATCCCAGTTGGCGTGATGCATCCATTTGCATGCGGCCATGCTTGTGCATAACGCAACAGTCTTATGTTTGAGTTGCCAGCGCTATTCCCCCGGGGTGAACCCTAAATTATTCAGCCGCGGGCCATATATAAACCATCCTGGCATTCAGCATCAAATTTTTCTATTTTGTTAATTGATTTACGAATATCATCGGAATCACAACAAGCTGGACTTTCAAAAGTCTGCAATTTCAAGAGGATGATATTTATGAGCTCAGCACCAGCGCAGCCCAATGCCCCAGTGTCGACGAAACCCACTGTCACAGACTGGATCTTCCTGCTGTCCTGTGTGGTGGCTTTGGCTGTGGTGGCACTTTTTGGGAAATTTGCTTATACAGAGGCCAACAAAACCGAGACCGCCAAACGCAATGGCGAAGCCGTTGTGTCTTGGATGCAAGAGGCCACCGCGGGCCGCTTTGAAGCGGACTTTGGCGTGGCCGCATGCGCAGGCACTGCGCCACCCCCTGATGGCGCTGCACCTGCGGCCGATAAAGCGGCCACGGCGAAAGCACCCAACACCTGGGGCGGTTGTTTGGATGCCATCCTGGTTCAATCAAACATGAAGGCCTTGGACAACCCGTTTCGCGATGGCATTGCGCTGGACTTTGCGCCCGCCTGCAACCCCGATGACCGCAGCTTGGCTGGCAATATCGTGATGGAAAAAATCACCCCCACCCCGCCTGGGTCGGCCATACCGCACATCGTTTCTGCGTTGACCCCCGATGTGGTGATCGATCAAAAAATCCAGGTGCGCGTGTCGGTTTGTGACAAGGGTGCTTATGCGGTCAAAGTGGCCGAGTTCGAATTCTGAGGTGCCCCATGGAACAACCCCGCAAAGCCATCCAAATCGCTGACCTCGACGCTGCACACCTGTTGGGTGTCGAAGTAGAAGCCGACATTTCCCCGGACTTGCCACGCCGCCAGTGGCTATACGCCTGGCTGCTCAACCCCAATATCCCGGGCAATTACCAAAAGTCGGTGGACAAATGGATCGCGATTTTGATAGTCGCCAATTTGTTCAGCATGGTGCTCGAACAAGTCCCGGCCATTTTTGAACCCTACAAAAATTGGTTCCACGCCTTTGATGTGTTCTCCATCATCGTGTTCGTGATTGAATACCTCACCCGCTTTTACCTGGCGCCCGAGGACGAAGAATTCAAAGCAAAAGGCAACCCCCGCTTGGCCTATATGGCGAGCCCATTTGCCATCATCGACTTGCTGGCCATCCTGCCCTTCTTTTTGCAAGCTTTTGTGCCGGTGGACTTGCGCGCCCTGCGGTTTTTGCGGCTGCTGCGAATCCTGAAAATTTTCCGCGTCCTGTTGCCGGCCATCAAAGAGTTCAAAGAGCTCAACCGCGAGCGCACGTTCCGCCAAAAAATCCACGCCTTGATGTTCAACAGCGCTTACGGCGGCAAGCTGAAAGACTTCTTTGATGTGTTCATTGGCGTGTGGGTGCTGATTTCGGTGTTCGCTGTGGTGCTGGAGACGGTGGCCTCGGTGAGTTACCTGATCAACATCGAGTTTGTCATCCTTGACACCATCGCGGTGGCGATTTTCACCATCGAATTCATGATGCGCATTTATTCAGCGGTGGAGGAACCGGGCCACCGCAATCCTCTGACAGGCCGCGTCAAAGAATTCACCAACCCGTCGACCTTCATCGACTTTTTGGCCATCCTGCCCTTCTTTTTGGAAGTGCTGCTGCACCAAGTACTGGACTTGCGCTTCTTGCGGATCTTCCGCTTGGCCCGCTTGCTCAAGCTCACACGCGGCAGCGACGCCACGGCCACCTTGTTCAAGGTGATCAAACGCGAATGGCCGGTGATGAGCGCCGCCGCCTTCATCATGATTTTGCTGATCGTGCTGACCGCCAGCTTGGGCTATTTGGTTGAACACGCGGCCCAACCCGAGAAGTTTGAAAACATCCCGACCGCGATTTACTGGGCGGTGATCACCCTGGCCTCGGTGGGTTATGGCGACATTTCACCCATCACGCCCATTGGGCGCGCCATGACGGTGGTCATGTCCTTGTTGGGCATTGGTATTTTTGCCATCCCCGCCGGTTTGTTGGCGTCTGCCTTCAGCGACCAACTGCACAAAGAACGCGACGCCTTGAAGGCCAACATCTTGAGGATGCTGGGCGACGGTGAGTTGGACGAAGAAGAAATGGCCTTGTTGCGCTCAGAGGCCAAGCGTTTGCACTTGACGGTGGAGGAAATGAACTCCATCTTGGAAGTCCTCCAATTGGAGATGGAAAACGCCCGCAAGAGTTTGCTGCAACTGCCGGTCAATGTGATTGCACAAACCCCCTTGCATGCGGTGGAGCACTACAAGTACTTGCTCAACCAAATTGCGCAGTTGGGTATTTATGTGGACCAAACGGCCTTTTTGGAAAAGGCCCAGTCAGAAGACCGCTTGACAACGAGCGAGGTCGAGATTTGGAAGCACATCCTCGAGCACCGTTGAAGCCTTGAAAACCGACACGCGCCCCTGCGGGGGTGCGTTTTTTATCCTGACTTGAGTTGATGTGACCCCTATTTCTTCACCGCAATCCCTGCAGCGCACCGTGATGGAGGTGCTTGATGGGTCGCCCAAACATGCGGTCAGCCGCTATGTGGAGTGGCTGATCACCATCGTCGTCTTGGTCAATTGCTCGGCCGTGATTTTGGACTCCATCCCCGAAGTCCATGCCGAATACAAAGACTTTTTCCATGAGTTGGAATTTTGGAGCGTGATGTTTTTCTCGCTGGAATATGTGCTGCGGGTGTGGTCACTGGGGGCCAAGTTCGCCGCGACAGAAGGTGGTGCCTGGAAAGGCCGCCGGGGCTATATCTTCAGCCCCTTTGGCTTGATCGATTTTTTTGCCACCATGCCGTTTTACCTGCAAGTTTTTTTCCCCACCTTGGATTTGCGCATCTTGCGGGTTTTGCGGTTGCTGCGCATCCTCAAGCTGTCCAAGTACAACACCGCCTTGCAAGACTTGTTTGCTGCGGTTCATTCTGAGCGACGCGCTTTTGGCTCTGCGGCGTTTTTGCTGCTGATTGCCACCGTCGTGTCAGCGTCGCTCATGCACTTTGCCGAAGGGCACGAACAGCCCCAGCACTTTGGCTCCATCCCACACGCTATCTATTGGGCCATTGTCACCATCACCGCCGGTTACGGCAATGTGGAACCGGTGACCAAAGCCGGAGAAATCATTGCCTTGCTGACCGGCTTTTTGGGCGTTTGCATGGCGGCCATCATGACCGGGATTGTGGCCTCGGCCTTTTCCAACCAGATGTCGCGCAAAAAAGCTGCCTACCAAAGCCAGTTGCGCCAAGTCTTGTCCGATGGGGTGGTGTCAGACGCTGAAAAAGAAAGCCTGCGCCGCTTGCAACAACAGTTTCGTTTGTCGGATGCCCAGGTTCAGTCCATGATTGATGAGCACAAAGCGGAGAAGTCTTCATGAATGAAGCCACCGCCGAAAGCCTGGGCACCGTGGCCCGCATCCAGCGCCGTATTTACGAGGTGTTGGATGGCGCGGTCATGGACCGCACCAGCAAAATGGTTGAAATTTTCATCGCCTCTTTGGTGGTGGCCAATGTGGTGGCCATCATTTTGGAGTCGGTGCAATCCTTTGGAGACGAATACGAGCAGTTTTTCCATGTGTTCGACACCTTCAGCGTGATCGTGTTTTCGATTGAATACGTGTTGCGGGTGTGGTCGTATGGCCGCAAATACATGGGTACCGAGCCCGGCTTGGCCTGGAAGGGTCGCAAAGAATATTTGTTCAGTATTTACGGCTTGGTCGACTTTTTCAGCACCGTGCCGTTTTACCTGCAATTGCTCATGCCCGGTGCCGATTTGCGCGTGTTGCGCATGTTCCGTTTGCTGCGCATTTTCAAGCTGTCGCGCTACAACAGCGCCATGGACGACATGTTCGAGGCCATCAAATCCGAGCGCGACTCCTTTTCTTCGGCCCTGTTTTTGCTGTTCATCAGCTGCCTGCTGTTTTCTTCCTTGATTTACATCATTGAAGGCCACGACCAGCCCGAAGTCTTCCCATCCATCCCAGCGGCCATGCATTGGTTCATCTTGACCATCATCGCGGGCTGGGGCAATGTGGACCCAGTCACTTACTTTGGCGTGGCCTTGGTGGTGGTGACCCAAATTTTGGCCATTGCCCTGGCAGCCATCCTGACCGGTGTGGTGGCCACGGCTTACACCGCCCAAGTGCAACGGCGCGAGTCGCTGTATGAGATGGAGGTGCGCGAGGTCTTGGCTGATGGCGTGGTCAGTGAGGCTGAGAAGCAAAAGCTGAAAACCTTGCAAGCCAAATTTGGCATGTCCAACGAACAAGTGGAAGCCATCGCTCGGCAAGTGGCTGCCGAAAAAAAATCCGCCTCTTGACGGCCCGCGCAGGCCAAGCGCCTGCGCCACAATGCGGCTGATATGTCCGCTGACCTGCCCTCCTCTGCCCACCGCTGGCCCGCCAGCTTGGCACTGCATTACCAACAAGCCTCGGGGCGCAGCGTTGTCCACCACCAACACCAGGGCCCCTTGCGGGTGCTCAAAAGCCTGTACCCCGAAGGCGACGCGGTGTGCCACAACGTGCTGGTGCATCCACCGAGTGGCTTGGTGGGCGGCGACACCCTGGACATCCAAATACAAGTCGATGCGGGTGCCCACGCCCTGATCACCACCCCAGGGGCGACCCGCTTTTACCGCAGCGAACAAGGTTTGGCCCAGCAAAAGGTGAGTGTGAACTTGGCGTCTGGTGCCAAACTGGAATGGTTGCCATTGGAGACGATTGCCTACAGTGGTTGCCAAGCTTTGAATCAATGGGTGGGCCAGTTGTCACCCGGCAGCGAATTGATGGCCTGGGACATGCTGGCTTTGGGCCTGCCACATGCGAACTTGGCCTTTGATCAAGGGCACTGTGCGCAGCACCTGGAAATCAAGGGCATGTGGTTGGAGCGCGCCCATTTGGCCGCAAGCGATGAACGCTTGCTCAACAGCCCCATGGGGTTGGCCGGCCAGCGCTGCATGGGCACTTTGGTGATGGCCCAAGGCAGCCCGTGGGCTGAAGCGCAGCGCAGTCTTGCATTGGATGTGGCACGACAAATTTGCGAGGCAAGCCCTTTGAAGATGTGGTCAGGTGTCACGTCACCTGACCCGCGCATGGTGGTGTTGCGTGTGTTGGCGCCGCAGGTCGAGGCTGTGTTTCATTTGCTCAAGTTGGTGTGGCTGGGTTGGCGCGCCGAAATATGGCGACTGCCCACGGTGACGCCGCGAATTTGGGCGATGTAACCACCCTCCCCTTTCGCGCTTGCCTTTCTTGGTGCACTGAACTTCCACTCTTAAAACGCCATCTCGGGGTATGCGTGGCCTTCAACTCCCCCTCTTAAACCGCCATCTCGGGGTATGCAGGCCTCCTCCGGTCGCTTCGCTCCAATGTCGTCGGCCCGCACACCCACACGT
>JBEDFU010000030.1:0-8226 GCA_041174965.1 Pseudomonadota bacterium | reverse complement strand
ATCGTTGGCAACTCGACTTGGGGACACAAGTCGTAATTCATCACGACCAGGGTGATGCCTTGCGAGATCAAGGCATCGGCCAGAAAGCTGAAGTCACTTTTGTCGCGTCCTCGCCAGTATCCGCCATGCAAGAACACATGCACCGGGGCATGGGCCTGCGCTGCGCGAAACACGTCCAGCGTGGCCAAGGGCCCGGAACCATAGCGCAGGTTGTACAGCCCCTGATGGCGGTCGCGAGCACGGGCGCTTAAATGCTGCATGCGAGCGGCGTGTTCCTCGACGTTAGGGACTGCGTGTCTTGGGTTGTACTGTAATTCAATGTTGTTATCGTGCATGCTTTTAGATTGTGACAAATCGTCCCTTTGTTGACCATAATCCGTCAACACGTTTATGAGGCCGTCTTTGTTCACGTCCACCGATACGGTCGACGCGGTGTGGCTGCCACTTTGATCCCAGTCTGCATAGGCCCCCTGTGCTACCTAGACCCAGGTGGGCACTTTCCTGCAGAGCGGTCTCATCCAGTGAGGCGTCACTGCCGTTTGATTAGTTGATGATAAATTGCGCGTGGTTGGTACTGCAAGTCCTGGGGTCATCGATCGCGTCGAGAAATTCACCACGGTCCAATCAGCCGCTGAGTGGGTGTCTTGAGAAATAGGATGCGGCCGCACCAGCGAGGCATCATAGCTGCTGGCATTGGAAGGGATGGCAGTGGTAGCACTGCCATTTAAGGCCCCGGTGGTGTGGTGGTTCTGGGTGGATTGCCCAAAACGCACAAAGTCCACTGTCTGCAGGGCATTGTCAATGCAGTTCAACATACCCATCGGGCCATCAGCGTCGTACCCCGCTAAGTAGAGTGGCTTCCGTGCCTGGAGATTTTGTAGAAAAAAGTAAATCGTGAGTTATAGCCATTGACAATCGGTTTGTGACTGATGCCC
Source organism: Pseudomonadota bacterium (assembly GCA_041174965.1). Lineage (GTDB taxonomy): Bacteria > Pseudomonadota > Gammaproteobacteria > Burkholderiales > Burkholderiaceae_C > Limnohabitans. The sequence goes on along the minus strand of JBEDFU010000030.1, from coordinate 7,291 downwards.
GCCGAGCCGAGCTAGAAGGTCAAGAAATAACCGAAGAATTGCTTGAGAAAATGCGGATGGCTGTCACTGCTAGCGCTTTCTGCACTCCAGAGGTTTCCAGCGCTGCAATCATTCAGGCGTTCTTGAGCGAGCGCGCAGCGTCGGACATTGCAATTATTTCAAGAAGGCGGGAAGTTTGGCGCCTTGACGAACAGCTTCGTCTGCTGCAGCCTCTGATTGCCGTATGACAGGAAGTTTGGACAACACGGATTCGAGCATGGCTTGAGGAATCACGACCACGCCGTCTCGGTCGGCCACCACCACATCGCCGCTGCATACACGCAGACCCGCAAGTTGAATTGGAAAACCGATGGTGCCTGGGCCGCTGCGGTGGGGAGAATTGGGTGTCACACCCAGGGACCAGGCGGGAAGGCCCACATTTTCAATGCCGACCAAATCGCGTACGCAACCATCGGTGACAAAACCGACGGCCCCGCAGTTTTTGGCCATGCCCAAGACCAGATCTCCAGTGACGGCGCAAGCGGTGAACTGGTCCGTCCCCACCATCAGCACATCGCCAGGCTGGATGTGAGGCAAGGTATGAACCAAGGCAAGATTGTCTGCCGGCCCTGTGTGGCAAGTCAGTGCGACACCGCAAAAAGCGTACTGCTGTGCAATGGCCGGACTGATCCGGTAGTCCACCGCGCCTGTGCCGCCCATGGCATCGACCAAAAAACCCGTCGGTGTGTTTTGCAATTGCGCAACCAGCGAGGGGTCAGGCCGGTGTATGGCTTGCGTTTGTATGGTAGGGGCTTCTTCAATCATGGCAGCTCATAGATTTGCAGGAAATATTGATCTGCACGTTTATACGGAACTGTCCATTTGAAAATCGTCACTTTGTCGCAGTGGCGTTCAAATGCGCGCGCGCAGCTTGCTCCATGGTCATGAACACGGCCCCAGATTTTTGCAATTTTTCCACCAAATCTTCGAACCAAAGCATTCTGTAGCCACGCCCGATCACATAAGGGTGCATGGTGTAGGTGAGTATCCCGGTTTCGGTCGATTTTTGCATGTAAGTGAATTCATCAAACCACCCCTGCATCACCGTGCGCGGAGATTGCAAGCCCGGCATCACAGTATTCTGCCAGCGCAAAAATTCGAAGTGTGGATGGTCATCCATGGTCCAACTGATGGGCATTTCCAAAACTTGGGTCAGATTTCCAAAAGAGAATGGCTGGCCCAGTTCTGCGCGATCGCCTTGGCGAGCAAAGTAGGGCGAGTAGTCATCACCCATGAGGCTGCTGTCATAAAGGAAACCATGTTGTTGCAACAGGTCGAGGGTGTTGGGGCTGAGGTCCCAGGCCGGTGAGCGATACCCCACTGCGCCTTGTCCGGTCAGGCGTTTGATGGCATTTTGAGCGCGCTCAAAATCTGCACTTTCTTCTTCCAATGTCTGAGTGGCAGGGACGATATGGGCCCAGCTGTGATGGCCTATTTCGTGTCCCTCGGCGAAGATGCGTTCGCAGGCTTGGGGGTAGCTTTCGAGTGTGAAGCCCGGAACAAACCAAGTGCTGGCAATGCCCATTCGCTTGAGAAAGTCCAGGATGCGCCCCGAGGCCACCACGCCAAATTCACCGCGTGAGATGGGGGTCGGTGTGGTCAACCCGCGAGCGATGAATCCTGATTGAGCATCAAAATCAAATGTGAGGCAGACGATGTGCTTTTTCATAGGCGTTCAGAGCAAGTCCTGAGATTCAAAATCATTATGGCTGGCGGCCTTCAAACTGGCTAGAGCAGGTGTCGCCAATGTTCTTATTGATAGGTTAGTAACTACCCTAAATGTCAAGTCACGTCTTTGCGTTTATGGTTAACGAATGCCATGGCGTTCATGGTGTGTTCTCACATTGATCATTGTTCATGGCTTTCGACTCACCTAAACCCACCGTTGCACGCCCCAACTCATCCAGCTTTCTGGAGCGCCACGGCACTGCGCTGATGGTCATTGTCTTGGTGTCGGCTTGGGAGGCTCTCGTTCGCGTGTTCGATGTGCCGCAATTTTTGTTGCCCGCACCCAGCCAAGTTGTCGCCCTGGCAGTGAACGAATGGGATCTCATACAGACCCATACCCTGTCCACGATTGGCTCCATTCTTTCGGGCTATGTTTGTGCCGTTGCCTTTGCGCTGTTTGTTTCGGCTTTGATGATCCGCTATCCCTTGCTGGAGAGATTGATCATGCCAATTTTTGTCGGCATGCAAAGCGTTCCCAAGATCGCCATTGCCCCTCTGATTCTGGTGTGGGTGGGCGCAGGGGCTGGATCGAAAATCATGGTGGTGATGTCGATTGCTTTTTTTCCAATCGTCATCAACACCATGGCAGGTTTCAAAGAAGTCGACCGCGGCTTGGCCGAGCTGTTCCGATCGGTTGCCGCCAGTGAGCGCCAGTTGCTGTTCAAGTTGCGTTTGCCTTATGCCGTCCCCTACATCTTTGCCGGCCTGCGCATTGCCACAACCTTGGCTGTTTTAGGGGCCATCGTGGCCGAATGGCTGGCTGCTTCCAGTGGCTTGGGCTACCTTGTGCTTTCTGGAAGCTTCAATTTCAACACCGCCAGATCGTTTGCCGCCATCATCGCACTGGCCATCATCGGCACAGCATTCTTTGCGCTGATGTCTTGGGTTGAGCAGCGCATTTCTTGGCGCAGCGTTCAGATTCAAAACCATTGATTTACTAGGAGACCCTGTCATGAAGAGCTTCCATTTTGTGCGTCACTCAGCCTGTCTTCTTTCGCTGGCCTGTCTAACGTGGGCCAGCCCGGCCTGGTCTTTGGACAAGGTGGTGATGCGAATCAACTTCTCGGCATGGGGCATGCACGCGCAGTATTACGGTGGGAAAGCGCAAGGTTTTTACGAAAAGGAAGGCATTGACCTGGAGATCCGCCCCCCGGCTGCAGGACAACAAAACGAAGTCTTCATTGGAACGGGGAAAGAGCAATTTGGTGTTGGCAATGTGGACTCTTTTGTCAAGGCCAAGTCCAGCGGGTTGCCCATTGTGTCTATCATGATGGATCAGCCGGACAACCCTTTTGCAGTGGTCACACTGGCAAAGAGCGGCATCGACTCGCCCGCCAAGATGAAAAACATGAAGTTGGCCTGGTTTCAGACCAATGTGCCGGCCATGATCGACCCCATGCTCAAAGCTGGCAATCTGACACGAAAAGACGTTGAATTCGTCAACGTGGCGCGAGGCTCCGAGGTGCAAATGATTGCTGCAGGTCAGGTCGATGCTTTGTTTGGTTATGCCTATGGTCAAGCGCTCACACTCGAATCGCGGGGGTTTCCTGTCAAGGTATTTCCAATTCGCGATTTCGGCGTGAAGATCTATGGAACACACATTTACACCAATGAGGACCTGATCAAGAAAAATCCCGATTTGGTCAAACGCTTCGTGCGTGCCACCATGAAAAGCTTGCTTTGGACGCATGGCAATGTGGAAGAGGCCATGAAAGAGGTGGTAAAAGTCTCGCCAGACCGTGATCTGAAGTTGGAATCGCGTAAATTGCGCATGATTTTTGATCTCTACAACAATGGCGATTACGCAACGCGGTTTGGGTCGATGACCCAAGACAAGTGGGCTTCGTCCATCGAGATCATGGCCACAGCCGGAGATCTGGCCAAAAAGCCCACGCCTGCTTCCATGTTCACCAATCAGTTTGTGGATGCCTTGGATGAGGCCAAAACCCTTGCGACATTGATCAAGCAGCCAGCCAAGTGAACTAGATGACCGTGACCCGATCTCCTGCGACAACCTCTACCGGTATACAGATCCGTCAAGTTGACCAAATCTTTGACCTGGGCATGGGGGACCCCGTGCAGGCCTTGCAGAAAGTGGATCTGGACATCCCCCGCGGATCCTTCGTTTCCATTGTCGGTCCTTCCGGTTGCGGCAAAAGCACCTTGCTCAAGGTGTTGGCTGACTTGTTGCAGCCTACTTCCGGCCAGGTCATCATTGAAGGCCAGACGCCAGGTGATCTTCGGCGACAAGGCCGAATTGGTTTGGTATTTCAGCAGGCCAATCTGTTGCCATGGCGAAACATCACGCAAAACATCGCATTGATGCGTGAATTGGTCGGTGAAAGAGGCATCCCTGTCGGTAACGCGCTGGATCCTTCCGAACTCATTGAGGTGGTGGGGTTAAAAGGTTTTGAGAGCAAATACCCCCATCAGCTGTCCGGAGGAATGCAGCAGCGTGCTGCGTTGGCGCGCGCCTTGTTGCTGGATCCGGCCTTGTTGTTGATGGACGAACCGTTCGCTGCCCTTGACGAAATCACCCGTGACCGCATGGGTTTCGAGCTGATGCGAATTTGGCAACGCTACCAGAAGACAGTGGTTTTCATCACCCACTCCCTGGCGGAGGCCGTGTTTCTTTCCGACCGAGTGGTGCTGATGAGCGCCCGACCGGGACGCATCCACCGGATTTATGACATCGACTTGCCCAGACCCCGCGATGAGAACATGCGTTTGTCGAAACAATTCTCAGACCTTGTGGGAGAACTCAACCGAGAACTTTATCAGGTGATGAAATGAGCACCGAGGAAATCATTCCCTGCATCACCGTCGGTGACGATCCCTTTGAGCGTGGGCTCATGCAGGGTCGTCAGTTCGCCAAGCAAGTGGCGAGCAACCTGCAAACCTATCTGCAACGCTTCATGTCCTCAGGAATGACTTATGAGGCGGCCATGGCGGAGGCCGGGCGTTGGTGGCAGTCGATGTCCTCACAAGACCTTGAGTACGTGACCGAAATGAGTGGCATTGCCAAGGGCAGTGGCTGTTCCGAATTGGACATCGCCCTTTTGAACGCGCGCTATGAAATCGCATTTCAATTGTTTGGCAAAGACGCGAGCGCCCAGACCCCTGCCGCCGCTGTGGAAGAGGCTGATGGTTGCACCACCTTTGGTCTTTTGCCCAATCTGACGGGCAATGGGCATGTATGGCTGGGACAAAACTGGGATTGGCTCTCGGGAGTCCACGGACAAAATCTGGTTTTGCGCATCAAGCGTACCCACAAGCCTAGTCTGATCTGTTTGACTGAAGCGGGGATCGTTGGCGGAAAGATGGGGCTCAATGAGCACGGCATTGGATTGGTGGAGAACGGCCTTGCTTCTTCGCATGATGGTCGCAACCCCTATTCCGCGCCTTTTCACATGCGGTGTCGGCAAGTGCTGGATGCGCGGCGTTTTGATCTCGCCTTGCAGCCCATCGTCGCGACGCGTCGAACATGCTCGGCCAACTTCGTCATCGGCAGTGATCAAGGCGAAATCATTGATTTCGAAACCAGTCCTGACCATTACCAGATGATTTATCCGCAAGACGGATTGGTGACACATTCCAACCATTTTGTGACTTCAGGACATGGCGAGTCACAAATGGAGAAAATCAGCCCAAGCACATTGTTTCGAGCGCACCGGATGCGCGAACTCTTGCGCCGTGCGGCACCTTTGGACATGGCTGGCATGAAATCCGCCATGTCAGATCACTTCAGTCATCCCCTGTCGTTGTGCCGTCACTCCGATCCCCAACACCCTGCAGCCAAGCAAACCATGACCACCGCAGCCGTGCTGATGGATTTGAATGATCGGGTCATGTGGGTTGCCAACGGTCCGCCATGCAGCTATCCCTTTCATGCTTTTGCTCTTTGACATGACAAGCACCCGCATGAAAATTTTGATCGAAGGTGCCAGTGGTCGCTTGGCACGCACACAACATTTGCCGGCCCTCTTGCAGTTGCGACAAGAGGGTTTGAAGTTGTCCGATGGCAGCCGTTGTTTTCCTGAGCCTGTTCTTTTGGGGCGCAATCCTGAGAAATTGCGTGCATTGGCTGAACCACATCAACTCGAATGGTGCACGGACAGGCAGTCGTCTTTGTCGCAAAAAGACGTGACGATTTATTTCGACGCGTCTGTCACTGCGGGGCGATTCGAGCGTGCCATGCAAGCCCTAGAGGCGGGTAAACATGTTTATCTGGAGAAGCCTCTGACCGACTCCTTCGAGCAAGCCATGGCCTTGCACCGTTTTGCTACCGAGCAGGGGTTGTGCAACGGGGTGGTTCAAGACAAGGTCTATTTGCCAGGCTTGCACAAATTGAAGAAGTTGCTCGATGGTGGATTCCTGGGCAAAGTGCTCTCAGTCAAACTTGAGTTTGGCTGGTGGGTGTTTGACGGCTATTACAGTGCCGCTCAGAGATCGAGTTGGAATTACAAGAAGTCAGAAGGGGGTGGGCTGATATTGGACATGTTCCCGCATTGGTGTTACATGATTGAACGTTTGATCGCGCCAATTCAATCTGTCAGTTGTTTGTCCTCCACTTCGGTCCCGCAACGACGGGACGAAACTGGACGGGATTACAAAGTTGATGTGGAAGACCTGGCGATGGCCATGATGGTTTTGGAAGGTGGCATCCCGGTACAGGTGTTTTCATCGTGGTCCACACGTTTGCGACGCGATGACATGATGACTTTGCATGTGGATGGCAGTCTGGGGTCTGCCGTGGTGGGCTTGCACACCTGCAATTTTCAAAGCCTGGCCAATACGCCCAAACCCAGTTGGAACATCAGTCAAGAGCGTTCAGAACGCTTCATCGATCAATGGCAGGCCATGCCCGATGTTGACACTTATGCCAATGCATACCGCCGGGGGTGGGAGTTGTTTCTGACGCATGTGGCACAAGGCTGTGCTTTTCCTTCGCCATTTTTGGCCGGTGCACGTGGTTTGCAACTCATTGACGCTTGCCACCAAAGCCATCGCAACAGAGCCTGGGTGGACCTGCCGCCACTGGCGTCTTGACATCCCCCTCGCGTGTTGTGACCCCGCATGCCTTGGCTGAGGACCTCGGTTCTGCACTTTGCCAAGCGCGCGAGGTTTTGGAGGGCCTGGCGCCGTTGAAACCAAAAAAGCCCAACACTTTCTAGAAAGCAATGGGCTTTTGGGGCTTGATTGTTTGGCTCCCCGACCTGGGCTCGAACCAGGGACCTACGGATTAACAGTCCGGCGCTCTACCGACTGAGCTATCGGGGATCAATCGTATGATTATAACCTCATTTTTTTCAGCGCCCCGTTGCGATAGCTCGCATGAAAGTATGGGCCGCTTGCTCGGGGTTCGGGGCACTCGTGATAGCCCGAACCACCGCCACCGAACCTGCACCGCTGGCGAGCACAGCGGGGAGTTTGTCGAGGTCGATGCCTCCAATGGCCACCAGGGGGTAATGGCGCATCAGGCGGGCATAGGCACGCAATCGGCCCGGGCCCTGCGGTGCAGTGG
>JBEDFU010000029.1:0-8099 GCA_041174965.1 Pseudomonadota bacterium | reverse complement strand
CGCACATGATCGGCTCTTGGCGCCAACTGTTTCGGCCACCGGCTTGGGTGTCGGCCTTTGGCACGCGCTTCATGCCGTTTGCCGATGCGGCCTCGCCCGAGTTGCCCCTGGGGCGTTTGCTGCGTCTGTCTTTGTTTCAGTTCGCCATCGGCCTGACCACCGCGTTGTTGGTCGGCACCTTGAACCGGGTGATGATTGTCGAGTTGCAAGTGCCCGCTTGGTGGGTAGCGGTCGCCGTGGCCATGCCCCTCGTGTTTGCCCCGCTGCGCGCCCTGATCGGCTACCGCAGCGACACCCACCCATCAGCGCTGGGCCTGCGCCGCATCCCCTACCTGTGGATTGGCACCTTGCTGCTGTTTGGTGGCTTGGCCATCATGCCGTTTGCTTTGTTGCTGCTGTCTGAGGCCACGCCCGACAACCTATGGCTGGGCCGCATGGGTGCCGCCTTGGCTTTTGTGCTGGTCGGTGCGGGCATGCAAGTCACCCAAACCGCGGGCATGGCCCTGGCCAGCGATTTGTCCAGCGCCGACAAACGTCCCCGTGTGGTGGCCTTGCTCTACACCATGCTGCTGTTGGGCATGGTGGTCAGCAGTGCCGCCTTTGGTGCCTTATTGGCCGACTTTGGCAGCGTGCGCCTGATCCAAGTGGTGCAAGGCTCGGCGGTGGCGGTGGCGGCTTTGAACCTGTTGTCACTGTGGAAACAAGAGGCGCGTGGGGCCAAGCGCGGTCAGCGCGCTCAAAACGGCTTTTCCATGTCGTGGCAGCGGCTGATGGCCTTGCCGCACATGCACCGCTACCTGTGGGCGCTGGGCCTGGGCACCGCCGCGTTTGGCATGCAAGACATCATCCTCGAACCCTATGGCGGCGAAATTTTGGGCCTGGACGTGGGCATGACCAGCAGCCTGACGGCTTTGAGCGCTGGCGGCTCTTTGCTCGCTTTTGGCTTGTCGGCACGCTGCTTGGCGCGCGGCTTTGACGCCTGCCGCCTGGCCGGCATGGGCGCCTTGATCGGCCTGCCGGCTTTTGCCTGCGTGGTGTTCTCGGCCCCCTTGCAAGCCCCCTGGCTGTTCCAAACCGGCGCCCTGTTGGTGGGCCTGGGCAGCGGATTTTTTTCGGTGGGCATGTTGGTGTGCGCCATGAACATGGCCCAAGGGGATCAAGCCGGCTTGGTGCTCGGTGCCTGGGGTGCGGTGCAAGCCAGCGCGGCGGGCTTGGCCATGGCCGCCGGTGGCGTGCTGCGCGACTTGGTCAACCAATTGGCCATCCACGATTGGCTGGGCCACAGCTTGAACTCCCCCGCCACTGGCTACAGCTTTGTGTACCACGTGGAAATTTACATGCTGTTTGTGGTGCTGGTGGCCTTGGGGCCCCTGGTGCGCAACCAAGCGGCCCGCAGCAGCACACCCCAACCCCACTTTGGCCTGGTTGAACTGCCCGGCTGAACCCACCCTATTTTTTGAGGAGAACGACCATGGAAACAGGCGCTATTACCCAGTACATCGATGTGGCCCAACTCGTGCTGTATGCCTTTTGGGCATTTTTTGCGGGCCTGATTTATTACCTCGTGCGGGAAAACCACCGCGAGGGCTATCCGATGGACACCGGCCGCGAAGACGGCCCGGTGGTCACCGGATGGCCCATCCCGGACCCCAAAACCTATAAGCTGTCCAACGGCCATGAGGTGCAAGCCCCCGACTTCAACCGCCCGGATGGTCAATACAAGAGCCAGAACACCCAGCTGTGGGGTGGTGCACCCATCGAGCCCGTGGGCGACCCCTTGCTGGCAGGCGTGGGGCCTGGCGCTTGGGCGCAACGCGCCGACCACCCCGACCGCGACCTGCATGGCAACCCCTTGATCGTGCCCCTGAGCAGCGTGTCAGACCACGGCGTGGCGCACCAAGACACCGACCCGCGCGGCCTGCCCGTGTATGGCGCCGACGGGCAAATAGCCGGGACCGTGCGCGATCTGTGGATTGACACCGCCGAGATGATGTTTCGCTATGTCGACATTGAACTGGCCAACGGCAGCCGCCGCGTGCTCATGCCCATCAACTTTGCCCGCATCAAGGCCCATGGCCTGTTTGTGTATGCCTTGATGGCGCACCAATTTGCCAATGTGCCCGCGACGAAGTCGACGCAAGAAATCACCTTGCTGGAAGAAGAAAAAATCATGGGCTACTTTGGTGCCGGTTTGTTGTACGCCGAGCCCAGCCGCTTGGAGCCACCGCTGTGAACCATTCGCACGGTCACGAGCACGAGTACGACTTCGAGGCCAGCCCGGGCTTGCCCGAGCCGCTGCCAGCGCGGGAAAGAATTCTGTGGCAGGGCACACCGCAGTGGCGTGCCATGGCCTGGCATGTGTTTCATGTGCGCAAAGTGGCGCTTTACTTTGCCGCCATGTGGTTGTGGCAGGCCGCCTACCTGTGGGAGCAAGGCGGCGACGCTTCGGCCATGGTGCAGTCCTTGTCCATCAGCGCAACGCTGGCCGGGATGGGCCTAGCCATGTTGCTCGGCTGCGCCTGGTTGTCGGCACGCAATGCGCTCTACACCATCACCGACCGCCGGGTGGTGATGCGCTACGGCATTGTGCTCACCCTCACCTACAACCTGCCGTTTGAGCGCATTGATGCCGCGGATGTGCGGGTATGGAATGCACAAGGGGTGGGGGACATTTCCTTGCAACTCAACCGCGCCGACCGCATTGCCTGGGTGCATTTGTGGCCGCACAACCGCCCCTGGCACATGAAGCATCCGCAACCCAGCCTGCGCTGCGTGCCCCAAGCCAGCGAAGCCGGTCGCGTGCTGGCCCAAGCTTGGTCGGTGTTGCGCGACAGCCCCATGACGGCTCCCGCAACAGACCGCACCCCAGCCCACCACAACGCACCAGGCGTGCAAACCCAGTGGGCTTGAAACATGAGCGCACCCACCCATTCCCAAGCCCTGCCGCGCCAGATCCTGCCCCAGCACATCGCAGTGGTGCTGGGCCTGGTGATGCTCCTCACCCTGACCCTGGTGGCCGTGGTGCGCTACAGCGGCGTTGAGATCCGCTACGCCGATGCACCCAGCCAACAGGTGCGCTTGCTGCATTTTTCCGATTTGGACAACGGCGACATCGGTGTGGTCAATGCCCAAGACGGCAGCGAGTTGGCGCGCTTCAGTGGCGAGCAAGGCTTTGTGCGTGGCGCTTTGCGCGCCATGGCCCGCGAGCGCAAGCGCCGCGACATTGGACCGCAGCAGCCATTTGAATTGCATGCCCGCACCGATGGGCGCTTGACGCTGATCGACCCGGCCACGCAAATGCGTTTGGATCTGGAGTCGTTTGGCCCCACCAACGCGGGCTTGTTTGCCCAGTTGCTGCAAGACCCGCACACACCGAACACCATTTCGCGATAGGAACCCCCCATGAGCTTGTCCAACACCTCGGTTGACTACGACCACCTCGAAGGCCTGATTGGCTCTGTCGAAAGCGCTGAAGACGCCAACCGCAAAGCGGTCACCAACACGGTGCTGAGCCCGCGCTTTTACACCACCGACTTCCCCGCCTTTGACCGGCTCGACGTCAGCTCGGTGCGGGCCGAGTGGGACGCCATGATGAAAGAGTACGAGGGCGACAACAACCACGACCACTTTCAACGCGACGCCGCATTTGCCGAAGAGGTGCGCACCCTCATGCCCCAGCTCTCGCCCGAAATGCGGCAAGAGTTTTTGGATTTTTTGATCAGTTCACTGACCTCTGAGTTTTCGGGCTGCATTTTGTACAACGAAATCCGCAAACAAGTCAGCAACCCCGACATCAAACAACTGATGACCTATATGGCGCGCGACGAATCGCGCCATGCGGGCTTCATCAACCAGTCGCTCAAGGACTTCAACCTCGGCATCGATTTGGGCCAACTCAAGCGCTCGAAAAAATACACCTTCTTCAAGCCAAAATACATTTTTTACGCGACTTATTTGTCCGAAAAAATTGGCTACGCCCGCTACATCACCATTTTTCGCCAGCTCGAGAAAAACCCCGACAAGCGTTTTCACCCCATCTTTCGCTGGTTTGAGCGTTGGTGCAACGACGAGTTCCGCCACGGCGAATCGTTTGCCTTGATCATGCGCGCCGACCCCAAGCTGCTGCAAGGCGTCAACCGCTGGTGGATCCGCTTTTTCATCTTGGCCGTTTACGCCACCATGTATGTGCGCGACCACATGCGCCCCTTGTTGCACGAAGCCATGGGCTTGCACTCCACCGAGTACGACTACGAAGTGTTTCGCATCACCTCAGAAATTTGCCGCCAGGTGTTTCCGATTGAGGTCGACAGCGATGACCCGCGCTTTCGCGCCTGCATGGAGCGCTTGCTCGTGTGTGCCGTGGCACAAGCCCGGGCCAAAGAGCGCGGCGGCTTGTTGGGGCTGTGGGGCCAAGCCACGGCGGGCATCTCTGCATTCATGACCTTTGCCCGTTTGTTCTTCTTGCCCGTCAAAGAAAACACCTTGCCGGCCCAAGTGCGCATGGTTCCCGCTTGGTGATGCCCGGCACAACCGACACTTTGTCCACACCATGCACGACCTGTCCCAATCGCTGATTTTTGCCGCCGTTTTTGCACTGCTGTGCTGGTGGCTGGGCACGGGTGTGATCTTGTGGCTGGTGCGCAGACCGGCACACACCTTTGGCGCCAGTTTGGGGTTTTTGGGTGTGTTGCTGATCCTGGGCCTGTGGGGCAGTTGGGTCAGCATGCAATCCCAAAGCGTGGCCAATGCCTACTTGGGATTTGGCAGCGTGATTGTGATGTGGGCCTGGCACGAGATGGCCTTTTTATCGGGTCGCCTCACCGGCTCTCGGCGGGTGCCACTGGACGCAGCGGCAACCGGCTGGCAGCGCTTGCAGCAATCGGTGCAAGTGGTGTTGCACCACGAGCTGGCCCTGCTGCTCAATTTTGGGTTGCTGTGGTGGATGCAAATCGACCAGCCCAACCATGTGGCGCTGTGCACCTTTGCGCTGCTGTGGTGCATGCGGGTGAGCGCCAAGTTGAATTTGTTTTTTGGCGTGCCTGAAGTGGGTTTGCAATACCTGCCCAGCCACTTGACCTACCTGGGCAGCTACTTCAAGCAAGGCCGGGTGAGCCTGTTTTTTTACGCCACGGTGGCCGTCTCCAGCGGTGCTTGGTTGTGGCTGGTGTGGCAGGCCCAACAAGGGGTGGTGGCGCTCACCGCCGGTTGGGTTTTGCTGGCATCCCTGTTGGGTTTGGCCATCTTGGAACATGTGTTGATGATGTTCCCTGTGCCGCTGCAAAAATTATGGGGTTGGGCCATGGCCCAGCGCCACGAAGCAGGCTTTGTGCAGCCCTTGCACCGCATCGCGCCCAGCGCCACATTGGCCCCTGCGGCCTTGCTGCCGCAAGGAGACAAGCCATGAATGCGCCGACCCCCCCACAGTGGTTACAAGCCACACCGATGGCCGAGAGTGTCGATCGGCGGCCCCGCGCCATCGTCATTGGCAGTGGCTTTGGTGGCTTGGCTGCAGCCCTGCGCCTGAGCGTCAAGGGCTACCAGGTGCAGGTGTTTGAAAAGCTCGACATGGCCGGTGGTCGCGCTTATGTGCACCAGCAAGACGGCTTCACCTTCGATGCTGGCCCGACCATCATCACCATGCCGCACCTGATTGAAGAACTGTTCACCCTGTGCGACAAAAACATGAAAGACCATGTCGACCTGCGCTTGATGGCGCCGTTCTACCGCATTCGCTTTGACGACGGCACCCACTTTGACTACAGCAACGACGACGCAGCCATGTTGGCGCAAATCGCCGCCCTCAACCCGGCCGATGTGCAAGGCTTTCAAAACCTGATGCAAGCCTCCGAGCGCTGCTTTGAGTTGGGATTTCAAGAGCTGGGCATGGTCCCCTTTGAGTCCATCGCCGATGTCCTCAAAGCCTTGCCCAACTTGGTGCGCATGCAGGCTTGGCGCTCCATCCACAGCCTGGTGGCCCAGCACATTCAACACCCCAAGCTGCGCATCGTCATGAGCTTTCACCCCTTGCTCATCGGTGGCAACCCGTTTTCGGTCACTTGCGTTTACTCGCTGATCCACATCTTGGAGCGGCGCTGGGGCGTGCACTCAGCCATGGGTGGCACCGGCGCGATTGTCAAAGCCTTGGTCAACTTGCTGCACGAGCGCCACATCCCCATCCGCTACAACACCCCTGTCACGCGCATCGAGGTCCACCAGGGCACCGCCACCGGTGTGGTTTTGGGCAGCGGGGAAATGGTGCCGGCCGATATCGTGGTCAGCAATGGCGACGCGGCCTGGACCTATCGACATTTGGTTGAACCCCAGCACCGGCGCCATTGGAGCGACGAGCGCATCGCCAAGGGCAAGTATTCATCGGGTCTGTTTGTCTGGTACTTTGGGACCAACCGCCAATACACCGACGTGCCGCACCACATGATGGTGCTGGGCCCGCGCTACAAAGGCTTGCTGCAAGACATTTTCAAAAACCACAAACTGTCCAAAGACTTCAGCTTGTACCTGTACCGCCCCACCGCCACCGACCCCTCGCTGGCACCTCCTGGTTGTGACAGCTTCTACGCCCTCTCCGTGGTGCCCAATTTGAGCAGCGGCACCGACTGGGCGGCCATCAGCGATCCATACCGCGACGCCATCGCCAGCGTGCTGCAAGACAGTGTGCTGCCCGACTTGAAGCAACACGTGGTCAGCTCCAAGGTGAGCACGCCACAGGATTTTCAAGACCGTTTGTGGTCGTACAAGGGCGCGGGTTTTGGGCTCGAGCCCATCTTGGTTCAAAGCGCCTGGTTCAGGCCCCACAACCGCAGCGAAGATGTCAAAAACTTGTTCATGGTGGGTGCCAGCAGCCAGCCCGGCGCGGGCGTGCCCAGTGTGTTGATGTCGGCCAAGATGCTGCAAGAGGTGGTGCCCCATGTTGATGCGTTCCACTGAAACCGCGCCCCCCTACGACCTCGACGCCTGCGTGGCATTGATGCGCGGTGGCTCCAAATCTTTTTTTGCCGCCAGCCGTTTGTTGCCCCCGCGCATGCGCTCGGCATCGGTGGCTTTGTATGCGTTTTGCCGTGTGGCCGACGATGTGGTGGATGACGGCGAGTCCCCCGAACTGGGCCTGCAAGAGCTGCATCACCGGCTGAACAAAATTTACCAAGGCCAGCCCTTGGGCAACCTGGAAGATCAGGCCCTGGCTTTGGTGGTGCACCAACACCAATTGCCCCGCGCCTTGCTGGACGCCTTGCTCGATGGGTTCGCCTGGGATGCCCAAGGCCGCCATTACGACACCATCGAAGACACCCACGCCTACGGCGCCCGAGTAGCAGGCACGGTGGGCGCGATGATGTGCTGGATCATGGGGGTGCGGCATCCCCAAGCCCTGGCGCGCGCTTGCGAACTTGGCGTGGCCATGCAACTGACCAACATTTGCCGCGATGTGGGCGAGGACGCCCGCAATGGCCGCTTGTACCTGCCCCGCGCTTGGCTGCGCGAGGCTGGCATTGAGCCCTCCGCCTTCTTGGCACAACCCGAATGCACCCCCGCACTGCAAAGTGTGATCACGCGCGTCTTAGACGAAGCGGACCGTTTGTACAACCTGTCCAGCCAAGGCATCGCCCATTTGCCGCGCGATTGCCGCGCCGCCATTTGGGCAGCGCGCTTGATCTACGCTGAGATCGGCCACCAATTGCGCCGCGATGGCCTCAACCCTGTGGCCCACCGGGCGGTGGTGGGCAGCACCCGCAAACTCGCTTTGCTCGGCCAAGCCCAGTGCATGGCCACCTGGCCCGCTGCCCTGAGCCCTCGCGTCAGTGATGTACCGGCCCTGCCCGCGATCGCTTATTTGGTGCAGGCCTGCGCGGCGGCACAACCGCTGAGCGAATCCCTGCCGGATGGCTTCCCCAACCACAACCTGACCGATCGCATCGAATGGATGCTGTCCTTGTTTGAGCGGCTCGAGCGCGAACGCAAAGCTGCCCCACCCACCACCTGGGCGCGCCACAGCTGATCAGCGCTGCCGCGCCTTGCGTCAGCGCCGCACCCACAGGGCCCACCAAGGATCTCGTGCGATGTGAAGCCTGCGGGTCGCCATATAC
>JBEDFU010000028.1:0-3448 GCA_041174965.1 Pseudomonadota bacterium | reverse complement strand
AGCCGCCCCAAGTACTACGCCTGCTCCATGCTGCCTTACCCCAGCGGCAAGCTGCACATGGGCCATGTGCGCAACTACACCATCAACGACATGCTCACGCGCCACCTGCGCATGAAGGGCTTCAACGTGCTCATGCCCATGGGCTGGGACGCGTTTGGTTTACCTGCTGAAAACGCGGCTTTGAAGAACGGTGTGCCACCCGCCAAATGGACCTACGAGAACATCGCTTACATGAAAAAGCAGATGCAGGCGATGGGCCTGGCCATCGACTGGAGCCGCGAAGTGGCTACCTGCGATGCGACGTATTACAAATGGAACCAGTGGCTGTTTTTGAAGATGTTGGAAAAGGGCGTCGCCTACCGCAAAACGCAAGTGGTGAACTGGGACCCGGTGGACCAAACCGTGCTGGCCAACGAGCAGGTCATTGACGGCAAAGGCTGGCGCACTGGTGCGGTGGTGGAAAAGCGCGAAATCCCCGGCTACTACCTGAAGATCACCGACTACGCGCAAGAGCTGCTCGACCATGTGCAGGTTGGTAACCCCAAGGCCACTTTGAACGGTTGGCCCGACAAGGTGCGCCTGATGCAAGAAAACTGGATTGGCAAAAGCGAGGGCGTGCGCTTTGCCTTCCCCCACACCATCCAAGGTGCCGATGGGAAACTGATCCAAGACGGGCGTATGTATGTGTTCACCACCCGTGCTGACACCATCATGGGCGTGACCTTTTGCGCCGTGGCCCCTGAACACCCCTTGGCGCTGCATGCGGCGGCCGCTAACCCGAAGCTTGCAGCCTTCTTGGAAGAATGCAAAGAGGGCGGCACGACAGAGGCCGAGTTGGCGGTCAAAGACAAGGTGGGCATGCCCACTGGCTTGCATGTCACCCACCCGCTCACTGGCGCACAAGTGGCGGTATGGGTCGGCAACTATGTGCTCATGAGCTATGGCGACGGCGCGGTCATGGGTGTGCCCGCGCATGACGAGCGCGACTTTGCGTTTGCCTTGAAGTACCAGTTGCCGATCATGCAGGTGGTGGCGCTCAAAGACCAAAGTTTCAGCGACCAGGCTTGGCAAGAGTGGTACGCCACCAAAGACGGCGTGTGCGTCAATTCGGGCGAACTCGATGGCTTGGGCTTTAAAGCGGCGGTGAGCAAAGTGGCCGACTTGCTGCAAGCCAAAGGCTTGGGCGAGAAAAAAATCACCTGGCGTTTGCGCGACTGGGGCGTGAGCCGCCAGCGCTATTGGGGCACACCGATTCCCATCATCCATTGCGACGAGCATGGCGCGGTGCCAGTGCCTGAAAAAGACCTGCCGGTGGTGCTGCCGCAAGACTGCATTCCCGACGGCTCGGGCAACCCGCTTCACAAGCACGAAGGTTTCCACAAAGGGGTGGTCTGCCCCACCTGCGGCAAACCCGCGCGGCGCGAGACCGACACCATGGACACCTTTGTCGACTCGTCCTGGTATTTCATGCGCTACTGCGACCCGACCCACACCGAGGCCATGGTGGCCGAGGGAACGCAGTACTGGATGCGCGACCAAAGCAATGCCACTGGCGGCAGTGGCATGGACCAGTACATCGGCGGGATTGAGCACGCCATCCTGCACCTGCTGTACGCGCGGTTTTGGACCAAGGTCATGCGTGATTTGGGGCTGGTGAAGGTCGATGAGCCTTTCACCAAACTGCTCACGCAAGGCATGGTGCTGAACCACATTTATTCCCGCCGCACCGCCAAGGGCGGCAAAGACTATTTCTGGCCGCACGATGTCGAGCATGTGCTGGACGACACCGGCAAAGTGGTGGGTGCCAAGTTGAAGAACCCCGCCGACAGCGGCGACGGCAAACTGCCTGTGGGCACGCCGATTGACTACGAAGGCGTGGGCACCATGTCCAAGTCCAAGAACAACGGCGTGGACCCGCAAGACCTGATCGAAAAATACGGCGCTGACACGGCACGCCTGTACACCATGTTCACCGCACCGCCCGAGGCCACGCTGGAGTGGAACGACTCGGCGGTGGAGGGCAGCTTTCGGTTTTTGCGTCGGGTGTGGAACTTCGCTTTCAAGCACGAAGCTGTTCTCAAGGCCGCGACCGCTGGCAACTTGAGCCAAGCCAGCTGCCGCAAAGAGGCCACCGACCTGCGCCGCGATGTGCACCTGACGCTCAAGCAAGTCAGCTATGACTACGAGCGCATGCAATACAACACCGTGGTGTCGGGCTGCATGAAACTGCTCAATGCTTTGGAAGACTTCAAAACCGACGGCAGCCCCGGTGACCAAGCGGTGCTGTGCGAATGCACCTCGGTGTTGCTGCGCATGCTCTACCCCGCTTGCCCCCACATCAGCGCCCATTTGTGGGCGGAGTTGGGCTTTGCCGCCCGCACTGGTGACTTGCTCGACGCGGCTTGGCCCAGTGTGGACGAGAGTGCTCTGTTGCGCGACGAAATCGAACTCATGTTGCAAGTCAACGGCAAATTGCGCGGTTCCATTTCGGTGCCCGCCACCGCCAGCAAAGACGACATCGAACAAGCGGCTTTGGCCAGCGAAGCATTTCAAAAACAAGCCCAAGGCGTGGCACCGAAAAAGGTGATCGTGGTGCCAGGGCGTTTGGTCAACGTGGTGTTGTGATGCACACCACCCAGCGCCGAGCCTGGTTGCGCAGTGCCTTGGCCCCGCTGTCGGCGGTGGTCTTGGCCTCGTGTGGTTTTGCGCTCAGGTCGTCGCAAAAGTTCCCATTCAAAACCCTGTACACCGGCCCCATCGCGGCTTCACCCCTGCTCATTGAGTTGTCGCGCCAGGTGGCCGGCACCGGTGGGGTGGAGGTCATCATCGATCAGCGCCAGGTGGAGCGCGCCGAGGTGATTTTTGAGTTGCTGCAAGAGCAGCGCGAGAAGGTGGTGGCTGGGCGCACGTCTTCGGGCTCGGTGCGCGAGTTTTTGTTGCGCACCAACTTGCGCTTTCGCTTGCGCACCCGCGAGGGCAAAGAGCTGATCCCCGATACCTTGTTGGTGGCCACCACCGACATCAGCTACAACGAAACCCTGGCCTTGTCCAAGGATCAAGAAGAGCAAATGCTTTACAGCAACATGGGCAAAGACTTGGTCGGCCAAATCGTGCGCCGCATGGCCGCGTTGACCAGCCTTTGAGCGACGCCCGTGCAAGTCTCTCCCACCCAGCTCGGCACCCACCTGGAAAAAGGTTTGCGCAGCCTGTATGTGCTGCATGGTGACGAGCCCTTGCTGGTGCAAGAGGCGGCCGACGCCATCCGCGCCCGTGCCCGCAGCCAAGGCTTCACCGAGCGCACGGTGTTCACGGTGGCGGGCGCGCATTTTGATTGGGCCGAGGTGCTGGCCAGCGGCGCGTCCATGGGCTTGTTTGGCGACCGCCAACTGGTCGAGGTGCGCATTCCCTCGGGCAAGCCGGGCAAAGAAGGCAGCGCCGCTTTGCAGCA
>JBEDFU010000027.1:0-14410 GCA_041174965.1 Pseudomonadota bacterium | reverse complement strand
CCCTCAATCCTGTTGGTGTAATACGAATTCATGCTGCGCAGAAGTTCGCGCAGCTGAACAGCCGCCCCAGGCGCTGCTGAAGCGCCAAGGCTGGCAGCCTCTCGAATCAGGTCACTTGCCTTTTCCAACAAGGCACCCATTCGGTGCTCTTGCGGAAGCAATGGCTCAAACAGATGCGGCGCATCGTATTGTTTGATTTTTTTCGACTTCATGTGCGAGATTTTATGCGAGAAAAATTCATTCGTACTATGTTATTTTTTTCTAGAATAATTGCGAGATTAAACTCTGAATGAAGGCGCTTGCCCTGGGCCTTCAGCTCCAAGGCGCAGGGCTTGGTAAAGCACTGCTCAAAGTAGCGCTGTTTTGCACTGCGCAGGCGGCAAACATTGCCGGGATTTGTGCACTGTTGGTTCACGCCAAGGACGAACCTGCCTGGCAGTGGTATCTCCATTGGGAGTTTGAACCCAGCCCTTCTGACCTGTTTCACCGGTTCCTTTTGGTGAGGGACATCAAGGCCATGGTGGGCAAAGCCTGAGATAAAAGCCCAGGGACTTTGGTCAAAACCCGAACATATTGAGGTTTTCGAGCTGAACGGCTGATACAGGTTTGATCAGCCGTTCACTGGCTTCAGCGCCCAGCCATCACACATTCATGATGGTCACAGCCCGGGCGTTCAAATAAGCGTCCATGGCCTCTGGGCCGCCTTCGGAGCCGTAGCCCGAATCTTTGATGCCACCGAAGGGCATTTCGGCCGAGGGCAGGGCGGGCATGTTCATCCACAGCATGCCCACTTCGACGCGGCGCGCCAGGATGTCGGCGT
This sequence comes from Pseudomonadota bacterium, assembly GCA_041174965.1. GTDB lineage: Bacteria > Pseudomonadota > Gammaproteobacteria > Burkholderiales > Burkholderiaceae_C > Limnohabitans. The sequence continues at coordinate 13,590 of JBEDFU010000027.1, read as the reverse complement.
TTTTCAGCGAACGGGTGAAGGCGTAGCCAGCCAGGCCAAAGGCCAAGCGGTTGGCTTCGGTGATGGCCTCATCCAAGGTGTTGAAGCTGCGGATGGCGGCCATGGGACCAAAGGGCTCGTCGTTGAACACCTTGGCTTGCAAGGGCACGTCGGTCAAGATGGTGGGCTGCCAGAAGTTGCCTTCGCTGCCAATGCGCTCGCCACCCAAGGCAAGTGTTGCGCCTTGTTGGATGGCATCGGCGGTGAAGTCGGCCATGGCGGTGACGCGGCGGGGGTTGGCCAGTGGGCCCATGGTGGTGCCTTCAGCGGCACCATTGCCCACTTTGAGGCCTTGGGTGTACTTGACCATTTCTGCGGCAAACTCTTTTTTGATGCTCTCGTGCACCAAAAAGCGGGTGGGCGCGATGCACACCTGGCCCGCGTTGCGGAACTTGGCCGCACCGGCCGACTTCACCGCCAAGGAAATGTCGGCGTCTTCGGCCACGATCACGGGCGCATGACCGCCCAGCTCCATGGTGACGCGCTTCATGTGCTGACCAGCCAGTGCGGCCAACTGCTTGCCCACGGGCGTGGAGCCGGTGAAGGTGATTTTGCGGATGATGGGGTGGGGGATCAGGTAGTTGGAAATCTCGGCCGGTGTGCCGTAGACCAAACCCAACACGCCTTCAGGAATGCCCGCATCGACAAAGGCGCGGATCAGGGCGGCGGGTGCGGCAGGTGTTTCTTCGGGTGCTTTGACGATCATCGAGCATCCCGACGCCAAGGCGGCGGCCATTTTGCGCACCACTTGGTTGATGGGGAAGTTCCATGGCGTGAAAGCCGCCACCGGACCGACCGGGTCTTTGATGACCATTTGGCGTGCAGACAGGTTGAAGCGCGAAGGCACGATGCGGCCATACACGCGCATGCCTTCGTCGGCAAACCACTCAATGATGTCGGCCGCGGCCATGGCTTCGACCTTGGCCTCAGCCAGGGGCTTGCCCTGCTCTTGGGTCATCATGGCGGCGATGTCGCCGGCGCGCTCGCGCATCAACGCGGCGGCTTTGCGCATGATTTTGTTGCGCTCGATGGGCAGCATGCCGCGCCAAGTTTCAAACCCCTTTTGCGCCGCTTGCAAAGCGCGGTCCAGGTCGGGGATTCGGGCGTGGGCCACCCGGCCAATTTCCTTGCCCGTGGCCGGGTTGAAAACCGCCAGCGATTCGCCAGCGGCAGCGTCGCACCATTGGCCATTGATGAAAAGTTGGGTATTGGGGTATGTCATGGCGGGTTCCTTTTGAAGACGGGGGATTTTCTACCAAAAATGGACCAAGGTTTTGGCGCGTTATGTCAGCAGTGGTGGGTCGACACGGCCAAACTTGACCAAAGGGGGCACAGGGTGCCTACCCTGGTGAAATCTCAGAATGCAGCAGGCAAGGCTTTCACCACACCCCACAAGCCGCCCGCCCACAAACTGGCAATGGCCAAAAGGGCCAGGCTGAAGCCGCCGCCGCGCTTGGCAGGGTCTTTTTGATAGGCCAGGGCATACCAAATGCGGCCGACCACCCAAGCCAAACCCATGACGGCTGCGCCGGTATCTCCGATGAATGCAGCATAGATCCACAAAGCGGGCAGCAGCATCAGGGCGCTTTCCATGGTGTTCATTTGCACGCGGTAAGCGCGGTCAAACATCTCGTGCCCCGATGTGGCGGGTGCTTTGACCTCGTAAGTCACGCGAGCGCGCCCCACGTTGATGGCCGTCCAAAACATCACGGCGATGGCCAGCAAGGTGATGAGGGCGGCATAGGGCAGTGGGGTCATGGCAAATCCTAGGATGGATGGGGTGGGGGGCTTAACAAGTGATGGAGCAGCCAGCCCAGGGCTGCACCCACCCATTGTGAGGCCACAAACCCCAGGGCATCGGATGGGGCAATGCCCGCAAAGGTGTCGCTCATCATGCGCCCAAACACCGCAGCTGGGTTGGCAAACGAAGTGCTGGCGGTGAACCAATAGGCAGCACCGATATAACAAGCCACCAAGGCCGATGCTTTGCCCGCCGGTGAGCGCAAGATGACAAACAACAGACCAGCCGTGGCCACGGCTTCGGCCAACCACTGGCTGTGCCCGGTTCGCACCTTGGTCGACCATTGCAGAATGGGCAGCTCAAACATGGCGTGCGCCAGCCAAGCCCCCAGGGCCGCTCCCAACAACTGCGCACACACATAGCCCAGCAACAAATGGCGGGGCAGGTCTTTGCGCCAAGCCATCACCCAAGACACGGCCGGGTTGAAGTGCGCGCCGCTGATGGGGCCGATGGTTTCGATCAGCACATACAGCGCAAACACGGTGGCCAAGGTGTTGGCCAGCAACGCCACAGCCACATTTCCGCCACTCAGGTTGTCGGCCATGATCCCTGAGCCAATCACCGCGCACAGCAAGGCGGCGGTGCCCACCATTTCGGCCCCATACAGGCGCCATGCCTTCATGGCTGGGCCAGCGCGCGGGCGCTTTGCTGCAAGCTCATTCGTTCCAAGCTGGCGTTGGGCAGGCTGGTGAAAATTTCCAGCCGCCGTTTGATTTGGTGCAGGGTTTGCGCAAACGCGGCCAATTTGTCTGCCTCGCTGCCTTGCGTTTCGGAGGGGTCGGCATAGCCCCAGTGGGCCGTGGCGGGTTGACCGGGCCAAAAGGGGCAGACTTCACCGGCGGCGTTGTCGCACACCGTGATGACCAAGTCCATTTGGGGCGCGCCGGGTGCAGCAAACACATCCCAACTTTTGCTGCTCAAACCATGGGTGCTGATGCCTGCCTTCTCCAGGGTGCGCAGCGCCAAGGGGTTGGGTTGTTGATTCTCGCGGGGGCTGCTGCCCGCTGAGTGGGCGATGAAGCGGCCCTGACCCATGTGGTTGAGCATGGCCTCGGCCAAGATGCTGCGCGCTGAGTTGTGGGTGCACAGGAACAAGACATGGATGCTTGGGTTGTCGGACATTTATATCTCCAAGGGGTTAACAGATTTTGTGAACGGAATGGGCCTCGACCTCGCAGCTTTGGCCTTGGCAGCAGTTTTCAGACAAATAAGCCAGCACTGCATTCATGCGATCGAAATGCGCCCGGTAAATCAAGTTGCGCCCGCTGCGCTCTTGGCTGACCAAGTCGGCATGCATCAAGCCTTTGAGGTGAAAAGACAGGGTGTTGGGTGCCACATCCACATGGGCAGACAGCTCCCCGGGGGTGAGCCCCGTGGGGCCGGCTTGCACCAAGGCCCTGAATATTTGCAGCCGAGAGGCCTGGGCCAAGGCGGTGAGGGCTTGCACGACAGATGTTGATTCCATAATTCCATCTTAGTAGAAGTATTTGACGGTTTTGTGACGTGCCAGGTTTTGCCCAGGGAGCCGCGGCTTTGGGCTTGGGGGGCGACGCAAAGGGCAGGTTGTTGCAACCAAGGGATAACCACGGCAGCCTGAGCCGGCTTCACAGCGCAAAATGTTTTCAAACCGTGCCCAACCTGTTTGACGAGAGGTTCTTATGAATTCTGTTTTGCGCCGTTGGATTGCTGTGGTCTTCTTGTCGGTTTGTGTGCCGGTGGCCCTGGGCCAAGCCTGGGCGCCGAACAAGCCCGTTCGCCTGATCATTCCCCAAGTGCCCGGGGGTGGGGCGGACGCGATTGGCCGGGTCATCGCCCAAGGCATCTCCGAGCAAATTGGTCAACCGGTGGTGGCTGACAACCGGCCTGGCACCAACGGCGGTGTGGGGGTCGAGGCCTTGATGCGCTCGCCCAACGACGGCTATAACCTGTTGCTGGTGTTCACCTCGGTCATGGCCCTCAACCCAGCGGTGTACACCAAGATCAATTACGACCCCTTGAAAGATTTGCTGCCCTTGGGCGGCATTTGTGAAGTGCCTTTGGTGATGATGGCCAGCAACTCGGTGCCGGCGCAAAACGCCGTCGATTTGGTGGCGGCAGACAAGGCCAAGCCCAAAACCATTTTTGGCGCCTCCAGTGGCAATGGTTCTTTTTCCCATTTGTTGCTGGAGATGATGAACGCCAAAACGGGCACCCGGTTCACCCACGTGCCCTTCAAGGGCGAGGCCCCGGCGGTGCAAAACTTACTGGGTAACCAAGAGGTGATGATCTACATCGGCACCCCGGCGCTGGCGATTGCCAATCAAAACAGTGGCAAGCTCAAACTGTTGGGGGTGACCACCCAGCAGCGCATGCCGCAGTTGCCCGAGGTCAAGTCGCTGCATGAGCAAGGCTTCACCGACTTCAACGAAAGCTTTTGGTATGGCGTGGCCGCCGCCGCTGGCACGCCACAGCCCATCTTGGACGCCTACAACAAGGTGATGGGCGATGTGGCCAAGTCGGCCGCAGTCCAAGCCAATTTGGGGCGCATGGGCTGTGCGCCCTTGCCCATGTCGGCCTCTGAGTTTTCTGGGCGCATCCGCAGTGACCACGCCAAATACGCTGCGCTGGCCAAATCGGTCGGCATGAAAATCGATTGAAAGCCCTTATGAACGCCAGACCGCAACTCAAACACGTTGGCTTGTATGTGCATGACATGGCCCGCATGGAGGCGTTTTACGCCGATGTTTTTGACCTGATGGTCACCGACCGTGGCCAAGTGCCCCGGCTGGGCAATCGAAACATTGTGTTCATGAGTGCCGCCGCCGATGCCCACCACCAAATGGTGTTGATCGATGGCAAAGACCCGGCCAGCGGCCCAAGCGTGGTGTTTCAGCTGTCGTTTTATGTGCAAACCTTGGATGAGTTGCGCCGCATCGATGCCAAGATGCGCGCCCAGGGCGTCACCGACATCACGCCCATCACCCATGGCAATGCCTGGTCGATTTATGCCAGCGACCCCGAAGGCAATGGCTTGGAGGCCTATTTGGACACCCCTTGGCATGTGGCCCAACCGCATGGTCGACCCTTTGATTTGAGCTTGCCGGACGCGGAGATTGAGGCCTTCACACAGGCGCTGATCAAGGACCAGCAAACCTTTGCCAGCCGCGAGGCCTGGATGCGCACACAAGAAGCGGCGTTGCGGGCCAGTGCCCGTTGATGGGCGGGCCCATGGGCCATGCCCAACCCCAAAAAATCTGAGGGCATGTCCGTTTGGGGCGGCCATCGGTGCCTTCAATGGCGGCACAATAGCCGCCATTTCCAACCCACGACAAGGCCATTCGCATGAAGCGCAGCACTGACAGATTTTTGACCACCCACACCGGCAGCCTGCCCAGGCCCGATGACCTGATTCAGATGATGTTTGCCAAAGAAAGCGGTGTGCCTGTGGACAGCCAGGCCCTGCAAGCGCGCATTCGCCAAGCGGTGGCCGAGGTGGTGGCCCTGCAAACCAAAGCGGGCGTGGATTTGGTCAACGACGGCGAAATGAGCAAGCCCAGTTACGCCACTTACATCAAAGACCGTCTGGGCGGGTTTGGCGGCACGGGCAACAGTTTTGTCTACCAAGACTTGGCCGACTTTCCCGTGCTGGAGCGCAAGGTCTTTGGCGACCCGGGCCGTTCACGGCGCAAAACACCGGCGTGCAATGCCCCCATCACCTTGGTCGATGCCCAAGCCGCCCACACCGATGCCGATAACCTGTGCGCTGCCTTTGCCCAAGTGCCGCACGAAGCGGCGGCGCAAGAGATGTTCATGAGTGCGGCGTCTCCGGGTGTGGTGTCGCTGTTTTTTCGCAACGACCATTACAAAGACCATGAAACCTATTTGTATGCCATTGCCGAGGTGATGCGCCATGAATACGAAAGCGTGGCCAAGGCCGGCATCGTGTTGCAAATTGACTGCCCCGATTTGGCCATGGGGCGGCATATTCAGTATGCCGATTTGCCCTTGCCCGAATTTCGCAAGCGCGCCCAAATGCATGTGGAGGCTTTGAACCACGCGCTGGCCAACATCCCTGCCGAGCAGTTGCGCATGCATGTGTGCTGGGGCAATTACGAAGGCCCGCACCACTGCGATGTGGATTTTTCGGCCATCATTGACATTGTGTTCAAGGCCAAGCCGCATGCCATTTCGTTTGAGGCCGCCAATCCGCGCCATGCCCATGAGTGGACGCTGTTTGAGAGCGTCAAGCTGCCCGAGGGCAAGGTGCTGATACCCGGGGTGCTGGAGTCCAAAACCAATTTCATCGAGCACCCAGAGTTGATTGCGCAGCGCATCGCGCGCTACGCCCACTTGGTCGGTCGTGAAAACGTGATCGCTGGCAGCGACTGCGGCTACGGCACTTGGGTCGGCCAAGCGGCGGTGGACCCCGATGTGGTGTGGGCCAAGTTGGCCGCCATGGCCGAGGGCGCGCGCATCGCCAGCAAGCAGTTTTGGAAATCATGAAGCACCATTTCCAAGTCAATGCAGGACCAGCGCATGGCCAATAGCAACCAATTCAAATTGGCCGGCGTGATGGGCATGCCCATCTTCCAATCGCGCTCGCCCATCATCCACAACCATTGGATTGCCGTGCATGGCATCCAGGCCGCTTATGGCCACTTTCCAGTGCAAATCGACCAAGTCGAAGCGGCGGTGCGCGGCTTGGCCGCACTGGGGCTGGCGGGGTGCAACATCACCTTGCCGCACAAGGTCAAAGCCATGCCCTTGATGGACCACCTGACCCCCATGGCCCAACGCGTCGGAGCGATCAACTGCATCGTGGTCCAAGCCGATGGCAGCTTGCATGGCCACAACAACGATGGCTATGGTTACCTTCAAAGCATCAAAGACGAGAAACCCGATTGGCGTGCCGATGCGGGCCCCATCACCCTGCTGGGTGCTGGCGGTGCAGCCCGCGCGGTGATCATCGCCATGATCGACGCGGGTGCCCTGGAAATTCGCTTGCTCAACCGCTCCCGTGACAAGGCTGAGCAACTGGCCGCGCTCAACCCGCAGGTGGTGAAGGTGCTTGACTGGTCTGAGCGGCATGCCGCTTTGGCCGGGGCGGCCATGCTGATCAACACCACCAACCAAGGCATGTACGACCAACCCCCTTTGGACTTGGTGCTCGACGATCTGCCGCGCACGGCCTTGGTCAGCGATTTGATTTATGTGCCCTTGGAGACGCCCTTGATCAAAGCCGCCAAGGCGCGCGGACATGTGGCGATCAACGGCCTGGGCATGCTGCTCAACCAAGCTGTGCCGGCCTTTGAGGCCTGGTTTGGCGTCAAGCCGGTCATCGATGCGGTGTTGCGCCAGAAAATTCTGGCTACTTTTTGAGCCATGTCGAAATCGTCTGCATCACACTCTTTTGTCATGGGGCGCTTGGCCGGGGCCGGGGTGGTACTCACCGCGCTGCTGCTGGCCTGCCTGAGCGTTCGCGCCAATGCGCCCGATTGGAGCGTGGGTGTGTATGGGGGCCAATACCACGACACCGAGCCCGCTGGCTTTTTGACTGGGCGCAGTTCATTTCAAAACCAATACCTGTTCGCTCTGACAGCCAGCACCACCGTGTGGCGCAGTCCCGATTGGCCGGTCGCTGTCGAGGTGGACGGCATGATCGGTCAGCAATGGGGGCAGGCGTCGCTGAGCGAGATCGCGGTCGCACCGGTGCTGCGTGTGCATGGGTGGCCTGGTGGCAAACCCTGGCCTTTGGATTTGCGCCTGGCCCCCTTTGGAATTTCATACACATCCTCTGTGAGCCCCTTGGAGCGAGGCCCCAACGGCCAAGGCAGCCAGACCCTTAATTTTTTGATGATCGAGGCGGCATGGTCGCCCAAGTCCTCGCCGCGCCATGAATGGTTCGCCCGGTTGCACCACCGCTGCACGATTTACGATTTGATCAACAACCATGGCGCCAACGGTGAAGATTTTTTTGCCCTGGGTTGGCGTCGGCGGTTTTAGCCCATCGTCCAGCAGATGCACCACCGCCGAGGTGTGCGCAGTGATGCATCGGTTCACAGCGCTTCTCAAGATGGCAAGGGATGGGCGCTTTTCTAGGTGTTAATCCGATAGGTCGCTGCATGTTCATGTGACACACTGATTTGTGGCCAAGGTGCGCTTTCGACGGGCATATTGCCTGTTTCGCCCGAGCCAGAGCAAAGCGGTTTTACCCATGAAATTGTGCAGATTCAATGGCGGGCGTTTGGGTTTGGTCGATGGCGAGCAAGTGACCGATGTCAGCGCCGCTTTGCAAGCCCTGCCCAGTCAGCGTTACCCATTTCCCAGCCACGATGTGTTGATTGCCCACCTGAATGAGTTGCGGCCCGGCATCGTGGAAGCCGCGCGCACGGGACAAAGGCATGCGGCCAGCGCGGTGCACTATGACCCGCCGGTGGCCAACCCGGGCAAGATCATTGGCGCGCCCATCAACTACAAAGCCCATGCGCAAGAAAGCGCCCAAGACAGCAACATTGGCCATGGCCGGGCCATCACCACCATTGGCGATTGGGGCATGTTCCTCAAGGCAGGCACCTCGCTGATTGGCGTGAGCGACGAAATTGTTTTGCGCTTTCCTGAACGGCGCAACGACCACGAGGTCGAGCTCGCGGTGGTGATTGGAAAAACTTGCCGCCAAGTCAAAGCCGCCGATGCGATGGCCCATGTGGCGGCTTACAGCTTGTCTTTGGACATGACACTGCGTGGGCCAGAGTTCCAATGCTTTCGCAAGTCGATCGACAGCTATGCCGTGCTTGGCCCATGGCTGGTCACCGCCGATGAGGTGCCCGACCCCGGGCAGTTGGATCTGTGGCTGCAGGTCAATGGCCAAACGCGGCAGCAAGCCAATACCCGCGATTTGATTTTTGATGTGCCGCGCTTGATCGAATTTGCTTCTTCTTTTTATACCTTGCAACCCGGCGACGTGATCATGACCGGCACCCCCGAGGGGGTGGGCCCGGTGGTCCCCGGCGACTGGATCGAGGCGGGCGTGCAAGGCTTGGGCAGCTTGGCCATGCGCGTGGCCAGTCAATACGCTTGATTTTTCCATCCACTTTTAAGACTGAACCGGAGACCACAAATGACACAGAAATCCCCTTCTTGGACCCGCCGCGCTTGGCACGCCGCTTTGCTCAGTGCTGCATTGAGCGCATTGCCTGCGATGGCACAAAACACCATCAAGATTGGCATGATCACCGACCGCGTCGGCCCTGCCAAGCCCTATGCCGAGCCGGTGGCCGCAGGGGCCACTTATGCGGTCAAAGAGATCAATGCCCGCGGTGGCATCTTGGGTCGCCAAATTGAATTGCTGGTCGAGGATGACCAGGGCCGGCCCGACGTGTCGGCCACCGCTGCGCGCAAATTGGTTGACGCGGGGGTGGCGTTCATTTTGTCGGTCTCGCTGACCCCAGCCACCCAACAAGCGCAGACGGTGACCTTGGAGACCAAGACGCCGCACATGACGCCCTCCAACGGCGGCGACACCTTGACCACCCAGGTGAGCAACCCCAATTTTTGGCAAACCGGCCCATTGGGGTCGACCCAGATTGCCACCTTGCTGGCTTACGCGGCCAACCGCAACTACAAGCGGGTGGCCTTGATCACCGAAAACTCTGACCTGGGCCAACTCACCAACCGGTTCTTCAAAGCGGGTTTGGAAAAGGCGGGCATCCAAATCGTGGCTGAAGAAATGGTCCCGCGTGGATCAACCTCCGCCGATGCACAAATGCAAAAAATCCGTGCCGCCAACCCGGAGGCGCTGTTCATGACCGGTGTGGTCACCCCTGAAAACACCTTGATCTTGCGCAGCTACCGACAGTTGGGTTTGAAGATGCCGATCTTGGGCAACTACAACCTGTCGGTCCCGGTCTACACCAATGTGGCCAAGGGCCTGATGGATGGCGTGACCTTTGTCGACGCCTTCGACCCCAACAAGCCCGAGACCAAGCGTTTCATCGACGCTTACAAAAAGGAAGTGGGCACCGAGCCTTACAACCTGAACGGCTATGGCTATGACGGTGTGATGCTGGTGGCCGATGCCATTCGCCGTGCCGGCGGTGTGGACAAGGAAAAAATCCGCGAAGCCATGCAGGCCACCAAGGGCTTTGTTGGCGTGATGGGTGCCGTTGGCTCGGCTTACACCTTTGCCGATGGCAAACGCACCGGTTTTGACACCAATGGCATGGTGGTGCGCGTGTACGAGGGCGATAAGCAGGGCAAAGTGGTTCATGTGGGGTCCAAATAAGCCGCAGACCGTGCCCCCATGAATGATTTTTTTGAATTGGTCGTTGGGGCCACGGCCAGCGGTTGCATTTACGGTTTGGTGGCGCTGGCCTATTTGTTGATGACCCGGCCGACAGGCATCATCAACTTTGCGGTGGGCGAGTGGGCCATGATGGCTGCCTTTGCCGGTGTGGTCATGCTCAACAACTGGAATTGGCCTTACCCCGTGGGGTTGGCGGTGATGGTGGTCATGATGTTTGGGGTCGGCTGGCTCACCGAGCGGCTCACCGTGCGGCCTCTGGTCGAGGCGGGTGCCCCACCGCTGGCACCCATCTTGGCCTTGTTGGGCATGCTGGTGGTGTTTCGCGAGGCCATCTCGATTGGCTTTGGCCCTGATCCACAGCCGGTCCCAGCGGCTTTTGGGTTTGGCCGCTTGGAGTTGGGTTGGTTGGCCGGTTCTTATCAAAGTTTTTTCATTGTGGCCTTGACCGCGTGCGTGTTTGCGGCGGTGTGGTTCTTTTTTGAGCGCACTTTGCACGGCAAGTCGTTTGAGGCGGTGGCCATTGATCGCCGCGCGGCGGCCTTGATGGGCATTCACTTGGGACGTGTGACGGCGTTTTCATTCGCCATGGGCGCGGTGGTGGCCGGCTTGGCGGGCGTGCTGGCGGCGCCCAACGTCTCGGCCCATTACCTGATGGGCATGCCCTTGGCGATCCAAGGCTTCACGGCCTTGGTCATTGGTGGGGTGGGGCGGGTGGAAGGCGCTTTGCTGGGCGGCTTGATCTTGGCGTTTGTCGAGCAAATGACCGTGCGTTATGCCCCGGTGCCGCCCGGTTTGGCCATGGGCGTGCCTTTGTTGCTGTTGATTGTTTTTTTGCTGGTGCGCCCCAAAGGTTTGCTGTTGGCCCGGGAGGGACGGGTATGAAGCGCCATTGGCCGTGGTGGTTGGCCGCGGTGTTGCTCTCGGCACTGGCGTTTGGTCTGGGCTCGTACCACAACGATGTGTACCGCAAACTTTTGCTGTGGATCACCTTGGCCCTGGGCTATAACTTTTTGTTCGGCATCGCTGGGCAAGTGGCGTTTTCACATTTCAGTTTTTATGGGCTGGGTGCCTACAGCGTGGTGATTGGCATCACCTACTTGGGCTGGCCCTTGCCTGTGGCGCTGCTGGCGTCGGTGATTTTTTGTGCCGGGGTGGCCTTGTTGGTGGCCATTCCGGCCACCCGGTTGGAAGGCTTTTACCTGGCCTTGGCCACCCTGGCTTTTGCGCAGTTGTTCATCGTGCTGCTCAACGAAGGCGGGCAAGTGACCGGGGGCACCGGTGGCCTGGCCAATTACCGCTTGCCCGATATCGCGGGTTGGCGCATCACCGGCCCTTCATACACGGTGGTGATTGTCTTGCTCATGTTGGGCACCTTGGCGGTTTTGTGGCGGCTGGACCAGTCGCACTTTGGCCGCGCTTGCCGCGCTGCCCGCGACAACCCCGAGGCCGCTGCGGCCATGGGTGTGGATGTGCGCCGCACCCGCATCATGGCCTACACCTTGACCAGCGCTTTGGCGGGTTTGGCGGGGGTGGTGTATGCCTTTGTCGATAACACGGTGAACCCCACGATTTTTGGTTTGGAAAATGTGTTTTTGCTGTTGTTCATGATCATCATTGGCGGCATTGGGCGGGCCGCCGGGGCGGTGTTGGGTGCGGTGCTGTTGTATTTGCTGCCATTTGTGCTATCGCCTTTGATTGGGCACCACCATGCGCTGGTGTTTGGTTGTGTGATGGTTTTGGTGGTGCTGTTCCAACCCAAGGGCTTGATGGGCCTGTGGGATGCGATCCGCCCAAGCCGCGCGGTGCAGAAAGCTTCGACCCATGGCTGAAGCTTCGGCATTGCTGCAAGTGCGCGGCTTGACGCGGCGTTTTGGGGGCTTGCTCGCTGTATCGGGCTTGGACTTGGAGGTGCATGTCGGCGAAATTTTGGGCTTGATCGGGCCCAATGGCGCGGGCAAAAGCACCACCTTTGCCATGATCGCTGGGGCCATTGAGCCTTCGGCGGGTGAAATGTATTTCAAAGGTGAGTCGCTCGCCGGTTTGCCCACCCATTCCTTTGCTGCGCGCGGCATTGTGCGCACCTTCCAGCACAACAAGCCCTTTGAGAGCATGGGCATTGTTGAAAACGTCATGGTCGGTATGCACACCCAGGTGCCGCTGTCTTTGTGGCAAGTGGTGCTGGGCACCGCCAAGGCCAAAACCTACGAACAGCAGGCGCGCGCACAAGCCCAGCATTGGATTGATTTTGTCGGCCTGGGTGACAGCGTGGATGCCGCAGTGGACACCTTGTCATTTGGCCAAGGCCGCTTGCTGGAAATTGCCCGTGGCTTGGCGGCGCGGCCCCAGTTGATGCTGTTTGACGAACCCGCTGCCGGTTTGACCGCCGCAGAGTGCGTGCGCTTGGCCGAGATCATCCGGGGCATTGCCGCCCAAGGCATCGCTGTGTTGCTGATCGAACACGACATGCCCTTTCTGATGGCGCTGGCCCATCGGGTGGTGGTGCTCAACTTTGGCGAAAAAATTGCGCAAGGCAGCCCAGCACAGGTGCAAGCCGACCCGGCGGTGGTGGCGGCCTATTTGGGGCAAGTGAAGGCAGAGCATGCTTGAGCTGAACCAAGTTTCGGCCAGCTACCACTTGGCGCCGGTGGTGCAAGCGGTGAGCATGCGCGTGGAAACTGGTGAAACCGTGGCCCTGATCGGCCCCAATGGTGCGGGCAAGTCCACATTGCTGGGGGCCTTGTCGGGCACCGTGCCGCGCCGCCAAGGACAAGCTTTGTTTGACGGTGTGGATTTGATGGGCTTGTCCAGCCACCAAATCGTGGCCCTGGGTGTGGTCCAAGTGCCCGAGGGTCGGCATGTGTTTGCGCCCATGTCGGTACAAGACAATTTGCTACTGGGTTCGGTGGCACTGTCGCAGCGCCAGCGGGCTTTGCAGCAGCGCTACGAAGCGGTCTATGGCTTGTTTCCCCGCTTGGCCGAGCGGCGTCACCAATTGGCGGGCACCTTGTCTGGGGGAGAGCAACAAATGGTGGCCATTGGCCGCGCCTTGATGAGTCGGCCCAAACTGCTGTTGCTCGATGAGCCTTTTTTGGGCTTGGCCCCCAAGGTGGTGGAGGAAATCCGCCAAGCCCTCAACACCTTGCGCGGTGAGGGCCTGACCATGATTTTGGTCGAGCAAAAACTCGACATCGCCTTGCCCTTCACCAGCCGCACCCATGTCATGATCAAGGGCCAACTGGCCTTGGTGCAAAACAGCGCCGAATTGATGCGCGACCCCGACCTGGGCCAGCTTTATTTCCGTTTGGCGCAACCCGCCGTTTGATGTTTGGAGTTCACCATGACCACCCCTTTGCGTGCCACCCACACCCAAGCCCCGGCCAGCCGTGGCATCCACCATTTGGCCCTCAACACCGAGGACATGAAGTCCACCGTGGACTTTTACACCCGGGTCATGGGCATGCCCTTGGTG
>JBEDFU010000026.1:0-3585 GCA_041174965.1 Pseudomonadota bacterium | reverse complement strand
GACCCCCGGGTGCAATTGGTGGCCGCCTGCGATCCCCAGCCCCAGGCTTGCGCCCAGTTTGAGCGCGACTTTCAAGCGCCCCCTGTGGGCTCTGTAGAGGCTTTGTGCCAGCGCCCGGATGTGGACTGGGTCTACGTGGCCACGCCGCACCAATGCCATGCTGAACATGTGGTTCTGGCCGCCCAACACGGCAAACATGTGATGGTGGAAAAACCCATGGCCATCCATTTGGCCGACTGCAACCGCATGATCGCGGCCTGCGAGAAAGCCCAAACGGCCTTGATCGTGGGGCACAGCCACAGCTTCAATGGGCCGGTGCTGCGCGCCCACCAACTCATCCGCAGTGGGCGATATGGCCGGGTGCGCATGATCCACGCCCTGCAATACACCGATTTTTTATACCGCCCTCGCCGCCCCGAGGAGTTGCAAACCGATGCGGGCGGTGGGGTCATCCACAGCCAGGCCGCGCACCAAGTCGACATGGTGCGCTTGCTCGGTGGCGGTTTGGTGCGCAGCGTGATGGCCCACACCGGCAACTGGGACGCCGAGCGCCCCACCGAGGGCGCCTACAGCGCACTGTTGGCGTTTGAAGGCGGCTGCTTTGCCAGCATGAGCTACAGCGGCTACGGCCACTTTGACAGCGATGCGTGGATGGACGGCATCAACGAAATGGGTTTTGCCAAACCCCCAGGCACGCACGGTGCCGCGCGGGCGCGTTTGCGCAACGTGGCCGACGCGGCCCAAGAAGCAGCCCTGAAAGCCGAGCGCAACTACGGCGGGCGCTTGTGGAGTGCGCCCGCACCCGACAGCGCACCGCTGGCCCACCCGCACTTTGGGCCGCTCATCATTGGCTGCGAACACGCCGATTTGCGCTTGACGCCCACAGGCGTGGCCATCGACGGGCACGACCACCAAAGCTTTGAGGCCGTGCCGCTGGGCCCGGTGCCGCGCCAAGAAGTGATCGATGAAATGGTCGCGGCCCAATCGGGCCAAACCACTTTGCACAACGGGCATTGGGCGCGCGCCAGCACGGCAGTGAGCCTGGCCTTGTTGCAATCGGCGCACAGCGGCAGCCCCGTGACCCCTGACCACCAAGTCGCACCGGTGGCATGAAAAAAGACACCCAGCAACTGCTGCGCCACTGGCAAGAAGCGGTGCCCAACGACCGCTTGGCCCACTTGGTGCGCGACACCGCCCGCGCTTACACCCGGGCCTTGCAAGCGCGCTTGGCCCAACACCAAGTGCCGTTTGGCCACTGGGCTTTTTTGCGCATCTTGTGGCACAGCGACGGCCTGACCCAGCGCGAATTGAGTGTTCAAGCCGGTGTGATGGAGCCCACCACCTTCAGCGCCATGAAGGCCATGGAAGCGCTGGGCTACATCGAGCGCCGCCAAGCGCCCGAGAACAAAAAAAACATGTATGTCTACCTCACGCCCAAAGGCCGGGTCTTGCAAAAAAAATTGGTTCCCTTGGCCGAGCAAACCAACCAAGTCAGCACCCAAGGCCTGAGCGCGCAAGAAGTCCAGGCCACGCGGGGGGTGCTGCTCAAACTGCTGGAAAACCTGGCCGCCGATGAGCAGTTGTGGGCCAGCAAAGCAGTCGATAAATCAGCTTGATCGCCATCCGATCGCAGCCCCTTTTTTGACGCGCTTGATTTGCACCTGCACACGGGCACTGTCCCGATGGCCAACTGCGGCCCAGTCAGGTCTGCCGTGAGGTGCCCCGCCGCGCGAGCGCTGTTTTACACCGCGACGTTTTGCGGCCGACCGGCGGCAAAGGCGTTGATGTTGTCAAACGCAGTGCCAAAAAACACCTCGTAGTTGTCCTTTTCCACATAGCCCAAATGCGGTGTGCACAGGCAGTTGGGCAAAGACAGCAAGGGGTGATTCGCCCCCAACACCGGCTCTTCTTCATACACATCCACCGCAGCAAAGCCAGGCCTTCCCGCCTTCAAGGACTGGGCCAACACGCCGGGCGCGATCAAACCGGCGCGGCTGGTGTTGACCAGCAAGGCATCGGGTTTCATGCGGGCCAGGTCGTCAGCGCTCACGTAGCCTTGGGTTTGTGCCGTGAGTTTGAGTTGGATCGACAACACATCGCATTGCGCAAAAAACGCGGCCCGCGACGGCGCCACCGCAAAACCATGTGCTGCGGCTTTGGCCTGGGTGTTTTCACTGCCCCACACCAAAGGCTTGGCACCAAAGGCCTGGCCCACCCGACACACCTGCTCACCAATGCGGCCATAGCCCAACACACCCAGGGTTTTGCCGCTCAGTTGACGCCCCAAATGGCCTTGCCACAAACCGCCTTGGAGCCGCTGCACCTCGGTGGTCAAGTGGCGCATGCTGGCCAGCATCAGCAAAAACGTCAGCTCGGCCGTGGCCGACCCGGTGCCCCCGCCTTCGCAGACGGTGATGCCCCGCGCTTGGCAAGCGGCAAAGTCCAGGTGGGCGCTGATCTTGCCGGTTTGTGAAATCAGCTTGAGGTTTGGCAAGCGCTCGAGCAAGGCTGCGCTGATGCGGGTGCGCTCGCGAATCAATACCAAGGCATCGGCCGGTGCAAAGCGCTGCACCAGTTGGTCAATGTCTTTGACCGTGTCGTTATAAACCGTGACCTGGTGGTCTTTGAGCTTGGGGAAGCAGTCCAGGTGGCGCACACAGTCTTGGTAGTCGTCAGCGATCACAATGTTCATGGTCATTTCCGTTCAGGTTCAATCGCTGAAGTTAGCATAATGGTCCCTCCACCCTTGAGGAGCCTTGATTGCAATTTGCTTTTGACCTGCCCACCGCTTGGCGCACGGCCTGTCTGGCCTTGGCCTGGTGCCTGTGCGGCGCCACGGTGCGGGCCGAGTACCCTGAAAAACCGATCAAGCTGGTGGTCTCGTTCACTGCCGGTGGCACCACCGACATCTTGGCGCGCGAGGTGGGCATTCAACTCACCGCCCGCTGGGGCCAGCCCATCGTGGTGGAAAACCGCGCCGGGGCGGCCGGCAACTTGGGCACCGAAATCGTGGGCCGTGCGCCACCCGACGGTTACACCTTGCTGGCCAATTCGTTTGGGCCGATTGCCATCAACCCCACCTTGTTCAGCCACCTGCCCTACAACGCCCAACGCGATTTGCAGCCCGTGGCCTTGATCGCCGAGGTGCCCACGGTGCTGGTGGTGCCCAGTGTGTCGGGCATCCAAAGCCTGCCCGAGTTGCTCAAATTCGCCAAGGGCCGGCCCAACGACATCAATTACGCGTCCACCGGCATTGGCACCTCGGCGCACATGACCGGCTTTTTGTTCAGCCAGCGTGCGCAACTCAACGCCATCCATGTGCCCTACAAAGGGGCCGAGGCCACCCGCGACCTGGTGGCCGGGCGCATCCACTACATGTTTGCCACCGTGCCATCGGTCATCCCCTTGATCAAAGCCGGCCAACTCAAAGCCCTGGCGGTGTCGACCAAAATGCGCTCGCGCAGCCTGCCCGATGTGCCCACCTTGAAAGAGTTGGGCGTGGACATGGCCACCGGCTCTTGGTTTGGCCTGTTTGCGCCCAAAGGCACGCCCATGGCCATCGTGCAAAAACTCAATGCCGCCGTG
>JBEDFU010000025.1:0-9367 GCA_041174965.1 Pseudomonadota bacterium | reverse complement strand
GCCGTAGGGGTTGGCCTCTTAACGGCCTTTGGGCGTGATGGCGACGCGCACTTTGCCACTCAAGTCCAATTGCTGGCTCAAGTGGTCGTACAACAGGCGTTGGCCCTCCATGCGGTCCTTGCCCCGCAGCAACTGCACCGCTTGATCGCTGCTCATGCGCTCGCGGCGTGCGTCCAATAAAAGCGATTGGGTCAGCACCACCAGACTCGGGCCCGCAGGGTCTTTGCCTGGCGCACCAGCCCATCGCTCGATGCGCACATCGCCCCACAAGCGCACCTCACTGCCATCGTCATTGCTCTCGCCTTGAACCGCTTTGGCGGAGGTGGTATCGCCCTGCGGGGTGTGCCACAACAGCACCGGTTTTTCAAAACGCAGCGTCTGGGTGTCAGGGTAGTGGCGCACTTCCACGGCCTGCAAACGCGCGCGGGGCTTGCCGTCGGCTTGGAATTGCTGCAGCACCACGCCGCCCATGGTGTAGTCGGGTTCATGGCGTGGGGCCAACTCCGGCGGGGGTGCCTCGCTTTGTGGGGTGTTGCGCAACAAGCCGTAGGTCAAAAAAGCCAACGCACCCATCAACAACACCGGCAAATACAAAATCAGCCAGTTGCCCAGATCCAAGCACAGGTGGATCGCTTTTTGAGCGGTTCGACGCAAGGCCTGGGGGCCATTCACACCTGGCTCCAAATGCGCAATTGCCGCACGTAATCACCTTTGGCCATCAACAGCACATCGCAAAATTCACGCAGCGCGCCGTGGCCCGCCGCTGCACGTGTCACGTGGTGCGCCAGCGCCAACACCTCGGTGTGGGCGCCGGGTGGTGCACAACACATGGCGCTGCGCAACATCATGGGCAAGTCCGGCCAGTCGTCGCCCATGGCGGCGGCTTGCCCCCATTCCAGGCCCAAATCCTTGAGCACTTGTTCGGCCACCACACGCTTGTCTTTGATGCCAAAAAACGCCCGCTCCAGCCCCAATGCGCTCAAGCGGTGGCGCAAGGGCGCGCTGTCGCGGCCAGTGATCACCACCACCGACACGCCCGCTTCTTTCAGCAATTGCAGGCCCATGCCATCCAAGGTGTGAAAGCGCTTGATCGATTCGCCTTGGCCGTCCATGTAAAGGCCGCCGTCGGTGAAGACGCCGTCGACATCCAAGAAAACCACGCGGACGTTTTGGGCTTTGAGCAGCAGCTCGGTGGGGAATGTTTGTGTGGCTTGCATCAAATCACCTTGGCGCGCATCAAGTCATTGGTATTGATAAACCCACACAGACGCTGCTGATCGTCCACCACCAGCAAGCTGGTGATGCGCTGCTCTTCCATGATTTGTGCCGCTTGGGCGGCCAGGGCATGGACGGAAATGGTGCGGGGGTTGGGCTTCATGACCTCGGCGGCACGCAAAGGCCGCAGGTCTTGGCCACGCTCCACCAAGCGGCGCAAATCGCCATCGGTGAAGACACCCAAAATGGCGCCGTTGTCGTCGGTGACCACCGCTGCGCCCAGGCCCTTTTGGCTCATTTCACGCATCAACTCGGTGAAGCCTGCTTGGGGCGATACGGTGGGCAATTGCGCTCCTGTGCGCATGACGTCTTTGACGTGGGTCAGCAACTTGCGACCCAAGGCGCCGCCGGGATGCGACCGGGCAAAGTCATCGGCTTGAAAGCCGCGCGCATCCAACAAAGCCATGGCCAGTGCATCCCCCATCGCCAACTGGGCCGCCGTGCTGGCCGTGGGCGCCAAGTTGAGCGGGCAGGCCTCTTTTTCCACGCTGCAATCCAACACCGCCAGCGCATGCTTGGCCAAGGTGGAGTCGGCCCCTGCGGTGATCGCCACAATGGGCACGCCTTGCCGCTGCAACAGCGGCAGCAAAACGATGATTTCTTCGCTCTCACCACTGTTGGACAGCACCAAGGCCACGTCGGTGTTTTTGATCATGCCCAAATCGCCGTGGCTGGCCTCAGCCGGGTGGACAAACATCGCAACCGTTCCGGTCGAGGCCAAGGTGGCGGCAATCTTGCGACCAATGTGGCCACTTTTGCCCATGCCCATCACCACCACGCGTCCCGTGGCTTGCAACAGAATGCGCACCGCCAACACAAACGACAGGCCGATGGTTTTCTTCATGCCCAAGATGGCTTGGGACTCGATGTCCAAGGTGTTGTGGGCCAAGCCAATGATGCGTTGCGCATCGCTGTCCACCATGTTTTGCATCAATGCATCCAGGCGTTGCGGTTGACTGCTGGAGAAGGGCGGTTCGTTGGGCATTGGTTCATTCTATCGATGCCGCCTGCCCAGGCCCAGGCCTGTGGGCGCGGCGCTGGCTTCATTTGCCAATGCAAAACCGGGAAAAAATTTCACCCAACAAGTCATCTGCGGTGATGCCCCCGGTGATGGCGGCCATCTCTTGTTGCGCTAAGCGCAACTCTTCCGCCACCAACTCCAGCTTGAGGGGCATTTCCAACAAGCTTTTTTGGGCATGGTTCAACCTCGACAGGCATGCTTGCAGGGCTTGAAGATGTCTTTCGCGGCCGCTGTATTCGCCCTGATCAGCGCTGGCTTGGCGGCCCACGGTGGCCAAAATCGCTTGCTTGAGTTGTGCCAAGCCGGCCCCCGTCTGTGCGGATATCCAAATGTCCGCTGCGTCGCGCTCAGGGGACGGTGCGCCAGAGACCAAGTCGGTTTTGTTCCACACCTGCAAACACACTTGCTGGGCGCTCAAGCGCTGCTGGATTTGCGCTTGCAGCTGCGCGTCGCGTTGCTGATAGGCCGCTTGGTGCTGGCGCGACAGATCGTGCAAAAACAACACCGCGTCGGCCTTGTCCAGGTGTTGCCACGCCCGCTCTATGCCTATTTTTTCCACCAACTCGATGTCGTCGGTTTGATCATCGCGCAATCCGGCGGTGTCCACCACGTGGATCGGCACATCGTCGATGTGAATCGTCTGTGCCAAGGCGTCCCGGGTGGTGCCGGGAATGTGGGTGACGATGGCCGTGTCTTTGCCCGACAGCGCATTGAGCAAGGAGCTTTTGCCGACATTCGGCTGACCCACAATGACCAATTGCAGGCCTTCGCGCAACAACACCCCTTGGCGCGAGCGCTCGTGCAGCCGCTCGCAGCCTTGCACCAGTCGCGCCAGTTGGCCCAAGGCGTCGGCCTGCTGCAAAAAATCAATTTCTTCTTCTGGAAAATCCAGCGTCGCCTCCACCAGCATTCGCAGGCGCACCAGGTCTTGCGTCAAACCATGAACCTCTTTGGAGAACGCCCCGGCCATTGAGCGGTTGGCGCTGCGCACCGCGGCCTCTGAGCTGGCGTCGATCAAGTCTGCCACCGCCTCGGCTTGGGCCAAATCCAACTTGCGGTTCAAGTACGCCCGCTCGGTGAACTCGCCCGGGCGCGCCAGGCGCATGCGCGTCGCTTGCCCGGATACTTCTATGGGCATGGCATGGGCGGTTTCCAAACAGCGCTGTATCAGCATTTGCATGACCACCGCACCACCATGGCCCTGCAACTCCAGCACATCTTCGCCGGTATAGCTGTGGGGGGCAGGAAACCACAGGGCAATGACCTGGTCAATCATTTGCCCTTGGCTGTCGTCCACGGGGGTCAAGGTGGCCATGCGGGGCACCAACTCGCGCCCCAAAAGGACTTGGGTCCAGCGCTGCAAGCCTTTGCCGCTGATGCGCACAATGCCCACCGCACCGCGCCCAGGTGCCGTGGCCACCGCCACGATGGGGTCCGCCCATGCGCTCAGCATGCCCCACCACCTGCGCCAGCGCTGCGCGCCACCTTAAAGCGGGGCAGCGCGTCGGGGGTCATTTGCCCAACACACCCATTTGTTTGTTGATCAGCCATTGCTGGGCGATGGACAAAATGTTGTTGGTCAACCAATACAACACCAGACCTGCCGGGAAGACAAAAAACATCACGCTGAAAGCCAGGGGCATGATCCACATCAGCTTGGCTTGAACCGGGTCTGGTGGTGTCGGATTGAGCCAAGTTTGCAACAAGGTCGTGCCCGTCATCAGCAAGGGCAAGATGTAGAACGGGTCTTTGGCCGACAAGTCGTTGACCCACAAAATCCACGGCGCGTTGCGCATTTCCACCGTGGACAGCAACACCCAGTACAAAGCAATGAAAACTGGGATTTGGATCGCAATGGGGAAACACCCGCCCAACGGATTGACCTTTTCCTCGCGGTAAATTTTCATCATCTCCATTTGCATTTGCTGCGGATTGTCTTTGAGCCTTTCGCGCATCTCCATCACCCTGGGGTTGACGGCCTTCATCTTGGCCATGCTGCGATAGGCTTGGGCATTGAGCCAATAGAAAGCCAACTTGAGCAACATCACCAAGGCCACGATGGACCAACCCCAGTTGTGCAACTGATCATTGAGGTTGTCGAGCAGCCAATACAGTGGTTTGGCCAAGATGGTCAACCAGCCATAGTCTTTCACCAACTCCAAGCCAGGGTACAAAGCCTCGAGCTTCTTTTCTTCTTGCGGCCCCACATAGAACTGTGCACTGACTTTTTGGCGTTGTCCGGGTGCCAGTTCTTTCAGGCCTGCAATCATGCCCACGGCGTACAGGTTGTTATCGACTTTGCGGGCAAAGAACTCTCTGGCCATGTCGTTGGGCAGTATCCAAGCCGAAGCAAAATAATGCTGCACCATGGCCACGTAACCCTGGTCGGCTTTTTTCTCAAAGGTGGCCTTGTTTTTTTCAATCTCTGAAAACTCCACCTTCTGGTATTTTTGCGCCGGTGTGTAAACCGCTGGCCCAGTGAATGTGGAATAAAACGCAGACTCCCCAGGTGGCGGGTTGCCATCGCGCAGCAGTTGCACATACAACTGCGCATTGATCGGCTGGCTTCCTGCGTTGATCACCTCATGCTCCACCTGCATGGCGTAGCTGTGGCGCTTGATTTTGTATGTTTTGATCAGCTGAACTTGGTTGATGGGCTCAGAGACAAACTGCACCTGTATTTCGTCTTCGCCTTCTTTGAGTTCGGTGTTACCCGCTTGCCACTTGAAGTTGCTTTTGTGGGTTGGCAGCGCACCTTGGGCTGAAATCAAACCCGATTGCGACAAGTACAAACGGGCATTGCTTTGGTCCAGCAAAACCACCGCTTGTTCGGGCTTTTCAGCGTCGCTGTATTTCAGCAGCTCTGTTTTCACCAAGCTGGCACCCTCGGTGTCAAAGCTCAGCTTGAGCAAGTCCGTTGTCACCTCGACTTTTCGCCGCTCGCTTGAGCCACTCAAAACGCCCTGGGCCGGAACTTCGCTCGTCCCACCTTGGCTGGTGGTCACAGGCACATCATTGCTTTTGCCCGCTTGATCAGGTGTGGCAACCGTTTTGTTGCTGGCAACTTCCGTGGTTTTCACGGGTGCAGGAAAAAATGTGGCGGGCTTGCCGTTGTGCAATTGCCATTGGTCCCACAACAAAACCAGAGAAAAAGCAAAAGCCGCCCACAAAATGGTGCGCCGGATATCGTTCATGGGTGATTCTTTTTTGGATGATCTGTGAAAGAAAAGCGCGACTGAATGGCCTCGCGCTGGTTCGGTGGCACCGGGTCATGTCCGCCCTGGCAAAAAGGCTGGCAGCGGCAAAAGCGATGCACCGTCAAGTAACTGCCTTTGACCAAGCCATGGTCTTCCAAGGCTTGCAAGGCATATGCCGAGCAAGTGGGGTAGAAGCGACAGGACCCACCCAGCCAAGGGCTCAAAAGCAGGCGATACGCCTTGATGACCATGACCAACAGCGCTTTCATGCCGCGCTCAAATGCGTCAATAGCTCGTCAATTTCTTGGCGCACTGCTTTTTTCATGGGTTCGGAGCTGGCGCTGGTGAACAAGTCTGGGCTCATGTCAGAGCGCAAACGCACCAAATGGGGAACGGGCTTGAGTTGCGCATGTTGCTGGGCAAACGCCGCATAAATTTGACGGCGCAGCGCATTGCGGGTGACCGCGCGCTTGGCCCAGCGTTTTGGCAGCAAAGCCGCCAAACAAAGCCCCTTGAGGTGACTCTTTTGCGCCTCAACAGGGTTGGTCGCTTCGGCGGTATGGGCTTGAAGCGCATCCCTGTGCACCACAAAGTGTTTGCTGCGGGCCACTGGCGGTGTCTTCATGAGCTGCTGGAATTGCGCCCACGCTTTGATGCGCTTCAAAGGCTGCATGTCCACCGCCGTGATGGGCAGAATAGGGATTCAGTGCGCGTCAAACGGCCAAACGTTTGCGCCCTTTGGCGCGGCGAGCATTGATCACGGCGCGGCCACCGCGGGTTTTCATGCGCACCAAAAACCCATGGGTGCGGGCGCGGCGGGTTTTGGAGGGTTGGTAAGTGCGTTTCATGTCATTCCAATCAGATACCCCGATCCATCGGGGAAACCCATGATTATCCCAAAAAAACCAGCGGCTTGTGAGACTTTCAAAGAATTTAGCGCAAGTTCGCGGTCACTGACCAATTGTTTGCCTTGGCCTGTGGATAAATTTTTAATAACGTTGTTTTTTACATGGATAATCGCTGATCTGTCCACAGTTTTATGACCTCCTTCGACCCCTCCTCCCACCCCTCTGGTTCTGGTGAACAGCTGTGGCTGGATTGTGTGGAAAAGTTGGCCCAAGAACTGCCGGAACAGCAATTCAACACCTGGATCAAGCCACTCCAAGCCAAGGTTTCCGAGGACCAAACCAAAATCACCATTTTGGTCGGCAACCGTTTCAAACTCGATTGGGTGCGCACCCAGTATGCCCAACGCCTGAGCGCCATTTTGCAGGAGCTGCAAGGCCACCCCATTGTCTTGGAGTTGTCGCTTTCGCCCAGAGAGGCGCCCCCCAAGTCCAGCGCTTTTTTGCCGCAGACAGAGGCCTTTTCGATGGTCGAACCGGTGGCAGATGCGGAGACCCTCAACGGCTTCAAAACACGGCTCAACAGCGCGCTGACGTTTGACTCGCTGGTGGAGGGATCGGCCAACCGCATGGCCCGCGCCGCCGCCATGCACGTGGCCACCATCCCGGGACAGCTCTACAACCCCTTGTTCATCTATGGTGGTGTGGGTTTGGGCAAAACCCATTTGGTCCACGCCGTGGGCAACAAGTTATTGCAAGACCGCCCAGACGCCAAGGTGCTTTACATCCATGCAGAGCAATTTGTGTCGGACGTGGTCAAGGCCTATCAACGCAAAACCTTTGATGAGTTCAAAACCCGCTATCACTCATTGGACTTGCTGCTGATTGATGACGTTCAGTTTTTTGCCAACAAAGAGCGCACCCAAGAAGAGTTTTTCAACGCTTTTGAGGCCTTATTGGCTAAAAAATCGCACTTGGTGATGACCAGCGACACCTATCCCAAAGGTTTGACCGATATCCACGAGCGTTTGGTGTCGCGCTTTGATTCAGGCCTCACCGTGGCCATTGAGCCGCCTGAATTGGAAATGCGGGTCGCCATTTTGATCAGCAAGGCGCGCCACGAAGGTGTTGAAATGCCTGAAGAAGTGGCCTTTTTCGCGGCCAAAAACGTGCGCTCCAACGTGCGCGAGCTCGAAGGCGCGCTGCGCAAAATTTTGGCTTATTCGCGCTTCAACCAAAAAGACATCTCCATTCCCTTGGCGCGAGAAGCCTTGCGCGACCTGTTGTCGATCCAAAACCGACAAATTTCGGTGGAAAACATCCAAAAAACCGTGGCCGACTATTACAAGATCAAAGTGGCGGACATGTATTCCAAGAAGCGCCCCACCTCGATTGCCCGCCCACGCCAAATTGCCATGTACCTGGCCAAAGAGTTGACCCAAAAAAGCCTGCCCGAAATTGGCGAGTTGTTTGGCGGTCGTGACCACACCACGGTGCTGCATGCGGTGCGCAAAATTTCAGGTGAACGCCATCAAGACAATGAACTCAACCAACAATTGCATGTGTTGGAACAAACCCTGAAAGGATGATGAAAAATGATCATTCTTGGCAAGTTGCGGCATTTTTTCCCTGTGGATGGTTCTGGCATAAGCCAGTACTTGTCCACAGGCAAATGCCTTTTGTACAAGTTATCCCCATTGGACTTGTTCAACTGTGCAGGCTTACACACATGGTTTGCAGGGACACAAGTGCTTGAACAAACAAGAGAAAATAGGCTTCTCCACAAAAAAGCCATTGCTCTACTACTACCTATTATTCTTTATTAATTCATTCAGAGGTTGACATGATCGTCTTCAAATCTTCTCAAGACAAGGTGCTCTCAGCACTGCAATCGGTTGCAGGCATCGTGGAGCGGCGGCAAACGCTGCCCATTTTGGGCAATGTGCTGGTCCGTAAAACAGGCTCACAGTTGCAATTCACCACCAGCGATTTGGAAATCCAAATCCGCACGAATGTGGAATTGGATGGGGACGCGGGCGACTTTGCCACCACGGTGGCCGCACGCAAATTGATCGACATCTTGCGCTCCATGCCCAGCGATCAAACGGTGGTGTTGGAGTCGAACCAAAACAAACTGCTCTTCAAAGGCGGCAAAAGCCGCTTCAGCTTGCAAACCATGGCGGCAGAAGATTTCCCCTTGGTACAAGAGTCGGCGCAGTTTGGGCCAGCGTTTAGCCTGCCTCAGCGCACCTTGAAAGAATTGCTGCAACAGGTGTCGTTTGCCATGGCGGTGCACGACATCCGCTACTACCTCAACGGCATTTTGTTTGTGGCCGATGGCAAACAACTGAGCTTGGTGGCCACCGATGGCCATCGCTTGGCCTTTGCCTCATCCACCCTGGACAACGAAGTGCCGCGCCAAGAGGTGATCTTGCCGCGCAAAACGGTGTTGGAGTTGCAGCGTTTGCTCAGCGACAAAGAAGGTTCCTTGGAGTTGCAATTTGCCAATAACCAAGCGCGGTTCCGCTTTGATCACATGGAATTTGTCACCAAATTGGTGGAGGGCAAATTCCCTGACTACAACCGCGTCATCCCCAAGGGCCACAAAAACGCCGTGGTGCTGGGGCGTGCGCCTTTGCTGGCCAGCTTGCAACGCACGGCTATTTTGACCAGCGAAAAGTTCAAAGGTGTGCGTTTGACGCTGGAACCTGGCGCTTTGCGGGTGGTGTGCAACAACACCGAACAAGAAGAAGCCACCGACGAAATTGAAATTGACTACGACGGCGATACCGTTGAAATTGGTTTCAACATCAGCTATCTGATCGATGCCTTGACCAATATGGACCAAGAAATGGTCAAGATCGAAGTGACCGACAGCAACAGCTCGGCCCTGATCACCATACCAGAAGACAACCAATTTAAATACGTTGTGATGCCCATGCGCATCTGAACACCATTTGAACTTTTCTTATTTTTATTTGAGCGGCCCATCCAGGGTCGAATGCCTCCATGACCGATTCCGTTGAACC
>JBEDFU010000024.1:0-11846 GCA_041174965.1 Pseudomonadota bacterium | reverse complement strand
GCTGCGCCAAAAGTTCTCTGGCAAGCCCGAGCATGTGGTGAACTATTTCTTCTTTGTCGCCGAAGAAGTGCGCCACATCATGGCGCAACTGGGCATTGCCAAGTTCGACGACCTGATTGGCCGTAGCGATTTGCTGGACATGAAAAAAGGCGTCGAGCATTGGAAAGCGCGTGGTTTGGACTTCACCCGCTTGCTCGCGCAACCGCAGGTGCCCACCGGCACCGCCTTGTTCCATGTGGACACCCAAGACCACGGTTTGGACAAAGCGCTGGACAAGGTGCTGATCGAGAAAAGCCGCGCCGCCATCGACAAGGGCGAAAAAGTGCAGTTCATGGAAGTGGCACGCAACGTCAACCGCTCGGTCGGTGCGATGTTGTCGGGTGCGCTGACCCAAGTGCGCCCCGAAGGCTTGCCGGACGACACCTTGCGCATCCAGTTGGAGGGCACCGGTGGTCAATCCTTTGGCGCTTTCTTGGCCAAAGGCATCACCTTGTATTTGATTGGCGACGCCAACGACTACACCGGCAAAGGTTTGTCGGGTGGGCGTGTGGTGGTGCGACCCAGCATCGACTTCCGTGGCGAGTCCACGAACAACATCATCGTGGGCAACACCGTGCTGTATGGCGCGACCAGCGGCGAGGCGTTTTTCAGCGGCGTGGCCGGTGAGCGTTTTGCGGTGCGCTTGTCGGGTGCCACCGCGGTCGTGGAAGGCACCGGCGACCATGGTTGTGAGTACATGACCGGCGGCACCGTGGTGGTGTTGGGCGGCACGGGACGCAACTTTGCCGCCGGCATGAGTGGCGGCGTGGCCTATGTGTTTGACGAAGACGGCCAGTTCAACACCCGCTGCAACACCGCCATGGTCAGCTTGGACAAAGTGTTGGACGAAAAGACCCAAGCCGCCGATGTGCCGCAAGCCTTGTGGCACCGCGGCCAAAGCGACGAGGCGCAGCTGAAAAAACTGCTGGAAGACCACCACCGTTGGACCGGTTCCAAACGCGCCCGCGCTTTGCTCGACGAATGGGCCCAAGCCCGAACCAAGTTCGTCAAGGTCTTCCCCAACGAATACAAACGCGCTTTGGGTGAACTGGCCGCTGCATCCGCCGACAAACCCGCCAAGGCCAAAAAAGCCACGGTCAAGTCTTGATGTATGGAATTGATTTTTTCAGCCCATGCGCTCAAGCGCATGTTCCAACGCGGCATCAGCGCTCAGGCAGTGCGTGCGGTGTTGGACAATCCGCAATTGGTGGCTGACTATGCGGATGACAAACCTTATCCGAGCCAGCTGGTGTTTGCGATGGTTGACCAGCAAGCTCTGCATGTGTTGGTGGCAACGGCTGACACAGGTGTCAAAGTCATTGTCACGGTCTACCGCCCCGACCCACATTTATGGGCACCTGATTTTTTGAGGAAAAGACCATGAAGTGTGTCATTTGCAAACATGGTGAAACTGAACCATCCACCACCACACTCACCCTTGAGCGGGAAGGTGCGGTGGTGGCATTCAAAGAGGTACCGGCACACGTTTGTACCAACTGTGGCGAAGCCTATGTGGACGAAGTGGTGAGTGTGAAATTGATGGGTATTGCCGAGCAATCCATTCGCGATGGCGTTGAAATTGATGTGCGCAAATACGCGCCCGTTTGAATACTGAGATTACAGAGGAAGAGTCATGGGAAAAATCACCGGCTTCATGGAGTTTGAGCGCATCGACGAGGGCTACAAGCCCGTGCCCGAGCGTTTGAAACATTACAAAGAGTTCGTCATCGGCTTGACCCCCGAGCAAGCCAAAACGCAAAGCGCACGCTGCATGGACTGCGGCACGCCGTTTTGCAACAATGGCTGTCCCGTCAACAACATCATCCCCGACTTCAACGATTTGGTGTTCTCCAACCAATGGCACAACGCCTTGACGGTTTTGCACAGCACCAACAACTTCCCCGAGTTCACTGGCCGCATCTGCCCCGCACCTTGCGAAGCAGCGTGCACCTTGAATGTGAACGATGACGCGGTGGGCATCAAGTCGATTGAGCACGCCATCATCGACCGTGGTTGGGCCGAGGGCTGGGTCAAGCCCCAGCCGCCCGCAGTCAAGACAGGCAAAAAAGTGGCCGTGGTCGGCGCGGGCCCTGCAGGACTGGCTGCGGCGCAGCAACTGGCGCGTGTGGGTCATGCGGTGACGGTGTTCGAGAAGAATGACCGCGTGGGCGGTTTGCTGCGCTATGGCATCCCCGACTTCAAAATGGAGAAAAGCCACATCGACCGCCGCGTGGAACAAATGCAAGCTGAAGGCGTGGTTTTCAAAACCGGCGTGGTGGTGGGCAACTGGCCCCAAGACAGCAAGGTCACCAACTGGGCCAAAGAAACCATCAGCGCCGATCAGCTGAAAAAAGACTTTGACGCGGTGCTGCTGACGGGCGGCTCCGAGCAGTCGCGTGACTTGCCTGTGCCTGGGCGCGAACTGAGTGGCGTGCATTTCGCCATGGAGTTTTTGCCGCAGCAAAACAAGGTGAATGCGGGTGACAAATTCAAAGACCAACTGCGTGCTGACGGCAAACACGTGATCGTGATTGGCGGCGGCGACACCGGTTCGGACTGCGTGGGCACCAGCACCCGCCACGGTGCCGCCAGCGTGACCCAGTTCGAGGTCATGCCCCAGCCCCCCGAGCAAGAAAACAAACCGCTGGTGTGGCCGTATTGGCCACTGAAATTGCGCACCAGCTCCAGCCACGACGAGGGTGAGGAAAAGGGCGTGCTCAAGCGCGAATTTGCCATCTCCACCAAAGAATTCATAGGCAACAACGGCCAAGTCACTGGCTTGAAAACCGTGCACGTGGAGATGAAAGACGGCAAGCTCACCGAAGTCCCTGGCACCGAAAAAGAATACAAAGCCGACATGGTGCTCTTGGCCATGGGCTTCACCAACCCCGTGGCCGGCGTACTCGATGCCTTTGGTGTGGACAAAGACAACCGTGGCAACGCCAAAGCCCACACCGAAGAGGGTGGCTACATCACCAATGTGGCCAAGGTGTTTGCGGCTGGTGATATGCGCCGAGGCCAGTCGCTGGTGGTCTGGGCCATCCGCGAAGGCCGCCAAGCCGCTCGCACCATCGATCAGTTCCTGATGGGCGAGAGCGAGCTGCCGCGTTGATACAGGTGCAGGGCTGGCGCGAATACCTTGGAATTACAATCCGCCCCCTGCCTCCATTTTGCAGAGGGCAGTCCTTTACCCACCTCCCTCAAGATGCACACCTCTCCCCTTGTGATGGCCCAAGACCTGAGCTTTGGCTATGGCGAGCGGCGCATTTTGGACGGTGTCAGCTTTGAGGTGCCTCGGGGCAAGGTCACCGCCCTGATGGGCGCTTCCGGCGGG
Source organism: Pseudomonadota bacterium (assembly GCA_041174965.1). Classification (GTDB taxonomy): domain Bacteria; phylum Pseudomonadota; class Gammaproteobacteria; order Burkholderiales; family Burkholderiaceae_C; genus Limnohabitans. The sequence continues at coordinate 8,473 of JBEDFU010000024.1, read as the reverse complement.
GGCAAAACAACGGTGCTGCGCCTCATCAGCGGCCAATACCGCGCCCAATCAGGACAAATGTTGTTCGATGGCCAAGATGTGGGCCAGTTGGAGCAGCCTGCGTTGTACCTGGCGCGTCGGCGCATGGGCATGCTGTTTCAGTTTGGTGCTTTGTTCACCGACTTGAGTGTGTTTGACAACGTGGCCTTTCCGTTGCGCGAGCATACCGATTTGGGCGAAGCGTTGATCCGCGATGTGGTGCTCATGAAATTGCAAGCCGTGGGTCTGCGTGGGGCCCGCGATCTGATGCCCAGCGAAGTCTCGGGTGGCATGGCGCGCCGCGTGGCCTTGGCCCGCGCCATGGCGCTGGACCCAGAACTCATCATGTACGACGAGCCTTTTGCCGGTTTGGATCCCATTTCCTTGGGCACGGCGGCACGCTTGATTCGCCAACTCAATGACAGCTTGGGCCTGACCAGCATCATCGTCTCGCACGACTTGGAAGAAACCTTTCGCATTGCCGATCAGGTCATCATTTTGGCCAATGGCCGCATTGCCGCCCAAGGCACGCCCGACCAAGTGCGCCAAAGCACCGACCCCTTGGTACACCAGTTCGTCACCGCTGCGCCGGACGGCCCGGTGCGCTTTCACCACCCTGGCCCCGATGTGGCCAGCGATTTCGGCACCAGCGCACAGCGCCAGACCCGGGGGCAGCCATGAGTTGGTACCGTGCGGCCGATTGGGGGTGGTGGACGCGCCGCAAATTGGCCGATCTGGGCCATGCCGCCCGCTTGCTGGTGCGTTTGGTCGGCATGTTGGGGGTGAGCCTGCGCCGCTGGCGGTTGGTGGTCGATCAGGTGCATTTCTTGGGCAACCACTCCCTGGCCATTATTGCGGTGTCGGGGTTGTTTGTGGGCTTTGTACTGGGCTTGCAGGGCTATTACACCTTGCAGCGTTACGGTTCTTCATCTGCCCTGGGCTTGTTGGTGGCCCTCAGTTTGGTGCGCGAACTCGGCCCCGTGGTCAGCGCCTTGTTGTTTGCCGGTCGCGCCGGCACCTCGCTCACCGCCGAAATCGGGTTGATGAAGGCGGGCGAGCAACTGAGCGCCATGGACTTGATGGCCGTCGACCCCATTCAACGCATTCTGGCCCCGCGCTTTTGGGCCGGCGTCTTGGCCATGCCGGTGTTGGCGGCGGTCTTCAGCGCCGTGGGCATCATGGGCGCCTGGGTGGTCGGTGTGGTGATGATTGGCGTCGATGCCGGCTCTTTTTGGGGCCAAATGCAGTCGGGCGTTGATGTGTGGAAAGATGTGGGCAATGGGGTGTTGAAAAGTCTGGTCTTTGGCATCACGGTGACCTTTGTCGCCCTGTACCAAGGGCACGAGGCCCAGCCCACGCCTGAGGGGGTTTCGCGTGCCACCACCCGAACGGTGGTGGTGGCTTCATTGGCGGTGCTGGGCTTGGATTTTGTCCTGACCGCGCTGATGTTCAGTCTTTGACAAGGGTGTGTGATGCAGCGATCTAAAAATGACGTCTGGGTGGGTTTGTTTGTCATGCTCGGTGCGGCGGCCGTCTTGTTTTTGGCCTTGCAGTCAGCCAATTTGCTCAGCGCCAGCTTTCAGTCCAGCTACAAGGTCTCGGCCAAGTTTGACAACATTGGCGGGCTGAAGAAACAAGCAGCGGTCAAAAGCGCGGGCGTGGTGGTGGGCCGGGTCGAACGCATTGATTTTGACGATGCCTCTTACCAAGCCCGCGTCACCATGGCTTTGGAGTCGCGCTATGTGTTTCCCAAAGACAGCTCGCTGAAAATCCTCACCAGCGGCCTGTTGGGTGAGCAATACATTGGCATCGAGGCTGGCTCGGACGAGAAAAACCTGGCCGCGGGCGACACGGTGCAAAGCACCCAGTCGGCCGTGGTGCTGGAAAACCTCATCAGCAAATTTTTGTACGACAAAGCCGCCTCTGGCAAAGACCCTGAAGGCAGCAAGCCGTGATCTCAGAAACATGTCGCAGGGCGACCCGCTTGGCCTTGGCCAGCGCCGTGTTGGGGTTGTTCACCGCTTGTGCCAGTGGTCCCACGGCCAGTCCCAGTGACCCTTTCGAGCCCATGAACCGATCCATCGACCGGTTCAACACGGCGCTGGACGAGGCGGCGCTCAAACCCTTGGCCACGGCCTATAAAACCCACACCCCCGACCCGGTGCGCACCGGGGTGAGAAACTTCTTTTCCAATTTGGGTGATGTCTGGTCGGTGTTGAACAATGTTTTGCAACTCAAGCCCAAACAGGCCTTGGAAACCTCGGCCCGGGTGGCGGTCAACACCGTTTTTGGCTTGCTCGGTGTGATTGATGTGGCCAGCGACATGAATCTGGAGCGCAACAAAGAAGACATGGGCCAAACCTTGGGCTATTGGGGCATGCCGCCAGGCCCTTACTTGGTTTTGCCCTTGTTGGGCCCATCGACGCTGCGCGATGCGGGTGGCACAGTGGTCGAAATAACCGTGGGCGACCCGATCAACCAAATCAACGACCCTTGGGCCTATGGTGGGGTGTTTGGTTTGCGCTTGCTCGATCGCCGAGCCAGTTATCTGCAAGCCGGCGACATGCTCAACGAAGTCGCCTTGGACAAATACACATTCACGCGCCAAGTCTGGCTGCAAAAGCGCCGTTCCGACATTTATGACGGCGACCCCCCGGACGAGCCTGAGCTGCCCGATAATCGGCAGCCTCCTCCTGCCAAACCCGCAACCAAGCCATGACACCAGCCCCCATGTTCTCTCGCCGCCGCCTGCTGGGGGTGTTCATCGCTGCATCCATGGGCACTTCGCCGCTGTGGGCTGCCGATGAAGCGCCAGACGTGTTTGTGCGCCGCTTCACCAGCGAAATGATCGACTTGGTGCGAAGCGACAAAATGATCAAGGCCGGCGACCTGAATTACATCGCCACAGTGGTGGATGCCCGGGTCTTGCCCCACCTGAACTTTCAGCGCATGACCGCTGCGGCCGTGGGCCCGGGCTGGCGGCAAACCACCCCCGAACAAAAAAGCCGCCTGCAAGAGGAGTTCAAGACCCTGCTGGTGCGCACTTATTCGGGTGCCCTGACCCAAATCAGCGACCAAACCGTCACGGTCAAACCACTGCGCGGCGCTGCCACCGACACCGAAGTGCTGGTGCGCTCTGAGCTCAAAGGCAGAGGCGATCCCATCCAATTGGACTACCGCCTGGAAAAAACACCGGGCCAAGGCGCGGGCTGGAAAATTTACAACCTCAATGTGATGGGCATTTGGTTGATCGACACGTATCGCAGCCAGTTTGCTGAAGAGATCAATGCCAAGGGCATCGACGGCTTGATCAATACCCTGGCCGAGCGCAACCGCAGCAACGCCAAGAAGTAACCATGTTCGCCCTGCCAACCGTGGTGACCCAAGCTCAAGCCCCTGGGGTTCTGCGCCAATTGGTGCAGCACTGGCCAACGCAAGCGCCCGTGCACCTCGATGCCAGCGGCGTGGAGGTATTTGACTCATCCACGTTGGCCGTGCTGCTCGCATGTGTCCGCCAGGCCCAAGAGCGGGGCACGCCCTTGGTGATCGATGGCTTGCCTGAGCGATTGCATACCTTGGCCCAGGTCTATGGCGTGGCCGATTTTTTGGGGTTGCGCCCAAGCGCCTGAGGCGTTCTCTGATTTTGTTTCTCTGTTGGTTTGATGACCTGCTGCGCAGGTAACCCCACCCTTCCCCCAGAGCGCTCCAAGCGGGTCTGATCCGCGCACTTAAAATCAATCCACATGACCGCCATTTCTTTCGACGCCGTATCCAAGACATTCCAAACCCCGCGCGGTCCCTTGCAGGCCCTCGACGGCGTCAGCTTGAAGGTCCAAGAAGGCGAGTTCTTTGGCTTGCTCGGACCCAACGGTGCCGGCAAAACCACCCTGATCAGCATCTTGGCGGGTTTGACCCGTGCCACCTCCGGAGTCACCCAAGTTCAAGGCTGCGATGTGCAAACCCAGGCCGCACAAGCTCGGCGCTTGTTGGGTGTGGTGCCCCAAGAGCTGGTGTTTGACCCCTTTTTCAATGTGCGCGAAGCGCTGCGGTTTCAGTCGGGTTACTTTGGCATCCGCAAAAACGACGCATGGATTGATGAGTTGCTGGATTGTTTGGGCTTGAGCGACAAGGCCAACAGCAATATGCGCCAGCTCTCGGGCGGCATGAAGCGGCGCGTGCTGGTGGCCCAGGCCTTGGTGCACAAGCCACCGGTCATCGTGCTCGATGAGCCCACCGCTGGGGTGGACGTGGAGTTGCGCCAAACCCTGTGGCAGTTCATTGCCCGCTTGAACCGCGAAGGCCACACCGTGTTGCTCACCACCCATTACTTGGAAGAGGCCGAGGCCTTGTGCGGCCGTTTGGCCATGCTCAAGCAAGGCCGTGTGGTGGCCCTGGCGCACACCAGCGAGTTGCTCAAAGCGGCCTCCAGCAATGTGCTGCGCTTCAAGCTTGATGCCCAACTGCCCCCAGAGCTGGCCCAACGCGCCCGCATCACGGGGCGCATCGTGCAGTTTCCAGCCCACAACGCAGCAGAAATTGAACATTACTTGGCCGCAGTGCGGCAAGCCGGTTTGGTGGCAGAGGATGTGGAGATCCGTAAAGCCGACTTGGAAGACGTGTTTTTGCAGGTGATGGGCGAGGGCGCCCAGACCCCCAGCGACGCCGCTTTGGAGGTGGCGCCATGAACGGTTGGCAAGCCCTGTTTTACAAAGAAATCTTGCGCTTTTGGAAAGTCGGCTTCCAAACAGTGGCCGCTCCGGTCATGACCGCGATGCTGTACCTGTTGATCTTTGGCCACGTGTTGGAAGACCGGGTCAAGGTGTACGACCAAATCACCTACACGGCCTTTTTGCTGCCTGGCTTGGTCATGATGAGCGTGTTGCAAAACGCCTTTGCCAACAGCTCGTCGTCGCTGATCCAAAGCAAGATGATGGGCAACCTGGTGTTTTTGCTGCTCACGCCCTTGAACCACTGGAGCTGGTTTTTCGCTTATGTGGGCTCCTCGGTGGTGCGCGGTTTGGCGGTGGGCCTGGGTGTGTTTGTGGTCACGGGTTGGTTCACGCCCCTGAGCTTTGTGGCGCCTCAGTGGATTGTGTTGTTTGCCATCATGGGGGCCACCATGCTGGGCTCCATGGGCGTGATCGCTGGTTTGTGGGCCGAGAAGTTTGACCAAATGGCCGCTTTTCAAAACTTCATCATCATGCCCATGACGTTTTTGAGTGGCGTGTTTTATTCCATTCACTCGCTGCCCCCGTTTTGGCAAACGCTCAGCCATTTCAACCCTTTCTTTTACATGATCGATGGCTTTCGCTACGGCTTTTTTGGTGCCAGCGATGTCTCACCTTGGCTCAGCTTGGCTGTGGTGGGCAGTTGCACGGTGTTGATCAGTGCCACGGCCTTGCACCTCTTGCGCATCGGTTTCAAAATTCGCGGATAAAGCCCATGACTGCCGACCAACTCGAAACGCTCATCGCCGAGCAACTGCCTTGCCAACACCTGAGCGTGGAGGGCGATGGCCGCCATTGGTACGCCACCATCGTGTCCACCCAATTCGAAGGCTTGCGCTTGATCCAGCGCCATCAAAAGGTGTACGCCACCTTGGGCCAAAAAATGCACACCGATGAGGTCCACGCCTTGTCCATGAAAACCTACACCCCCAGTGAATGGGCCCAGCAGGTCTGATTCACAACTGATACCTCACCCAAATGGACAAATTACGCATCCGAGGCGGCCAATCCTTGCATGGCGAAATCCCCATTTCCGGGGCCAAAAACGCCGCCCTGCCCGAACTGTGTGCCGCCTTGTTGACGGCCCAACCCCTGACCTTGCACAACGTCCCGCGTTTGCAAGATGTGGCCACCATGCTGCGCTTGATCCGCAACATGGGGGTGAGCGCCGAGCGTTGCGAGGACGGCTCAGTCACCTTGAATGCCGCCGACTTGAACAATCCCCAGGCTCCTTACGACTTGGTCAAAACCATGCGTGCATCGGTGCTGGCCCTGGGCCCTTTGATGGCCCGCTGCGGTCACGCCAAGGTGTCGCTGCCCGGAGGGTGCGCCATTGGCTCGCGGCCTGTGGATCAGCACATCAAGGGTTTGCAAGCCATGGGCGCGGTGATCGATGTCGAACACGGCTATATGTTGGCCAAGTTGCCCCCCGGGCGCACGCGTTTGCGCGGGGCGCGGATCGCGACCGACATGGTCACGGTGACGGGCACCGAGAACTTCCTCATGGCCGCGTGTTTGGCCGAGGGTGAAACGGTGCTGGAAAACGCCGCTCAAGAACCCGAAATTCCTGACTTGGCCGAGTTGCTCATCGCCATGGGCGCCAAGATCGAGGGCCACGGCACCAGCCGAATCCACATCCAAGGCGTGGACCAGTTGCACGGCGCCACCCACAGCGTGGTGGCAGACCGGATCGAGGCGGGTACTTTTTTGTGCGCCGTGGCCGCTGCTGGTGGCGATGTGTTGCTGCACCATGCGCGCGGCGACCACCTGGAAGCGGTGATCGACAAACTGCGCGACGCAGGTGTGGTCATTGAGGACGTGCCCGGCGGCTTGCGTGTGCGCGCCACAGCCCCTGCCCATCAAAACCTGAAAGCGCAACACTTTCGCACCACCGAATACCCGGGCTTTCCCACCGACATGCAAGCGCAGTTCATGACGCTCAATGCCGTGGCCCGAGGGGCCAGCAAGGTGACCGAAACCATTTTCGAAAACCGCTTCATGCACGTCAACGAGTTGGTGCGCTTGGGTGCACACATCCAAATCGAAGGGAAGGTCGCCTTGGTTGAAGGGGTGGCCCAGTTGTCCGGTGCGACAGTGATGGCCACCGATTTGCGCGCCTCGGCCAGCTTGGTGATCGCAGGCTTGGTGGCCGATGGCGAAACCGTGGTCGATCGCATTTACCATCTGGACCGCGGCTACGACCGCATGGAAGACAAACTGCGCACCTTGGGCGCAGACATTGAAAGAATCCAATGACCGTCACCCTTGCCTTGCCCAAAGGCCGCATCTTTGAAGAAACCATGCCCTTTTTGCAGGCCGCTGGCATCCAGGTGTTGGAAGACCCAGACACCTCGCGCAAACTCATCTTGGCCACCAACCAAGCCCATGTGCGGGTGGTGCTGGTGCGTGCCACCGATGTGCCGACCTACGTCAGTTACGGTGGCGCCGACATGGGCGTGGTGGGCTTGGACACTTTGATCGAGCACGGTGGCGAGGGCATGTACCAGCCCCTGGATTTGCAAATTGCGCGCTGCCGCATGAGCGTGGCTGTGCGCCAGGGCTTTGATTACGCCCATGCGGTCAAGCAAGGTTCACGCTTGCGTGTTGCCACCAAATACACCGCCATAGCGCGCCAGTTTTTCGCTCAAAAAGGCGTGCACGTTGACCTCATCAAACTCTATGGCAGCATGGAGTTGGCGCCGCTGACGGGGTTGGCCGATGCGATTGTCGATTTGGTCTCCACCGGCAGCACCCTCAAGGCCAATCAATTGGTGGAGGTTGAGCACATCATGGACATCAGCTCGCGCTTGGTGGTCAACCAAGCTTCCCTCAAACTCAAAATGGCCAGCATGCGCCCTTTGATTGACGCGTTTAGCCAAGCGGTGGCTGCGCGCCCGGTGTGACTTTTTCACCCAGACGACCAGTCCTCTCTTTTTCCAACGCTGTGCCCCTGACCTTGTGACTTTCAACGCCTGACCATGAACGCCCGCCCGCTTCGCCTGTCCACCGCCCAAGCCGACTTTGAAACCTTGTTTCAACAACGCTTGCATTGGTCGGCCGACACCGATGCGGCCATCGAGCAGCGTGTGGCCGACATCTTGACCGATGTGAAAGCCCGTGGCGACGCGGCGGTGCTCGAATACACCGCACGTTTTGACGGCTTGCAGGCCGACAGCACGACGGCGCTGGAGTTGACCCAAACCGAATTGAAAGCCGCCTTCGAGGGCTTGCCCCAAGTGCAGCAACAAGCTTTGCAAGACGCTGCCGCGCGGGTGCGCTCTTACCACGAGGCGCAGAAAAAAGCCTCGGGCGAGAGCTGGCAATACCGCGACGCCGACGGCACCCTGCTGGGTCAAAAAGTCACGCCCTTGGACCGCGTGGGCATTTATGTGCCCGGCGGCAAAGCGGCTTACCCATCCAGCGTGTTGATGAACGCCATCCCCGCTCACGTGGCGGGTGTGCAAGACATCATCATGGTCGTGCCCACACCCAAGGGAGAGAAAAACCCCTTAGTTTTGGCTGCGGCTTTCGTGGCGGGTGTCACCCGCGCGTTCACCATCGGTGGCGCACAAGCGGTGGCCGCACTCGCTTACGGCACGGCCACCGTGCCGCGGGTGGACAAAATCACCGGCCCGGGCAACGCCTATGTGGCAGCGGCCAAGCGGCGTGTGTTTGGCCTGTCTCTTATACACATCTGACGCTGCCGACGACCACTATCGTGTAGATCT
>JBEDFU010000023.1:0-3284 GCA_041174965.1 Pseudomonadota bacterium | reverse complement strand
GTGGTGGCGCTGATCCACGGCCAGCCCCATTCGACAAGTGCGGCGGCTCATCCAGCGAGCACAGGCTCGGCAAGCTCTGCAGCGGGCACGAAAGCAGGCGCGGCAGCGGGCAAGGCAGCGGTCTCAGTGGCCCGATCCACAGCAGGCGCAGAAGGTGTCTGCGCCCCGCGCATGATCGGCCTGCGCGCCGACATGGATGCGCTGCCATTGCACGAGCACAACGACGTGGCCTGGAAGTCGGCCTCACCCGGCTTGATGCACGCTTGCGGGCACGACGGGCACACCGCCATGCTGATCGGCGCGGCGCGCTATTTGGTGGAGACGCGGCAATTTCGCGGCACCGCTTGTTTGATTTTTCAGCCCGGTGAAGAGGGCTACGCCGGTGCCCGCGCGATGATCGAAGACGGCTTGTTCGACCGCTTCCCCTGTGCGCAGGTGTATGCCCAACACAACGCCCCCGATGTCCCGTTGGGCGTGATTGGCATCACCCCCGGCCCGATGCAAGCGGCGGTGGACCGGGTGGAGATCACCATCACCGGCCAAGGCGGGCATGGCGCCCGCCCGCACCAAACCGTGGACCCGGTGTTGGTGGCCGGGCACATCATCACCGCCGCGCAAAGCATCGTGGCGCGCAATCTTTCGGCCATGGACCAAGCGGTGCTGAGCATTTGCTCGATGCAAGGCGGCCACCCCGGTGCCATGAGCGTGATCCCCGGCGAGGTCACCCTGGTGGGCACGGTGCGCACTTACAGCACCAGCGTGCAAGCCCACATTGAGAACCGCTTGACCCATTTGTGCCAAGGCATTGCCCAAGGCTTTGGGGCCACGGCCAAAGTGCATTACGAACGCGTTTACCCCGCCACCGTCAACACCGTGCCCGAGGCCCACTTTGCTGCCGATGTGGCCGCGCGCTTGGTCGGCGAAGAACACGTGGTGCGCCACATGACGCCCAGCATGGGCGGCGAAGACTTCGCCTTCATGCTCCAAGCCAAGCCCGGGGCTTATATGCGCATTGGCCAAGGCCAGCCCGCACTGGGCCTGAGCCACCCGCTGCACAACAGCCGCTACGACTTCAACGACGCCATCTTGCCCCTGGGCGCGGCCTTGCACGCCAGCCTGATCGAGGCGGCTTTGCCGCTGTGAACGCCTTGCCACCAAGCCCCAGCACGCCTTGACCCCTTGGTTTTGAACCGCACCATGGACAGACCCAGCCAGCGCAACCCTTGAAAACCCGGGTATTCATCGTTCTCAAATTGAGACTTCGCCCTGTAACATCACACCCCTCTAGGAGAACACCATGAACCACAAAACCCACTCCCCTGTTTGGCGCTTGGGCGCCTTGGCCGCTGGTTGGACCCTGGCCTTGGCCTTGCCCGCCGCCGCTGTGACGCTGCGCATTGCCAACCAAGGCGACGCGCTCTCCATGGACCCGCATTCGCTCAACGAGTCGCTGCAAATCACCGTGGTGGAAAACGTTTACGAGCCGCTGATTTGGCGCGATGACAAATTCAAACTCACGCCCATGCTGGCCACCAGCTGGAAGCAAACCGCGCCCACCGTCTGGCGCTTTGAGCTGCGCAAGGGCGTGACCTTTCATGACGGCACACCGTTCACCGCTGACGATGTGATCTTCAGCTACGAGCGCGCCAAGGGCGACGGCTCGGACATGAAAACCTATGTGGGTCAGATCAAAGAGATCAAAAAACTCAGCGACCACAGCATCGACATCATCACCAACCAGCCCTTCCCCATCCTGCCCGAGATGATCACCCACTGGAACATCATGAGCAAAAAGTGGTGCGAGGAAAACCAAGCCACCAAGCCGGTGGACCGGCGCAAGGGCATTGAAAACGCCGCCTCTTTCCGCGCCAATGGCACCGGCCCGTTTCGCCTGCGCGAGCGCCAACCCGGTGTGCGCACCGCGTTCACCCGCAACGGCAGCTATTGGGGCAAGATCCCCAGCAATGTGGACGAAGTGATCTTCACCCCGATTGGCAACGACGCCACCCGCGTGGCCGCCATGCTGTCGGGCGAGGTCGATGTGATGGAGCCGGTGCCGGTGCAAGACGTGGAACGCATCAAGGCCAACCCCAAGCTCAATGTGTTGCAAGGCCCCGAGTTGCGGGTGATTTTTTTGGGCATGGACCAAGCGCGTGACGAGTTGCTCTACAGCAATGTGAAGGGTAAAAATCCATTCAAAGACAAGCGCGTGCGCCAAGCTTTTTACCAGGCCATCGACATCGAAACCATCAAAAGTCGGGTGATGCGTGGCGCGGCCACCCCCACGGCTTTGATGCTGACCTCACAAATCAATGGCTACGCCGCTGACCTGGCCAAGCGCCTGCCCTACGACCCCGAGGCGTCCAAAAAGTTGTTGACCGAAGCTGGCTACCCCAATGGCTTTGAGGTCAAGATGAATTGCCCCAACGACCGTTATGTGAACGACGCCGAAATCTGCCAAGCCGTGGCCGCCAATTTGGCGCGGGTGGGGGTGAAGATCAACCTCGAGGCCGAAACCAAGGGCTCTTACTTTCCCAAAATTTTGAGCCGCAACACCAGCTTTTACATGCTGGGCTGGACCGCCAGCACGGTGGACGCGCACAACGTGCTCTACCCCATCTTGTCCTCGCCCGGTGACGGTGGTCGCGGCCAGTTCAACCTCGGTGCTTACAGCAACCCCAAGGTGGACGAGCTGACCCAGCAAGTGGCCTCAGAGACCGACACCAAAAAGCGCAACGCCTTGATCCGCGACGCGATGAAGATCCACCAAGACGACATTGGCCACCTGCCCCTGCACCAGCAAGCGCTGAACTGGGCGGCCAAGAAAAACATCCAAGTGGTGCAGTTGCCCGACAACGGCATGCCCTGGAAGTACATCGTCGTCAAACCCTAAGCCCCACGCCTTGCCGCCATGAGCCAAGCCAGCCCCAGCGCCTGGGCGCGCTGGTGGGACAGCGACCTGGTGCACAGCTTTCGCCACTCGCCCACAGCGGTGGTGGCGGCGCTGTTGGCCTTGGTGTGTGTGCTGGCGGCGGTGTTGGCCCCTTGGATCGCACCCCACAACCCGTTTGATTTAGCCACCTTGGAGCTGGCCGATTCGCGCCTGCCCCCGGCATGGAGCGAACAAGGCAAGCCCAAATACTGGCTGGGCACCGACGACCAGGGGCGCGACATTTTGTCGGCCCTGATGTTTGGGGCGCGCATCTCCTTGCTGGTGGGTTTGAGCTCGGTGGCCTTGTCGGTGTTGCTGGGCGTGAGCCTGGGCTTGTGGGCGGGTTTTTGGG
>JBEDFU010000022.1:0-14342 GCA_041174965.1 Pseudomonadota bacterium | reverse complement strand
AAAAAGTCGATGTGAAAGTAGGTGCGGCGAAACTCGCCGTCGGTGATGGCTTTGAGGCCCACGCTCTCTTGAAAGCGCACGATCTCGGTGATGGCCTTGTCTTCGACCGCGCGCAACTGCTCGGCATTGATCTCGCCTTTGGCCTTTTGGGCGCGGGCTTGCAACAGATATTCGGGGCGCAAAAAGCTGCCAACGTGGTCATAACGGGCGGGCAAAAAAGGCAAAGACATGGGGCTTACTCCGTGGTTAGGTGCGAGATGTTAGACGATATGGGCTGGTCACCTTCGCTGCAAAGTCGCTCGCGTTATAGTTCACGCCCACTGCTGGTGCGCCGGACTTTCTGGTGCGGTTGATATTTGGAGTTGCTCATGTTCACTGCTTTCCCCTTGGGTCGTCACTGGGTCAAAAACCTGTGCATTGCGATATGTTCTGTGGCGGTGGCTGCAGGTGCTTGGGCGCAAAATTTCCCCACCAAAGCCATCAAAATTGTGGTGCCCAATGCCGCTGGGGGCGCGGCTGACATCACGGCGCGCACCGTGGGGCAAAAGCTCAGCGAAGCTTTGGGCCAATCGGTGGTGGTTGAAAACAAACCCAGCGCCGGCGGCGTGGTGGCTGGCGAGCAAGTGGCCCGCGCTGATGCCGATGGCCACACCTTGCTGCTGATCTCCAGCGGCACGGCAGTGAGCGCGTCTTTGTTCAAGGCTTTGCCGTTTGACACGGTGAAAGACTTTACGCCGGTGACCAAACTGGCCAGTTTTGACCTGGTGTTGGCGGTGTCCGAGACGGGGCGCTTCAAAACCATTGCCGATTTGCTGGCCTATGCCCGCGCCAACCCTGGCAAGCTCAATGTGGGCACGCCGCAAATTGGCACCACGCAGAATTTGGCGGCCGAATTGTTTGCCAGCACCGCAGGTTTATCGATACAAATCGTGCCCTTCAATGGCACACCGCCGGTGATCAATGCCTTGCGCGGAGGGGAGATCGATGCCATGGTGGACATCTTGGGCCCGATCATGCCCCAGGTGCAGTCCAAGGCCTTGCGCCCACTGGCTTTGATGGGTGACAAGCGCTTCCCAGGCTTGCCCGAGGTGCCGGTTTTGCGTGAAACCGGGGGCGCATTGGCCAACTTCAATGTGGCTTCTTGGAACGGTCTGGCCGTGCCGGCCAAGACACCGCGCGATGTGGTGCTCAAACTGAACCGGGAAATCCAAACCATCCTCAATGCCCCCGATGTGAAAAAACGCTTGAGCGACCTGAATGTGATTGCCCAAGGCAGCACGCCCGAGGGTGCGGCTGATATTTTGAATGCCGATATCCGCCGCTGGGCCGAGGTGATTGCCCGCGCCAAAATCGAAAAACAATGACCGCCACAAAGGGCTGACCATGGGCATCGCGCGTTGGGGGGTGGTGGGTTACGGCGAGGTGGGCAAAACCTTTGCTTTGGGTTTTCAGCCCCATGTGGCGTGGACCGGCACCTGGGACCTGGGCTTTGTCGACCCCGCACGCGGCCCGGTCATGCTGGAGCATGCCCAGAACAATGGGGTGCATCCCTGTACCTCTGCTGAGGAGCTGGCGCAGCAAGTGGACTTGGTGGTGTCGGCAGTCACCGCTTCCAATGCCTTGGCGGTGGCCCAAGCCGTGGCGCCGCACATCCGCCCCGGTGCTTTTTTTCTGGATCTGAATTCGGCCTCTCCGCACACCAAGCAGCAGTGCAGCGATTTGATCAATGCGGCGGGTGGGCGCTATGTCGAGGCTGGTGTCATGACTTCGGTGCCACCGCACGGCATCCGCACCCCTATGTTGCTCGGGGGGGCACATGCCCAAGACCTGTTGCCCCATTTGCTCGCCTGGGGCTGTGATGCCCAAATCGCCGCTGACACCGTGGGCGTGGCCAGCGCCATCAAGATGTGCCGCAGCATCATGATCAAGGGCTTGGAGGCCTTGGTGGTCGAGAGCTACACGACAGCGCGCCAGCATGGGGTGGAATCACAAATGCTGGCCACCATGGCCGAGACCTTTCCGACCATCGACTGGGAGAAACAAGGCGCTTACTTTTTCAGCCGAGTGGTTCAGCATGGCAAACGCCGCGCGGAAGAAATGCGCGAGTCGGCCGTCACCGTGCAAGAAACCGGGGTGGCACCCACCATGGCGGCGGCGATTGCCACCAAACAAGATTGGGTGGCGGGTTTGGCCGCGCAAGGCGTGTTCAAAGACATGCCCGCCAAGCCGGTTTGGCAAGACTATGCGGACAGACTGATCGCCCTGCAAACCAACAAGTCGCGTTCCTGAACCGCGCTGCCTCAGCCCATGCCCATCGAGCCAGCGTTCAGCATCTTGGCAGCGGCCTTGGTGGGCTTGCAATTGGGAAGTTTTCTCAATGTGGTGGTGTGGCGCTTGCCGCGCATGCTCGAGCGCGAATGGCTCAAGGCCAGCAACGCTGTGGACCCCATGGGCGAGGCGGTGTTCAACCTGTCCACACCGCGCTCGCATTGCCCGCATTGCCAAACGCCTTTGCGCTGGCGCGACTTGGTGCCGGTGCTCAGTTATCTGTGCTTGCGTGGTCGATGCGCCCACTGTGCCACCCCCATTTCTGTGCGTTACCCCCTGGTGGAGTTGGCGGTGGGATTGGTCTGGGGCCTGTGCGCTTGGCATTGGGGTGCCAGCCTCACCGCGCTGGCCTGGGCTGGCTTTTTCACCACCTTGCTGGCTTTGGCGCTGATGGATGCCGACACCATGCTGTTGCCCGACGCCTTGACCTTGCCTTTGATGTGGGCAGGCTTGATCGCCGCCAGCTTGGGCTGGATCGGTGTGTCCTTGACCGATGCGCTGTGGGGGGCGGTGGCGGGTTACCTCAGTTTGTGGGTGGTGTACCAGGTGTTTTTGCGCCTCACTGGCAAGCACGGCTTGGGCGGCGGCGACTTCAAGTTGCTTGCCGCTTTGGGCGCTTGGCTGGGTTGGCAGGTGTTGCCGTGGTTGGTGCTGGGGGCTTCGCTGCTGGGTTTGGTGTTGGCCGCGCTGTTGATGTGGCGGGGAACGTATCAAAAAGACCAGCACATCCCTTTGGGCCCTTCACTGGCCTTGGCGGGGGCTGTATTGGCGCTGTGGCCGCCTGGCGCCATGGGTCTGATGTGACCCAGGACACGACTCTCAAAGAGCCTCAAGTTGAATGGGTTACCGAGCGAAAAGCGGTCAATGCCTGATCAAGCGGCTTTCAGGGCTTGCTCGAAAGCCCGCTCAATGGCCTTGAAGTAGGCCTGTCCATTCGAGGTCAGCACCACATATTTGGTGCGCCGGTTGCGGTCTTTGAACACCGCGTCCACCAAACCCAGGTTGAGCAGTTGGGTGAACTTGCGGTGCAAGGTGGCCGGGGAGGCGATGTGGGCCAAATTCATCAACTCGGTCACTGTCATGTCTTTTTCTCGGTGCTGGAACAGTGCAATCTCATCGAGCAATTGCTTGGTGCTGGCATCCAGGTCGGGAATGGTTTGATTGTCGGCCAAAGCGCGGACCAAATTGACAAAATTGAGGTAGTGGTTGATGACGTTCTCCGCTGGCGGTTTTGATTTTGAATTTTTTAAAACTTGCAAAAGCATACATCAAATCGGCCTCTATATATCAGACAAACTTGACTGGGTCGCCCATGCAGGCCTCATGACCGGCCCAAATGAGCGCGCACCATGTGGCCGACCAAGGCGGCAGTGTGCTGCTGGGTGGGGGTGGTGGCCCGCTTGTCGCTGCTCACCAGCGACAAAGCGATGGTCAAGGGCGGCGTGCCAATTTGGCGCAAGCGGTAAGCCGAGGGCTTGGTCGAGCGGGCCACCGCCTGGCGGCTGAGCAAAGCGCTGCCCACGCCGTCGGCCACCAGGTCCAAGATGGCCGCCACCCCATCCACCTCCAGCACCACCTGCGGTCGACAGTCGATGCGGGCCAATTCGGCCTCGAGGTGCATGCGGATGGCATTGGGTCGGCTGGGTGTGACCAGGGCCAAGTCGGCCACCTCGCGCAAGGCCATGGGCGGGGGTGGGGGTTCTTCGGCCAAGCCCGGTGGCCGCGCCTGCACCAGAACCAACTCTTCTTCAATCAGGGCTTGGTGTTGCAAGCCAGTCGTGGTTTGGGCGTTGTAGAGCACCGCAATGTCCAAGCGCCCATTGAGCAAGCTCTCGGCCAAATCCGCAGAAAGCCCTTCGCGGATGCTCAGTTGCGCATGGGGCAATTCGGCGCGAAAGGCACGGGTCAGGGGCACAGTGAGCACCCGGGCCACGCTGGGCGGCAGGCCCAGGGCCACGCGGCCACTCATGCCGCCGCGCAGTTGGTCCAGGTCCTCATGGGCGCGCGCGACCTGGTGCAAGATGCCGCGGGCATGCTCCAGCAGCAATTTGCCGGCATCGGTGGTGG
This sequence comes from Pseudomonadota bacterium, assembly GCA_041174965.1. Lineage (GTDB taxonomy): Bacteria > Pseudomonadota > Gammaproteobacteria > Burkholderiales > Burkholderiaceae_C > Limnohabitans. The sequence continues at coordinate 9,947 of JBEDFU010000022.1, read as the reverse complement.
TGGCTCCACGCCCGTTGCGCAGCAACAGGGTTTGGCGCAACTCCACTTCCAAGCTGCGGATGTGGCGGCTCAGGGCGGGCTGGGCCAAACCCAGCACATGGGCGGCCCGGGTGAAGCTGGCATGCTCGGCAACAGCCACGAAGGATTGGAGTTGTTTGAGGTCCATGTCAATGTTTTGGCTATAACCAATTATCCGATATGCATTTATTGAATATCAGGTAGTGGTCCCTTGGCACCACGCTTGGGTCTGCAAGGCTTCACAATGCACCCATGTCCCAAGCCACCCACACCCACGCCTTCAAGGCCATTTCATCCAAAGCCACCCAAGCCGTGCTGGCTGATTTGACCCAGACCTACCAAGCACAAACCGGTGTGCTCTGGCAAGTGGAGGCCGTGGGTGGTGTGGACGCGGCACGCCGCGTTCAAGCCGGTGAGGAGTTCGATGCGGTGATCTTGGCCAACGACGCCATCGACCGCTTGATCGCCTCTGGTCAGGTGTTGGCGGGCTCGCGGGTGGACTGGGTGCGTTCGCCCGTGGCCGTGGCCGTGCCCCAAGGTGCGCCACGCCCAGATATTGGCAGCGCGGCAGCGCTCAAGGCGGCAGTGCTGGCGGCGACCAAAGTGGCTTTCTCCACCGGCCCCAGCGGCGTGTATTTGGAGAAATTATTTGACCAATGGGGCATCACCGCGGCCATGCAAGGGCGTTTGTTGCAAGCCCCGCCCGGCGTGCCTGTGGGGGCCTTGTTGGCCCGGGGCGAGGCCAGCCTGGGCTTTCAGCAGCTCAGCGAATTGATGTCGCTGCCGGGCATCACCTTGCTCGGTGAGCTGTCCCCTGATGTGGCCTACATCAGCGTGTTTTCCACCGGCATGGGCCTGGCCGCCGCAGCCGATGCCCAGCGCGCGCCAGCGGTGCGCGCGTGGATGGATTTTTTGGCCAGTGCCGAGGTGGAGACCATCAAGCGCCGGCACGGCATGCACTGGCTTTGAATTTTTATTTTTTGTTCCATCACTGAGGAAAACCATGTCTCTCATCATCGACTGCCACGGCCATTACACGACCGCGCCCAAAGCGCTGGACGATTGGCGCAACCAGCAAATCGCAGGCATCCAAGACCCGGCCAAGATGCCCAAAGCGTCTGATTTGAAAATCAGCGACGACGACCTGCGCCACAGCATCGAGACCAACCAACTCAAGCTGATGAAAGAGCGCGGCAGCGACATCACCTTGTTTTCGCCCCGCGCTTCGTTCATGGCCCACCACATTGGTGACTTTCAGGTGTCCAGCACCTGGGCGGCGATTTGCAACGAGCTGTGCTTTCGGGTGTCCAAGCTCTTCCCCGACAACTTTGTGCCCGTGGCCATGCTGCCCCAGTCGCCGGGCGTGGACCCGGCCACCTGCATCCCCGAACTGGAGCGCTGCGTCAAAGAATACGGTGCGGTGGGCATCAATTTGAACCCCGATCCGTCGGGCGGCCATTGGACCAGCCCGCCTTTGAACGACCGCCACTGGTACCCTATTTACGAAAAAATGGTCGAGCACAACCTGCCGGCCATGATCCATGTGTCCACCAGCTGCAATGCCTGCTTTCACACCACGGGTGCGCATTATTTGAACGCCGACACCACGGCCTTCATGCAGTGCCTCAACAGCGATTTGTTCAAAGACTTTCCGACGCTGAAGTTTTTGATCCCCCATGGCGGCGGCGCGGTGCCCTACCACTGGGGCCGTTTTCGCGGTTTGGCGCAAGAGCTGAAAAAGCCTTTGCTCGAAGAGCATTTGCTCAACAACATTTTCTTTGACACCTGCGTCTACCACCAGCCCGGCATCGATTTGCTCAACACCGTGATCCCCGTGAAAAACGTGTTGTTCGCCTCCGAGATGATTGGTGCGGTGCGCGGCATCGACCCGCAAACTGGGCATTATTTCGATGACACCAAGCGCTACATCCAGGCCAGCAAAATTTTGAGCGATGCCGATCGGCACGCCATTTACGAGGGCAATGTGCGCCGCGTGTTCCCCCGCTTGGACAGTTTGTTAAAACAGAAAGGTCACTGACATGAACAACATGGGCAAAGTCAAACGCAACATCCAGCGTGCCGACAAATCGGCGGTGGAACGCCTGGCCAAATACGGTGTGGCCACCGTGCACGAGGCCATGGGTCGGGTGGGCATGATGCACACCTACATGCGCCCGGTGTACCCCGGTGCCCGGGTTGCCGGCACGGCGATCACCGTGTTGCTGCACCCGGGGGACAACTGGATGCTGCACGTGGCCTGTGAGCAGGTGCAACCCGGTGACATCGTGGTCGCGGCCATCAGCGCACCGTGTACCGATGGCTACTTTGGCGACCTGATTGCCACCTCCTTCAAAGCGCGTGGGGCGCATGGATTTGTCATCGACGCCGGTGTGCGCGATGTGTCCGAGCTGACCGCCATGGGTTTTCCGGTGTGGAGCAAATGCATCAGTGCCAAGGGCACGGTCAAGTCCACTTTGGGCCATGTCAACTTCCCCGTGGTCTGTGCGGGTGCCCTGGTCAACCCCGGGGACGCCATCGTCGCCGACGATGACGGCGTGGTGGTGGTGCCCGCTGAGTTTGCGGCGCAAGCAGCCGATGCCGCTGCAGCCCGCGAGGCCAACGAGGGTGACAAGCGCACCAAACTGGCGGCCGGTGAGTTGGGCTTGGACATGTACAACATGCGTGCGCCACTGGAGAAGGCCGGTTTGGTCTACGTTGACTGATGCGCCATGGAAGGCCTCGCTGGCGAGCCGTGCGCTGGCCATGGCGAGGTCTTCGACAAGCAGGTCACCCACTGGCTGACGCGCCCTGAGGAAGACCCGCCCGAACCCAAGGACAAGAACCATGCAATTTGAAAAAACACCCGGTTGGCTCGATTGGTACACCGGCCCCAGCCAACCCCAGTTTGTATTGCCCGCTGGTGCGGTCGATGCCCACTGCCACGTGTTTGGCCCAGGTGCTGAGTTTCCCTATGCGCCTGAGCGCAAGTACACGCCATGCGACGCGTCCAAGCACCAGTTGTATGCGCTGCGCGACCACTTGGGTTTTGCCAAAAACGTGGTGGTGCAAGCCACCTGCCACGGCGCTGACAACCGCGCCATGGTCGACGCCTTGCTGAATTCGGGTGGCAAGGCACGTGGCGTGGCCACGGTCAAACGCAGCGTCACCGATGCCGAGTTGCAGGCCATGCACGACGCCGGAGTGCGCGGAGTGCGCTTTAACTTTGTCAAACGTTTGGTGGATTTCACGCCCAAAGACGAGCTGTTGGAAATTGCCACCCGCATCAAAGCCTGGGGCTGGCATGTGGTGATTTATTTCGAGGCCGTGGACTTGCCCGAACTGTGGGACTTTTTCACCGCGCTGCCCACCACCGTGGTGGTCGACCACATGGGCCGCCCAAATGTGAACCAGCCCGTCGATGGCCCCGAATTTGCGTTGTTCATGAAGTTCATGCGCGAGCACGAAAACGTGTGGAGCAAGGTCACTTGCCCCGAGCGCTTGTCGCTGGCAGGTCCAGCAGCGCTGCAAGGTGAGCGCAACGCCTACCGCGATGTCGTGCCCTTTGCCCGCCACGTGGTCGAGACCTTTCCCGATCGCGTGCTCTGGGGCACCGATTGGCCGCACCCCAACTTGAAAGACCACATGCCCGATGACGGCTTGTTGGTGGATTTCATTCCCCACATTGCGACCACCGCTGATTTGCAGCGCCGCTTATTGGTTGATAACCCCACCCGGCTTTATTGGCCCGAACTTTGGAAAGGCTGAACCATGGCATTGGACAAACCCTACCTGGACGTCCCAGGCACCACCATTTTTGACGCGGAGCAATCGCGCCGTGGCTACTGGTTGAACCAGTTTTGCATGTCCTTGATGAAGGCCGACAACCGCGAGCGCTTCAAGGCCAATGAGCGTGCCTATCTGGATGAGTGGGACATGACCGAAGAGCAAAAAGATGCGGTGATGGCACGTGACCTCAACTGGTGCATCCGCACCGGCGGCAATATTTACTTCCTCGCCAAAATTGGGGCCACCGATGGCAAAAGCTTTCAGCAAATGGCGGGCAGCATGACGGGCATGACCGAAGAGGAATACCGCAACATGATGGTCGCTGGTGGGCGCTCCGCCAACGGCAACCGCGTGGTCGGCGAAGACGGCGACGCCCAAGCCCACCGACAACCCCAAGGCCGCGCTGGCCAAATTGCAAAGGTTTGACCATGGCACACATCTCCGCTTCCGTTTACACCTCGCATGTGCCAGCCATTGGCGCCGCGCTGGACCTGGGCAAAACCGCCGAGCCGTATTGGCAGCCGGTGTTCAAGGGTTACGAGTATTCCAAGCAGTGGCTCCAGGACAACCCGCCCGACGTGGTGTTCTTGGTTTACAACGACCATGCCACCGCTTTCAGCCTGGACATCATCCCGACCTTTGCCATTGGCACAGCGGCCCAGTTTCAGCCCGCCGACGAAGGCTGGGGCCCACGGCCCGTGCCCCTGGTGCATGGGCACCCTGAACTGGCGTCGCACATTGCGCATTCGGTCATCCAACAAGACTTTGATCTCACCATCGTCAACAAAATGGACGTGGACCACGGCTTGACCGTGCCCCTGTCGCTGATGTGTGGCCAACCCCAGGCTTGGCCATGCCCAGTGATTCCGTTTGCGGTGAATGTGGTTCAGTACCCGGTGCCCAGCGGTCGTCGCTGCTTTGAATTGGGCCGGGCCATCCGCAACGCGATCAACACCTTTGACCAAGATTTGAATGTGCAAATCTGGGGCACGGGTGGCATGAGCCACCAGTTGCAAGGCCCCCGTGCGGGCCTGATCAACAAAGACTTTGACAATGCCTTTTTGGACCACCTGGTCAACGACCCCGAAGCCGCTGTCAACATCCCGCACATCGATTACGTGCGCGAAGCCGGCAGCGAGGGCATCGAGTTGGTCATGTGGTTGATTGCACGCGGCGCCATGGAGGATGTGGCCAAACGCGCACCAGGTGTGGCTCAGCCCAAGCTCAACATGCGCCACCGCTTCTACCACGTGCCCGCCAGCAACACGGCGGTGGGCCACATGATTTTGGAAAACCCAGCCCGCTGAGTGGGTTGTTAGGGGGTGAATTTATCCTTGCATTTTGATACTGACAGTAACGAAATGCAAGGATGATGGAGCGCCAATTTGTCGCTGAGACGGCTTGCAACTCAGCCGCGCCTATGTGGTCGCACCGGTAGAACATACATGGCCTTTGTCTGACAAGGCCCAAGTGTTGCCGTTCGTCTCGCTCAAGCAAGTTTTGTCATCGCACTGAATTAAACTCAGTTCTAATTTTTCACTCTCATCAAACAGGAAGCAATATGACCATCAAAGTGGCCCTGGCCGGCGCTGGCGCATTCGGCACCAAGCATTTGGACGGCATCAAAAACATCGCTGGCGTTGAAGTCATTTCATTGGTCGGGCGCGAGCTGGCCAAAACCCAAGAAGTGGCCCAAAAGTACGGCATCGCCCATGTCAGCACCGACTTGAACGACAGCTTGAAGATCAAAGAGGTCGATGCGGTGATTTTGTGCACCCCCACCCAAATGCACGCCTCACAGTCGCTGGCGTGTTTGCAGGCGGGCAAGCATGTGCAAGTGGAAATCCCCTTGGCCGACAGCTGGAAAGACGCCAAGGCCGTGGTCGATCTGGCCAAGTCCAGCGGCAAAGTGGCGATGTGCGGCCACACCCGGCGCTTCAATCCCAGCCATCAGTATGTGAATCAAAAAATCAAGGCCGGCGCATTCAACATCCAACAACTGGACGTGCAAACCTATTTTTTTCGGCGCACCAACATGAATGCCTTGGGCCAGCCGCGCAGCTGGACCGACCACTTGCTGTGGCACCACGCGGCGCACACGGTGGATTTGTTTGCCTACCAGGCGGGCAGCCCGATTGTCAAAGCCAATGCGGTACAAGGCCCGATTCATCCTGCGCTGGGCATTGCCATGGACATGAGCATTCAACTCCAGGCCGCCAATGGCGCCATTTGCACCTTGAGCCTGAGCTTCAACAACGACGGCCCCTTGGGCACCTACTTCCGCTACATCGGGGACACCGCCACCTATTTGGCCCGGTATGACGACTTGTTCACTGGCAAAGAGGAACAAATTGATGTGTCCAAAGTGGCGGTGTCGATGAACGGCATTGAGCTGCAAGACCGCGAGTTTTTTGCCGCCATTCAAGAAGGCCGTGAGCCCAATGCCAGCGTGGCCCAAGTGTTGCCCTGCTACCAGGTGCTGCACGACTTGGAGCAACAATTCTCATGAGTACCCGCGCCCTCGGCCCGTTTCAAGTTTCGCCCATTGGCCTGGGCTGCATGAACATTTGCCATGCCTATGGCAACCCAACACCGCCCGAGCAGGCCGAGCGCTTGTTGCTCACCGCTTTGGATGCCGGTGTCACCCACTTTGATACCGCTGCCTTGTACGGCTTTGGCGTGAGCGAACAGTTGGTGGGCAAGGCCTTGTCGCCCCATCGCCAACGCTTCACCCTGGCCAGCAAATGCGGCATGCAAGGCGTGGACGTGCAAGGCGACGGCAAATTGGTGCGCGTCATCGACGGCCGACCGGCCACCTTGCGCCAAACCTGCGAAGACGCCCTGCGGCGTTTGAAAACCGATGTGATTGACCTCTACTACCTGCACCGATGGGACAAAAAAGTGCCCATCGAAGACAGCGTGGGCGGCTTGAGCGACTTGGTGCGCGCCGGCAAGATTCGCAGCATTGGTTTGTCCGAGGTCTCGGCCAACACCTTGCGCAAAGCCCATGCGGTGCACCCCATCGCGGCGGTGCAAACCGAATATTCGCTGTGGACGCGCAACCCCGAAATCGCGGTGCTCGATGCTTGCCGTGAGTTGGGCACCACCTTTGTGGCCTTCAGCCCTGTGGCGCGTGGGTTTTTGTGCGGCAAGCCGATTGACATCAACAAGCTCGACGCCAAAGACATCCGCCGCGGCATGCCGCGCTTCAATGCCGAGAACTTCCCGCGCAATTTGCAGTTGCTGCCGCCGTACTTGGCCCTGGCGCAAGAACTCGGTTGCAGCCCCTCGCAATTGGCCATCGCTTGGTTGCTGCACAAAGCCCCGCACATCGTTGCCATCCCCGGCACCACATCAATTGCGCATTTGCATGATGACTTGGGTGCCATGGATGTGAAGCTCAGCCCCGCCCACATGCAGCAACTGGAAGCCATGATCGGCCAGCACAACGTGGTGGGCAACCGCTACAACGACCAGGCCAACTCAGAGGTGGATACCGAGGTGTTTCCCTAAACGCCCAGGTGGTCACCAGCGTGTTTGCACACAAGACGATGCGAGCACCGATCTGTTGATCCCACTCACTTGGTGAATGCCAAAGTCGCAGCCTGAGCCTGCCGACCCACTGCTCAAGCCATGACCCCAAAAAAAAGGACGCCCGAGGGCGTCCTTTTTCATGGCCGTGCGCGGCTCAAATGGTGTCGATGAAGCTGCGCAGTTTGTCGCTGCGGCTGGGGTGCTTCAATTTGCGCAAGGCCTTGGCTTCGATTTGGCGGATGCGCTCGCGCGTCACGTCAAACTGTTTGCCCACTTCTTCCAAAGTATGGTCGGTGGACATTTCGATGCCAAAACGCATGCGCAGCACCTTGGCTTCGCGCGGGGTCAGGCCGTCGAGGATGTCTTTGACCACATCGCGCAAGCCCGCTTGCATCGCCGCCTCGATCGGGGCGGTGTTGGCGCTGTCTTCGATGAAGTCGCCCAGGTGCGAGTCGTCGTCGTCACCGATGGGCGTCTCCATGGAGATGGGCTCCTTGGCGATCTTCATGATCTTGCGGATCTTGTCCTCGGGGATTTCCATCTTCTCGGCCAAGATGGAGGCATCGGGCTCAAAACCAAACTCTTGCAAGTGTTGGCGGCTGATGCGGTTCATCTTGTTGATGGTCTCGATCATGTGCACCGGGATGCGGATGGTGCGGGCCTGATCGGCGATCGAGCGGGTGATGGCCTGGCGAATCCACCAGGTGGCATAGGTGGAGAACTTGTAGCCACGGCGGTATTCGAACTTGTCCACGGCCTTCATCAAACCGATGTTGCCCTCTTGGATCAAATCCAAGAACTGCAAGCCACGGTTGGTGTATTTTTTGGCAATCGAGATGACCAAGCGCAGGTTGGCCTCGATCATCTCTTTCTTGGCGTGACGTGAATTGGCCTCGCCTTGGTTCATGCGCTTGTTGATGTCTTTGAGCTCGGCCAAGGGCACAACCACGCGGGTTTGCAGCTCGATCAGGCGCTGTTGCAACTCTTGCACCGGCGGGATGTTGCGTGCCATGGTGGCCGACCAGGGCTTGCCCGCAGCGGCTTGCTTTTCCACCCACTTGAGGTTGAGCAGGTTGGCCGGAAAGTCTTTGACGAACACGTCTTGCGGCATGCCGCATTTGTCGACAATGATGCGGCGCAGTTGGCGCTCTTTTTTGCGCACGTCTTCCACCTGGGCGCGCACCATTTCACACAAGCGCTCGATGGTGCGGGCGGTGAAGCGAATGGTCATGAGCTCTTCGCTCAAGGCCTTTTGCGCCTTCATGTAATTGGGCGTGCCGTAGCCTTCTTTGTCGTAGGCCTTGTGGACCTTTTCAAACAAGCTGGCAATGCGGTCAAAGCGCTCCAGCGCTTCGCGCTTGAGTTCTTCCAGCTTTTTGGTCAGCGCCTTGGAGCCGCCCTTGCCGTCGTCGTCATCGGCTTCATCGAACTCGTCGAAGTCTTCTTCGGCAACGTAGTCGTCGGCTTCGTTGGCGTTGCTGAATCCATCGACGATGGTGGAGATGACCACCTTGTCTTCGCGGATGTCCGTGGCCAGGCGAAGGATTTCGGCAATCGTGGCCGGCGAGGCGCTGATGGCGGCCATCATGTCCATCAAGCCGCCTTCGATGCGCTTGGCGATTTCAATTTCGCCTTCGCGGGTCAGCAACTCGACGGTGCCCATTTCGCGCATGTACATGCGCACCGGGTCGGTGGTGCGGCCAAACTCGCTGTCCACGGTGGACAAAGCGGCTTCGGCTTCTTCTTCGGCTTCTTCTTCACTGGCCACGGTGGGGCCCGTGTTGGTGATCAGCAGGGTTTCTGCGTCAGGCGTTTGTTCGTAGACCGCCACACCCATGTCGTTCAGCATGGTGATGACCACTTCCATCGTCTCGGCATCGACCAATTTGTCGGGCAAGTGGTCAGAAATCTCGCCGTGCGTCAGGTAGCCCCGGGTTTTACCCATCTTGATCAGGGTCTTCAAGCGCAGGCGGCGCTTGGCCAAGTCTTCTTCCGACAGAACGGTCTCGTCCAGGCCAAACTCTTTCATCAAGGCGCGTTCTTTGGCCTTGCTGATCTTCATGCGCAGGGGCTTGACCTTTTCACCAGTGGCGGCGGGTGCTTCCTCGGCAAATTCGGCTTCCAAATCGGGCAAGTCTTCTTCCAAACCTGGGCCTTTGCCCTTGCCTTTGGCGGCGGCCTTGCCTTTGGCGGCTGGCGCAGCCGCTTTGGCCGCCGGTTTTGTGGCCGGCTTGGCTGCCACCGCTTTGACCGGGGCTTTCACAGGGGTCTTAACCGGGGCCTTAATCGGGGCTTTGGCCGCGGTCACAGGCTTGGCGGCCACTTTGACCGCCGCCTTGGCCGGTGCTTTGGCCGGGGCTTTGGCCGGGGCTTTGGCGGTGGGCTTGGCCACAGGTTTGGCGGCTTGCTTGGCAGCGGCCTTGGGTGGAGGTTTCGGGGGCGATTTGGCGCTGGCTTTGGCAGATGTCACAGGGGGGGCTTTCTTGGCGGTCTTGGCGCTCAATGGGGGAGGGGCCGTTTTCTTGATGGGCGCAGCGGTTTTTCCACCTTTGGCGGCAGGCTGAGCGGTCTTTTTGGGTTTTTGAGCAGGCATGGAACTCATCCTCCAT
>JBEDFU010000021.1:0-5337 GCA_041174965.1 Pseudomonadota bacterium | reverse complement strand
AGCTCTGGGCAGTTGGCAATTTGAAAAATCACCCGATCCAAAGGTTGGAGGCCCAGCGCCAAATAGGCCGCGCCCAAGCGGTCGGTGACCTCATCGAGCTGGGCATAGGTGTATTCAACATCCGCGCTGACCAAGGCGCGGCGATGCGCATGTTGTTTGCAGGACGCACGCATTGCATCGGCCATGGTTTCTTGGGTCAACAAACCGGCGTCGATGTACTCTCGCAGTTCATGCGCAGGGGCGTAAACCACCCCTGGCATGGGGTTGCGCACTTGGTTTGGGGTGGCTTGCAACATGGTTATACCTTGCAGTCAGGAGGCGTCATTCAGGCTTGAGGCCCAAGTCACGGATCACACCACCAAACAAAGCTTTTTGCTGGGATAAAAACTTTTGCGTGTCAGCCACGCTGCCAGGTGTTGGATAGAGCACAAACTCGCGAAATTTGGCCTGCACATCAGGTTCTTGCATTGCTTTGTTGACGTCGACATTGACGCGCTGCACAACGGCAGCCGGCGTGCCTTTGGGTGCGAGCATCATGAACCAGCCAGAAACATTCAAACCCGGAACCGATTTGTTGGCCAAGGGAATGCCTTCAAACCCAGGCAGCTCCGTCTCGGAAGCCACCGCCAACATTTTCATGCGCCCGGCCTTGACCAAGGCCACCAAAGGTCCGCCCCCATCCACATACATATTGATGTCGCCATTGACCACCGCCTGCACACCTTGGCCGGTGTTGGCAAATGAAACTTGTTGGAATTTGGTGCCAGTCTTGAGGCCCACGAGCTCAGCTGCCAAGTGGGGAATGGATGTGCGCGTGGGGTTGCCCACCGACACCGCTTCGGGCTTGGCTCGCACCATGGCGATTGCGTCGGTCAGGTTTTTGGCCGGATGATTGGGGTTGGCCACAAACACCATGGGGCTGATGCCCACCATGGCCACGCTGTCAAAGTCGCGCTCGGCGTCGTAGCTGGCTTCTTTATAGGTGAAGGGTGTGACCACCAATACAGCCGCTTGTGCCAAGGTCATGGTGTAGCCGTCGTTGGGGGCAGCTTTGAGCAAGTTCATTGCCACAATGCCGCCGGCGCCAGGCTTGTTATCGATGAGCACCTGCTGGCCCAATGTTTTGGACAGTTTGTCACCAATGATGCGCGCTGCAATGTCCGGCGCAGAACCTGCTGGCGCTGGCACGATCAAACGTATTGACTTTGTCGGCCAAGCTTGTGCCATGGCTTGCGCGGCGACCAAACCCAAAGCCAGGCCCATGCAGGCGATGCGTGATTTTTTAAACAAATTCATGCTGATGTCTCCGATGTGGTGATGGATAAAGTGTTTGTGTTTGTTTTCAGTGCGGTCTTTGCAACCATTGCTGCACCAACTGGCCCGCCAACATTTGGCCAGACTCTTCGCCCTCTGCCAGTGCGTGGCCATGGTGATTTCCGCGCACGCGGTGCCTTTGCTTTTCAGTGCTGGCCAAGTTGTCGTAAATAGCGCTCATGTCGCTAGGAAATGCCGCCTGATCGCCGGTGTACTCGATCATCAAAGTGGGCATGTGGATGTCTGCACTGCATTTGGCAAAACTGGCGTTGGAGCTGATGCCCGACCAAGTGGACAACCAAGACTCAGGGGTGAGCAAGCGGGCAAATCCCACACTGCCCAAATTGGAAGCCCATGGGTCGCGCCCCCACAAAGTACCGACGGCACGGTCCGATGGGTCCAGAGACAAATCCCAACAGCGCAAATCTGCATCAGTGCGCCACATTTGCATGATGGGGGTATGCGCTGCTTTGCGCTTCATCGCTGCCGAAACATTGCCGGCTTTGACCTGCTTGCGCGCTTGATGGCGCTCTTGAATCATTTGTCGGGCCACATCGTCCATGCGCTGTGCCCGCACTTGTTGAGCTTGACGGTAGCGCTGCACAAAGTCCGCGCTGTAATGTGACGATTGCGGTGGCTGGGCAAACCCATTGGCCGCATCAAAGGGGTCTAAAGCGGGGTCTGTGGAAAACGCATCCGACTCATCCACCACCGATGGGTCTAAGGCGTTCATCAGCAATGCGCCCTGACCCGGGTGTGGGGACACCAAAATCAAGTCGTCAGCCTGTGGCATGTCCGCACCCGCCAGATCAATGGGGCGACCCCCAGGCGTTTGGCTCAGGCGCGATGCAGGTGGCAGGCCCGACTGCTGGATGTAAAAGGCATACAGGCTCGCACCACCCGAGTTGCCGAGCAGCACCACCCGCTCAAAACCCAGTTTGCGCAAATGCACCATGCCAGCCGCGACATCCAAGAGAGCCGCCTCATGCTCCAAGCGCAAGTCGTTGCCAATGGAGCGCGGCGCTTGCACCCATGCAGCGCAGCCAGCATCGAGCACATCGGGCACGAGATAAGGTGTGCCGGTGAATTCGCGTGGGTGCATCAAACACACCACGGTTTTTTCATGCCCCGTTTGGCTGTACAACAAGCCCAAGCTGCGCTGATCGTCAGCGGTTCGCAATGCCACGGGCGATGTTTGAAATGCCCGCGCCATGCGCGCCGGGCTCCACCCTGCGCCGCGCAAGCCTGCGGTAACCCGGGGTTTTGGAGTATGTTCAACCATGTTGGATTGGGTTTTAATTTATACAGTCTCAATTAAACAATTGAGAGCCTCTGAATTTAATTGGTGAAAACCCCCGGCTCAGCCCCATTGCCTTTTTTTGTGACCATGCCTGCCACTCAACGCAACCCCCTCACCCCGTCTTTGGCGCGAAAACGCGGCCGCCCCAGCAAAATTGCCGGACGCGAAGGCCCGGTACTCAGCGTATTGAGCCGCGAACAAATTCTTGACAAAGCCACCTTGATGGCCAAAACCCAGCCACTGGAGGAGATTTCCATGGTGGGCTTGGCCCGGGAGTTGAATGTGGCCCCGGCGCTCATTCACTACTACGTGGGAACGCGCGACGACCTGATCTCTGGCGTGGCCAATCGCTACAAACAGGTTTTGTTGAAGCGCGCACGACCCCTGACGGGCAATTGGAGCGAAGACTTGGTGCTAGAAGCCAAGATGTCCTTCAAAACCAATGTGGAATACGGTGGAGTGCTGCGCTACATGATGTCGCATAACCGATTTCGCCTGTTTCAACAGGTCAGTGAGGGGGAGATAGACCACGGGGTGCTGTACCTGGAACGCTTGGCAGGCATCTTTCGCTCTGGCGGCTTCAAGCCCCAACAAGCAGCCATCGCTTGCCACCTGTATTTGCAATATGTGATGACAAGCGCGTATGCCGAAGTTTCACGCCAGCTACCTGGGTTTCACCAAGATTACATCTTGTCCAAATTTGCCACCCACCCCACGGGCACATTGCCCAACGCGGGCTACCTGTTGCCTCACTTTGCCAGTCTGGATACCGCCACCGCTTTTCCGGCAGGTTTGCGCTTGTTGATCGACGGTTTCCGGCAATGGTTACCGCCTCAGCCCAAGGCCAAACCGCGCAAGCCACCCACGCCTGCTCAGAAAGCCAAGAAATGACCGCACCACCCACCCTACAAACACAAGTGGTCATCGCCGGCGCAGGCCCCAGCGGCATGATGCTGGCCATCGAGTTGGGCGTGCGTGGCATCCCCTGTGTGTTGATCGACAAGCTGATCGACCCACCCCCATACCCCAAAGCCAATGCGACATCCGCCCGCACGATGGAGCACTACCGCCGGCGCGGGTTTGCCTCGGAGATTCGTGCGTTGGGGTTGGAGCCCACCCACCCGCAAGATGTGATGTATTGCACCCGCTTGAGTGGTCATGAATTGGCCCGCTTTCGCATGCCCACGCGCGAAGAAGCACGCTTGCGCAGCGCATTTGGTGACTTGGGCGAGCATGCCTGGCCCACGCCAGAATTGCCCCAACGCGCTCAGCAAATGTTCATTGAGCCCGTGCTGCGCCAACAAGTGGCCAAATACCCCAGCGTCACCGCCTTATATGGATGGGAAGTCACCCATGTACAAGATGAACCCTTGCACGCCCAATTGAAAGCCAACCATGTTCAGGGTGATCGAGCGCTGGCAGTGCAGGCCCGCTTTCTGGTGGGTTGTGATGGGCCGCGCAGCTTAGTGCGCCACGCCATGGGGTCGCAATTTGAAGGAGCCAGCCAAGAACAACGCGACTTTTTTGGCGGTCAAATGTTGTCCATCCACTTTCGGTCGCCCGATTTGTATGCCAAGCTCAAACATGGGCCACTGCAACGACGTGCCTGGCAAAGTTGGCTGGTCAATCCTGAACTGCGGGGCCTTTTGGTCGCCGTCAACGGCATCGACTTGTTCAACATGGGCATTCAACTTAAACCCGGGCAAGGACCAGAGGATATCGATCTGACCTGGGTATTTGAAACCCTCACTGGCCTGCGGCCAGTCCCATTTGAGTACCACATCATCCATGTGGGCACTTGGACGGCTGGCTATTCCTTGGTGTGTGACAAATACCGCGAAGGCCGCTTGTTCATCGCTGGAGATGCCGCCCATTTGTTCACACCCACAGGTGGAATGGGCTACAACACCAGCGTCGATGATGCCGTCAATTTGGGCTGGAAGTTGGCTGCAGTTTGTCAAGGCTGGGCCCCCGAATCACTGCTGGACACCTATGCCGCCGAACGCTGTCCCATTGCCCATCGAAACACAGCATTTGCACGCCGAATGGCGCAAAGCATTGGATTGGTCCCCATCGATGCCCAACTGGAAAGTCTCAACGCGATGGGGGAAGAAAGTCGCCAGCAACTGGGTGCGGCCCTGCTCTTGCATGCGCAAACCGAATTCAATATTCCAGGACTTCAGTTGGGGTTGCGCTATGTCAGCGACATCATCGCGACAGAAGACTCACCCCCGCCACCGGATGAGCCCAATGCTTATGTCCCATCTGGGTATCCAGGCTCCCGAGCGCCCCACTTGAGTACCAGTGATCCCCAGCGCTCATTGCTCGACCTGTTGGGTCCAGACTTCACATTGCTGGCCCTGGCACCACATGCGCCCCAACAAACATGGGAAACCCAAGCCCAAAACCTGGGACTGCCCTTGTTATTTCTGGAGCATCTAGACGCCGATGCCAGGCAGTTGTATGGCGCCGATTTGGTGCTGGTTCGGCCTGATCACCACATAGCGTGGCGTGGTGGGTTTGAAGCGTCAGCAGCCCATGTTTTGGCTCAGGCGATAGGATTCGGCCCGTCCCCCTGAGCGGGGCCGGGCATCACGCGCGCGGCGGCGCCATTTTGTTGACCTCTTCCTTGACGTCGTTGATGGCCAGCTTGATCAAGCGGCTCTTTTCGTTCAAGGCTTCGCGGTGGGTGTCGAACACTTGGTGCAGCACATAGCTGTCTG
>JBEDFU010000020.1:0-5499 GCA_041174965.1 Pseudomonadota bacterium | reverse complement strand
GCTTGGAGAAAGAGCTCGCTGCCCTCAAAGGCAAGCTGGCTTCCTCGCAAGGCGACGAGTTGAGCGGCCAAGCCATCGACCTTAAAGGCGTCAAGCTCTTGGCGGCCCGCTTGCCCGGGGCAGATGCCAAAGCCTTGCGCGAAACCTTGGACAAGCTCAAAGACAAGCTCAAAACCGCGGTGGTGGTCTTGGCGAGCGTCGATGGCGACAAGGTGCAAATCGCTGCTGGGGTGACTGCCGACACCCTCGGCAAAGTCAAAGCCGGTGAATTGGTGAATTTTGTTGCCCAGCAAGTGGGCGGCAAGGGCGGCGGCAAGCCCGACTTGGCCATGGCCGGTGGCACACAGCCCGCTGGTTTGGATGCGGCGCTGGCCAGTGTGCAAGGCTGGGTGGCAGAGCGGCTTTAAACGCAAGGGCATCAATCACCCACGCGGGCAAGGGTTATCCAGGGGCCGGGGCGCGCTGGCTGCCCATTAGCATGGGCGCCATCGCCAGTGGGCGCCCTTGCGCAGGGTTGCGTGGGGTCGCCTGGGCGCCCACCCCCCAGGAGCGTTCATGTCCATCATTCAGGTCAATGGCCAAGCGCACAAAGTGCAGGCCGATTCGAAAACCCCCCTGTTGCATGTGTTGCAAAACGAGTTATTGCTCAAAGGCCCCAAATACGGTTGTGGCCTGGGTCAATGCGGTGCGTGCACCGTGCACATCAATGGCCAAGCGATGCGCTCTTGCGTCATGCCGGTGGGGGCGGTGCGCGGCGAGGTGACCACCTTGGAGGGATTGGGCACGCCCGATAAACCCCACCCGGTGCAAAAAGCGTTTATTGACGCCCAAGCCGCCCAGTGCGGTTACTGCATCAACGGCATGGTGATGACCACGGTGGCTTTTTTGAAGAAAACCCCCAAGCCCACCGACGACCAAATCAAGGCCGCGCTCGACGCCAACCTGTGCCGTTGCGGCACCCACATGCGCATCATTTCGGCGGTGCGCAAAGCCGCGGGGGTGGCAGCATGAAACGGCGCGCATTCCTCCAATCTTCGGCCGGCGTGGTGGTCGGCTTCAGCCTCAGCTTGTCACCGGTGCTGGCCCAACAAGCCGCTGACCCCCGTTTTGCCCAAGTCGACGCTTGGCTCAAGATCGCGCCCAACGGCCTGGTCACTTTTCACACCGGCAAGGTCGAGCTGGGCACCGGTGTGCGCACCGCTCTGGCCCAAATGATTGCCGAAGAGCTGGATGTGGCGGTTTCCAGCATCCAGTTGGTGATGGGTGACACCGATTTGTGCCCGGACCAAATTGGCACTTTTGGCAGCTTGACCATCATGCTCGCTGGCCCCCAGGTGCGCCAAGCCGCTGCCGAGGCACGCCTGGCTTTGGTCGAACGCGCGGCCCAGCGCTTGGGCGTACCGGCCGATCAAATCCAAACCGCTCAAGGTGTGGCCAGAGCCCCCTCTGGTGCCAGCGTCAGTTACGGCGAGTTGGCCCAAGGCCCTGCTTTGGGGCGTGCCATCAGCGGCAAAGCCACCTTGAAAACCCCAGCGCAGTTCAAGCAAATTGGCCAATCGGTGCCCCGCGTGGAAATTCCGGCCAAGGTCTGCGGAACGCATGAATATGTGCAGCATGTGCGCGTGCCTGGCATGCTGCATGGGCGCATCATTCGCCCGGACATGCCTGGCGCCACTGCCTTGCAAATCGACGACAGCGCCCTGAAGACCATGGCCGGTGCGCCCAAAGTGGTGCGCAAGGGCAACTTTTTGGCGGTGGTGGCCGACACCGAAGACATGACCATTCAAGCCGCCCAAGCGGTCAAGGTGCTGTGGAGTGCGGCCGAGCCCTTGCCCACCCCACAAGAGGTGCCGCAACGCCTGCGCACAACCCCCGCCACCCTGCGCGAATTGCAGCGCACCGGTCGCGGTGCCGATACCTTGGCCCAAGCGGTCAAAACCCATCAGGCCGATTACTTTGTGCCGTTTCAGCTGCACGCTTCCATTGGCCCCTCATGCGCAGTGGCCGATGTGCGCGCCGATAAGGCCACCGTCTGGTCGGCCACGCAAACATCCTTCCTCACCCGGGGCAGTTTGGCCACCATGTTGGGCATGAAGCCCGCGCAGGTGCGGCTGATTTGGACTGAAGGATCGGGCTGCTACGGCCAAAATGGTTCAGACGATGTGTCGGGCGACGCCGCCTTGCTGTCGCAACTCGTGGGCAAGCCGGTGCGGGTGCAATGGATGCGTCGCCAGGAACACCAATGGGAGCCCAAGGGCGCCGCCATGGCCATGACGGTCAAAGCGGGCCTGGACGCCAATGGGCAAATCATGGGTTGGGACTACGCGGTGTGGAGCCCCAACCATGCTTTGCGCCCCTATTACGACATGGCTGGCAATGTGCTGGCTGGCGAGGAGCTGAGCATGCCCGCGCGCTTTTTGCAAGCCGGTGCAGACCGTGATGCCAAGCCCACTTACGTGTTTGACAACAGCCGGGTGGTGCTCAACCTGCTTAACCATTCCCCCCTGCGCTCGTCGTCTTTGCGGGGTCTGGGCTCGCCACAAAACACTTTTGCCAACGAATCCTTCATTGACGAAATGGCGGTGCTGGCCGGCGCCGATGCGATCGATTTCCGGGTGCGCCACCTCAAAGACGAGCGCGCCATTGCGGTGTTGCGGGCGGTGGAAAAACGCGCTGGCTGGGACAAACGCCCCAGCGGCAGTCGCATCAACGGCGTGGGCCGAGGCGTGGCCTTTGTGCAATACAACAACTCGCAAGCCTATGTGGCGGTGAGCATGCAGGTGCGGGTCGACGACAAAACCGGTCGAGTGAAGGTTGAGCGCGTCTGTGTGGCCCACGATTGCGGCATGGTGGTCAACCCCGACGGCGTGCGCAATCAAATCGAGGGCAATGTGATCCAAACCCTGAGCCGTGCCTTGATGGAAGAGGTGCAAACCACCCGGCGCGAAATCACCAGTGTGGACTGGGTCAGCTACCCCATCTTGCGCTTTTCAGACTTGCCCAGCGCCATCGACATTGAGCTGATCGACCGACCCACGGTGCGGGCTGTGGGGGCGGGTGAGGCCACGGCGTCCCCCATCTTTGCGGCCTTGGGCAATGCCATCTTTGACGCCACCGGCGTGCGCTTGCGCAGCGTGCCTTTCACCCCCGAGCGACTTTTGGCCGCGCGACAAAAACGCGCGGCTTGAGCGCAAGCTGGCCGTGCGCATGACCACACCTTTGACCAAGGCGTCGGATGTGGCGCAAGGCAAGCCTGTGACCCGGGAAGTGGTGTCTGAAGGTTTTTGGGTTCCGGTGGGTGGCAAGCCCATTATGTCGCTGGCCCAGTAGCTCAAGGCCCACGAGCCGAAAGTGCATGGGGGTGAGGTGATGGCCGATGGCCGCTCGGTGGGGGCTGAGGCCCCTTCAAACCAAGAGGGTCTTGGCCAGTAACCCTAGCACGGCACAACCCACGATCACTTGAATCACGCTTCGCTGGAAGCGCAACAGCGCGATGGCCGCCCCCACGGCCAAGGCCGCTGATGCGCCGTCAAAAGGGCCTGAAAAACCCATGGGCCACAGCACATGGTGGCCAAAAAACAAGGCCAGGTTCAGGATCACCCCCACCACGGCGGCGGTGATGGCGGTCAGTGGCGCGGTGAATTGGATCGCGTGGTGGCGGCTCTCCACCCAGGGACCACCCGCCAAAATAAACAAAAAAGACGGCAAAAAGGTGAACCACGTCACCACACAGGCCGCCACAGCGCCGGCCAAAAACAGCTCATCGGGGCCCAACACCCCCTTGGCATAAGCCCCCACAAAACCGACGAAGGCCACCACCATGATCAGCGGGCCAGGGGTGGTTTCGCCCAAGGCCAAACCGTCCATCATTTGGGTCGGGGTGAGCCAGCCGAAATCAGCCACCGCACCTTGGTACACGTACGGCAACACCGCATACGCGCCGCCAAAGGTCAACAGAGCGGCTTTGGTGAA
Source organism: Pseudomonadota bacterium (assembly GCA_041174965.1). GTDB lineage: Bacteria > Pseudomonadota > Gammaproteobacteria > Burkholderiales > Burkholderiaceae_C > Limnohabitans. Next base: position 1,527 of record JBEDFU010000020.1, on the reverse strand, counting down.
AAACCAAGCCATTTGGGTCAGGGTTTGCGCCCAGCCATGGACAAAGGTCAACCAGGCCATGGGCAGCGCCCACAAAACGCCACCCACCAACCCGATGTGCATCAGCCTGCGCCAGCGAAATTGGGCGTGTTCGGGCGTGGGTGTGTGATCGTCCATCAGCGCGGGGCCGTAGGACTTTTGAGCAGCGCCGTGTCCTCCCTTTGACTGGAAGGCACTCGGTGCCAACCGGCCGCCCAGATAGCCCATCACAGCAGCTGCCGCGACGATGGCGGGAAAGGGCACATTGAGCGTAAAAATTGCCAGAAAAGATGCGGCGGCGATGCCCCACAGCCAGTTGTTTTTCAGGGCGCGTGCGCCAATGCGGTGGGTGGCTTGCACCACGATGGCGGTGACAGCGGGTTTGATGCCAAAAAACAAGCCCGCCACGACGGGCTGTTCACCAAAAGCGATGTAGACCCAAGACAAGCCGATCAAGATCAGCAGCGAAGGCAGGACAAACAAGACCCCGGCCACGATGCCGCCCCAGGTTTTGTGCATCAGCCAACCAATGTAGGTGGCGAGTTGTTGCGCCTCCGGACCGGGCAGCACCATGCAGAAGTTGAGGGCGTGCAAAAAACGCTGCTCTGACAACCAGCGGCGGCGCTCCACCAACTCCTGGTGCATGATGGCAATTTGACCCGCCGGCCCGCCAAAGCTGATGAAGCCCAGCTTGAGCCAAAAGGCAAAGGCTTGGCCAAAGCTGACCGCAGGGGGTGCCTGTTCTGGCGCAGGCTTGGGCGTGGAAGGGGTCATGCCCGCTGGAACACCAAGTCCCACACCCCGTGACCCAATTTGATACCGCGATTTTCAAATTTGGTGAGGGGCCGGTAATCGGGCTTGATGGCATAACCATCGGCCTGGGTGCTGGTGTTTTTCAAGCCAGTTTCGGCACCGAGCACCGCCAGCATTTGCTGGGCATAGGGCTGCCAGTCGGTGGCGCAATGCACATAGCCGCCAGGTTTGAGGCGTTGCATCAGCCGAGACACATAAGCGGGTTGAATCAAACGCCGCTTGTGGTGGCGCAGTTTGTGCCACGGGTCGGGAAAGAAGATGTGGATGCCGTCCAGGCTGGCGGGTGCCAGGTTGTGCTCGATCACCTCGAGCGCGTCGTGTTGCACGATGCGGATGTTGTCGATGGGCGGCTCTTGCATGCGTTTGAGCAAAGCGCCCACGCCCGCTTCGTGCACCTCGCAGCATAAAAAATTATCCTGGGGTCGAAACCGGGCGATGTGCGCCGTGGCCTCGCCCATGCCAAAACCAATCTCCAAAATCAACGGCGCTGATGCCCGCTCAGGCCCAAATACCGCAGCCAGGTCGATCGCTTCAGGCGCATAGGGGAGCACAAAGCGCGGCCCCAGGTCTTCGATGGCCCTGAGTTGACCACTGGTGGCGCGACCCGCGCGGGTGACAAAGGTTTTGATGGTGCGCAAAAAAGGCTTGTCTTGGTGCAGACCTTCCCCGCTGTGCATGTGCGTGGGGGTGGCCTTC
>JBEDFU010000019.1:0-9202 GCA_041174965.1 Pseudomonadota bacterium | reverse complement strand
CTGGAGCGCTTGGACGCCCAATGGCTGCTGCTGGCCTTGCTGGAGCGGCCCGCGCAAGACCGCGCCTGGCTGCTCGCGCACGACGAGCAAACCCTGCCCGAGGCCGCTGCCGAGCGCTGGCCCGGTTTGATCGCCCAACGCAGCCAAGGGGTTCCGTTGGCCTATTTGACCGGGCGCAAGGCGTTTTACGACCTGGATTTGCAGGTCAACGCCCACGTTTTGGACCCCCGCGCCGACACCGAAACCCTGGTGGACTGGGCCTTGGAACGGGCGCAAGAACTCACCTCACCCACGGTGCTGGACTTGGGCACTGGCAGCGGTGCGGTGGCCTTGGCCATCGCCCACCACTGCCCGCGAGCACAAGTCAGCGCCAGCGATGTCAGCTCAGACGCGCTGGCGGTGGCCCAGGCCAACGCCGGGCGGCTGGGCCTGCCCGTGCAATTTGCCCTGGGCCCTTGGCTGACGCCCTGGTCTGGCCAACGCTTTGACTTGATCGTGTCCAACCCGCCTTATGTGGCCGAAGCAGACCCCCATTGGCCGGGCCTGCGCCATGAACCGCGCCTGGCACTGGTCTCGGGTGCGGATGGCCTGGACGATGTGCGCTGGCTGGTGGCCCACGCCGCCGAGCACCTCCACCCCGAGGGCTGGTTGCTGCTGGAGCACGGCCACGACCAAGCCGATGCGGTGCAAGACCTGATGCGGGTACAGGGCTGGCTCAACGTGCAAAGCCGCCTTGACAAAGCGGGCATCCGCCGCTGCACCGGTGGCAGCACCGCAGGGATGAAATAATGCTGAAATTGTCGAAACGGAATGGAGACAGCGATGAGTGATGTGATGCAACGCATTGACGAACTGGTCAAGGCCAATGAAGTCGTTCTATTTATGAAGGGCAGCGCCAGCTTCCCGATGTGCGGTTTCTCAGGTCGGGCGATTCAGGTGCTCAAGGCCTGTGGCGTGGACACCAAGACCGTGAAAACCGTGAATGTGCTGGACGATGCCGAAATCCGCCAAGGCATCAAGGAATACAGCAACTGGCCCACCATCCCCCAGTTGTATGTCAAGGGTGAGTTTGTCGGCGGCTCCGACATCATGATCGAAATGTACGAGTCGGGCGAGTTGCAAACGGTGCTCAACCCCTGAAAGCGCCTGCTTTGGCGCCGGGCTTCACCGGGTCAAAGCCGCATGACCTGCCGGTCTGAAACTCAAAGCGAAGCCATTGCGCCTGCCCCACCCACTGGGGCTTTCACAAAACCAACACCTGCAAGGGGCGTGGCAGTGACCACGCGGGCTCAGCGCCGGTCGCGGTGATCATAAATTGATCTTCGATGATGAAGCCGCCCTCGCCGTCCACATAAAAAGGTGTTTCAAACGCCAGCACCATGCCGGGCTCGATCAGGTCGTGGGCCTCTTGGGCCAAAAAGGGCGCCACCTCGCAAAAGGTGTCATGCCCCAGGCTGTGGCCAAAGTGACCGCGCTGGTAGCCCACAAACCCCGCCCGGTGCATGGCGGCGGTGGCGCGGCGGTGCACTTCGCTCATGGGTTGGCCGGGCTTCAACACCTCTAGGCCGGCCTCAAACGCATCTTGCAAACCTTGGGCAATTTCCAGCGTGCGTTGGCGCGGCTGGCCGCACACAAAGGTGCGCCCACTGTCGGAGCTGTAGCCGTCGATCAAACAACCCACATCGAATTTAATGACGTCGCCGTCTTGCACCCGGCCCCCGCCTTGCCAAGGCAAGGGACCCACCGTGATGTATTCCCACTGCCCGCTCATGCGCCGGCCGCTGGCTTGCACCGCTTGGGCCACACCGGCTTGCCAAGCTTGGGCAATCTCGGCGCGGTCAACGCCATGGTGAATGGCCGCAATGGCTTTCACCATGCCGGCTTCAGCCCAAGCCGCAGCGGTTTGCAAGCGCTCGATCTCACCGGCTGACTTGACCACCTTGATCGCGCCCACGGTGGCGCTGGCGTCGCGCCAAACCACATGGGGCAACACCTCGCACAGCAAGCGGTAATCGGCCACGGGCCAAAAGTCCAAATCCAAACCCAAACGGGCCTGGGCCAAGCCCGCACTTTTCAGCAAGCGGGCCAGTTGGCCAAAGGCTGCGCGGGCATCAAACACCGCTGGTCGCGCAAAACCTCCAGGCCGCTGCGCTTGGGCGCGGTTGACCAGTACCGCCGCCGATTCGCTGCCATCGGCCCAGGGCCGGATATCGGCGGTTTCCACCCAATCGCTGTGCGCCCACACGTGGGTGTCGCCCAAGGCTTGCCGGGCCGGCGTTGCAAACAGCTCGGTGGTGACCACTTGGATGGGGGCGCTGGGGTCGGCTGGCACCACGGCCAAGCAAGCCCCGGCGCGCCTGAAAAAAGCCGCCACCCCAGCCGGTGCCCCACTGGCCCAGGTGTAGCTTTCGGGCTTGGCCAACACGATGGCGTCCAGCCCGCGCTCACGCATCAGGCGCTGGGCGCGGGCGCGGTTGACATGGCTCATGGTTTAGCCGCCATCACAAAGCCACGCTGGGCAACCACGTGGCGATGCCAGGGACAACAGTCAATATGGCCACGCCCACCATGAGCAAAATCCAAAACGGCAAGGCGCCCATGGCCGCCTCGGCCAAGCTGACCTTGCCTTGGGTAATGCCCACCAGCACAAACAGGTTCATGCCCACTGGCGGGGTGAGCATGCCGATCTCCACCATCATGGTGATCACCACGCCCAGCCATATCGCGTCAAAACCCAAGCCGGTCATGAGCGGGAACACCACCGGCAAGGTCATCACCATCATGGAGAGGCCATCAAAGATCATGCCCAGCAGCAGGTAAATGAACACTATCACCACCAGCAGCACCAGGGGCGACATGCCCACGCCGGAGATGGTTTCGAGCATTTTTTGCGGCAGCTGCATCAGGCTGATGGACTGGGCCAAGATGACCGCACCCATGAACACCAAGGCGATCACCGCAAAGGTGCTGGCCGAGCTCAAAAAGGTTTTGGCCAATTTGGGCCAGGTCAAGTCGCCCATGGTGAAACCCAACAACACCGCTGCAGCCACGCCAACGGCGGCCGACTCAGTGGGGGTGGCGATGCCTGCAAACAAGCTGCCCAAGACCGCCAAGATCAGCACCAAAATGGGCCACACCGCCAAGGTGGCGCGCAAGGTCTCGCCCCAGGGCATGCGTGGTTCTTGTGGGGCCAAACTGGGTTGGCGGCGCACCGTGATCTCGATGTAGACCATGAACAAAGCCGCCATCATCAAACCGGGAAGCACACCGGCCAAAAACAACTTGCCGATCGAGGTGTCGGTCAGCGCGCCATAAATCAAAAGCGACAAACTGGGCGGGATCAACAGGCCCAAAGTGCCGCCACCGGCCAAGGAGCCCACCACCAAGCGGCGGTCGTAGCCACGCTGCGACAGCTCGGGGTAGGCCACCGAGCCCACCGCCGCCGACACCGACATGGACGAGCCACTCACTGCCCCAAACACGGTGCACACCGCGATGTTGGTGTGGAGCAAACCGCCCCGCAAGCGGCCAAACAGCGGCGACATGGCCTTGTAAATGCCGGTGGCCAGGCCACTGGCGACCAACACATCACCGAGCAAAATGAACAAAGGGATGGCGGTCAGGGTGAACTCGGCCAGCACATTGAACACGGCTTGAACGCCCAAACGGGTGACGCCGCCGCCAAAAATTTCCAAAATGGCAAAGCCAGTGAGTCCCAGGGCTGCACCGAGCACCGCGCCCGACATCACCGTCAAACCCAGCACGCCCCCCAAAAAGGCCCAGATCATGGGTGCACCTCGTCTTCGGGCGCAGGCTGCACGGGGTAAAAAGTGCGCCACACCCCAACCACGCCCACCAAACCCATGGCCACGGTGGCGGTCCACATGAAGGGCGCCAAGGGCAAACGCGACTGCTCGGTTTTGAGGCCGAGCATGCTGGTGAACTCGCTGATGCCGCCGGCTTGGTAAACGAACACCGCCACAAAAGCCCACAAAATCAGTTGCCCCAGCACAAACAACACACGCTGCCCCAGTGCCGGCAAAGCCTGTGAGACCACGGTGACGCGGATGTTGATTTCCTTGAGCACCGTCATCGGCAAGAGGGTGAACACGGCCAAGGTCATGAGCAGACCGCACAACTCTTCGGTGAAGGCCAGCGGCCGGCTCCAGCCATAGCGCATCACCACAGCGGCCAGCACCAGGGCAAACATACCCGCCAAAGACGCGGCACCAATGGCCGACACGGCGGTACACAGCCCGAGCAAAACGCGCTCAACCGCCACCACCCATGCAGGGTGGGGCTTGTGGACCTCAGGCGTCATTTGGGCAATGCGTCGAGCACACGCTGGCGAAAGACGATGGCGTCACCGCCCGTTTCTTTGGCCAACACGTCCCAAGTCTCCAGGGCCGACTTGCGCAAAGCGGCTTGGTCTGCGCTGGGCAAGGCGGGGTAGAAGGTCGAGCCTTGGCTGGTGAGCTTGTCACGGGCGGCTTTTTCGGCCTCGGTGTCGCCACTGAAGTTAAAGCTCACCCGCTCCAACTCGGCCACGGCATCGTTGAAGCCTTTTTTCAAGTCAGGTGCCAGTGCCGCCCATTTGCCCTTGTGCGCCATCAACGCATAAGGGGCAGGCGGGAACGGGAAGCCCGTGGGCGTCACGTGCTTGGCCACCTCTTGCAGCGAGATGCTGTTGGCAAAGCGGGCGGCGTACAAAGCGCAATCGACCACACCGGTTTGCAGGGCGGAATACAACTCGTTTTGCGGCACGATCTGCGCAGCCACGCCCAAACGCTTGAAGGTCTCTACTTGTTCGCGGCTGCCCACGCGCAGTTTTTTCTTGCGCAAGTCGTCCAAGCTGCGCACCGGCTCGCGACAAAACAGCGAAGCATCGACGATGGAAAAGCCCAAAAACCCGGGCACTTCGACGTTCCACTTGCCAATGCCTTCTTTCAGCACCGCTTTGAGCGCGGGCAGGGCCTTGAGGTGCTCGTCGGCACCTGACACCAAGCCGTACACATAAATATTGGCCAGCGCTGGCGCATCACGGCCCAAGAAGGGCGGCCAGATGAAGCCCAGCTCGGGTGCACCGGTTTGCATGAAACGCAGCGCGTCAGCATCTTTCAGGCCCAGCGCCCCACCCTCAGAGACCGATATTTTCATGCGGCCATTGGTGCGTTTTTCCACATCGGCGGCAAACGCGCGGATTTGCACCGACTCCGGCCGCGAAGCAGGATAGCTGTTGTTAAAGCGCCATTCGACGGTTTGCGCTTGCGCTGTCCCCGTCAGGGACGACACAACCAAAACCATGGCGGTCAGGGCCAAAAGAAAACGGTTCAGCATATTGGGGGCTCCATGTTCAATGTGAAAAACGCCGCTAGGCTCGATTCATTCTATCTAGGGCGCAAGCACCACCTCACCCCACCCAGCGCTTTTGCGCCGCCAGCACCGCACGCGGATAAGCCGCTTGCCCCCGGCTGCCGTTGTAGCGACCCAGGGCCAAAGTGAGGTCGCCCCCTTCCAGAGACAGGTAATGGCGCAAGATCACGCAGCCAAAGCGCAAATTGGGTTGCAGTTGAAACAACACCGCCGCGTCACCCTCGCCCAGGCTGCGCGCCCAAAACGGCATCACTTGCATCAGGCCCCGCGCACCTGCTGAGCTGATGGCGAACTTGCGAAAACCGCTCTCCACCTCGATCAGCCCCAGCACCAAAGACGGCTCCAGCCCAGCGCGGCGGGCTTCGTACCAAATGGTTTGCAAGGCCTCTGTCCGCATCGCCTCATGTGCCCACTCCGGTGCACTGGTTACCCCTGTAGAGCCTGACTTTTGCTGGCGCTGTAACCAGCGCGCCCAGCGGGGTGCCATGCTTTGCACCCACACGGTTTGGGCGCTGGCGTCGGCCACCTCAGCCAAGGCCGGCGCACCCGGGGCCGCCACCGCTGCGCGCAAAGCGTGGCGCACCGCATCGGCCAAATCCTCCTCGCGCTGCGGCCCGGCGAGCACGGCCATGGGCCAGGCCCACACCGAACACGCCAGCCAGAAACGCCGATGGATCATCCAAACACCTTTTTTCCCTGCAAAAAGCAGCACCTGGGTCATCTTAAGGGCAATGCGAGTTTGACCCTGCAAAACGACACGAAACCCTGCTTCACAGGGGTTTGGTTTTGCGGACTGGCAACAGGCTTTTGCTAGAGCTTCATTAAGAAAAGCCAATGAGCGTGAAATCAAAAAATTCAGCCAAGCCTTGGACCGACCCGGATGACGCGCCGGAGTTGACCGAGGCCGACATGCTGCGCGGCACTTGGCAGGTGGCAGGTGTGCCTGTCACGGCCAAAGAAGGCAAGGCCTTGGCCAAAGCAGCATGGCGGGGCCGCCCTGTTGGCAGCGTGAAAGACCAACACAAAGTGCCAACCACTTTGCGCTTGAATGAAGAAGTTTTGCAGCGTTGGCGCGCCAGCGGTAAAGGCCGGCAGACGCGGGCCGCAGCATTATTGGCTGCCCATGGGCCTTTGGCACCGTCAAAAGAAGCGGGTCTTTGAGCGCTCAACACGCCGTTCAACACCCCTCTGATACCAATATCCGGCCGTCCACCTTGTTCACCCGTGTGTCTTGGTCAAGGGTGGGCTTTGCTGGCCAGTTGGCGACACAGCTCGCCCAGGGGCACGGCTTGGGTAGCTAGCCCCAGCGGAAAGCTGTCGCTGCCGGGGTACACCACCAATTGACGACTGGGCTTGAGGTCTTCGCAGGCGATGTGAAACCCCCGCTCAACTTTGGGAGATAGGCTGCGCTTAACTTCAATGGCCCAACATTCGCCATGGGGCCAGTGCAGCAGCAAATCGATTTCAGCCCCTGCGCTGGTTCGGTAGAAATGGGCGCTGGCGTTGGGGCCAGCTGCAGTGATCAGGTTTTCCAGCACGAAGCCCTCCCAGCTGGCACCCACCGCGGGATGACCCAGCAGCGTCTCTTCATCCGACAGGCCCAGCAACGCATGCAACAAGCCGCTGTCGCGCACATACAGTTTGGGCGATTTGGTCAGCCGCTTGCCCAAATTGGCATGCCACGGCTGCAAACGGCGCAGCAAAAACATCTGCACCAGCAAATCGATGTAGCGGTTGATGGTTCTGATGTCCAGTGCCAAGCTGCGCGCCAGAACTGATGCGTTGAACAAACCGCCTTGTTGGTGCGCCAGCATGCCCCACAGTCGGCGCACCGACTCAGCACCCACACGCCCGCCCAAGAGCGGGATATCGCGCTCGGCATAGGTGCGGATAAAGTCCTGTCGCCAGTTCAAACTGGCAGCGGTTGTGCTTGCCAGGTGACTGTCGGGAAAGCCACCATGCAGCCACAAACGATTGAGCTCGCTGTCGGCAAGCTCGAGCGCGTGAAACGGGGTGAGCTCTCGGTAAGCGATACGCCCAGCCAAGCTTTCCCCAGCTTGTTGCAACAAGTCCAACGAGGCCGAACCCAGCAACAGGTACAGACCGTTGCGACGGCCTTCCCGCCTGGCTCGGTCGATCAAACCACGCAGCACCGGGAACAGGCCGGGCACCCGATGTACCTCGTCGACCACCACCAAGCGGTCCAGACGTTCGCCCAAGTAAAGCTCTGGGGAGGCCAGTTTTGCCCGGTCAAGCTCGGACTCCATGTCCAAATACACGCTTCGGTCGGCATGCGCAAGTTGGTGCGCGATGGTGGTTTTACCGGCCTGGCGCGGGCCCAGCAAGGCCACAGCAGGGTACTCACCCAGGTCTTCGCGGAGGCTGGCAAGCGCGCTGCGATTCAACATTCTTGCATTTTAAGCATCTAAATGTATAAATTGCAAGGATAAAGTGATGGACTACCCCATTAGCACGGGGTTGTGGCGATAAAGGCTGATTCTCCCAAAAGCCTGACTGCTGACGTCTTCCATCTCGGCGCAAATGACATGTTGACATAAATGCCATTAATTAATAGGATGCCATTTTTTAAGAAATGGAGCTTGGACATGTTTTCCATGAAAATTTCCGAAGGTGGCCGGGTGGTGATTCCCGTTGAAATTCGCCGTGCCCTGAACCTCAAAGATGGCGACAGCGTGCTTTGGGATCTGGTCGATGGCCAAGCGCGGCTGAGCACGCAACGCAGCCAACTGGAGCAAGCCCGCGCCCTGTTTCAACAGTTTTGTCCGCCCCAAGCCAATGGCCAGCAGGTGGCGCAATTCATTGCCGATCGCCGCGCCGAGGGTGCGCAGGAATGAGCGCATGGGTGCTGGATGCGTCGGCTTTGCTGGCCTATTTGTGGCAAGAGCCGGGCCATGAAACCGTGGCCCAGCGCATCGAACGATCAACCGTGATGATGAGCAGCGTGAATTTGAGCGAGGTGCTCAGCAGCGCAGCAGATAAAGGCATGAGTCCCTCAGCCATGGCCGCTTTGCAAGCTGCCTTGCCTTTCGAGATCATCCCCTTCGACAGGGCACAGGCACAAACCGCCGCCAGCCTGCGCCCGCCCACCAAGGCCTTGGACCTGTCTTTGGGCGATCGAGCTTGTTTGGCGCTGGCTATCGAGCGCCAAGCCGTGGCACTGACGGCTGATCGGGTGTGGCAAACGTTGAAAATTGAAGGCTTGTCGGTGGAGTTGCTTCGCTAAACCCCATCGCTATGGCACCCATCACTTGAGCCACCGTCTGTAGCCTTGTTTTTTGGACTGATCAATGCATCGCACTGGCAGCGAATAAATCACGCACGGCCAGGTCTGGGCAAATGCCGGTTTTATACAGCGGGCTAAAGGGCGTATCGGCAAGCTTGAGCGTCAAGTTCAGTTCGGCATGCATTCATTTTGTTCAGGCAGACATCTTCGCCTTCAACAACCCCAACACCTCACCCACCGCCACCTTGCTGGCCTCAGTGTCGCGCCGGTGCTGGTATTCCACCAAACCGTCTTTGAGGCCTTTGTCGCCAATGGTGACGCGGTGTGGCACGCCAATCAACTCCCAGTCGGCAAACATGGCGCCGGGGCGCTCGCCGCGGTCGTCCAGGATCACGTCCACGCCAGCAGCCATGAGGTCGGCGTAAAGCGTCTCGGCGGCGGCTTTCACATCGGGGCTGCGGTCGGGGCCGATGGGGCAAATCACCACGGTGAAGGGCGCCAAGGCGTCGGGCCAGATGATGCCTTTGGCATCGTGGTTTTGCTCGATGGCAGCGGCGGGCAAGCGGGTGATGCCAATGCCATAGC
>JBEDFU010000018.1:0-3958 GCA_041174965.1 Pseudomonadota bacterium | reverse complement strand
AAAGTTTGGACGCTGGTGCCCATTGGCAAAACCATGCCGACTTGAACCTGCCCAACCCCGACGCCGCCCTGGCCACCTTGGCCTTGGCGCCCCACCACTTTGCCGTGGTGCAACACCCCATCTCTCGGGGTCGTCACGCCCTGGCGTGGCAACTCAGCACCGATGGCCAACATTGGTCGGAGCCGATGTCGGTGGCCCAAGGGCCTGAGGGCAACGAATTTTCATACCCCGCCATGACCTGGGCCGACAACAGCCTGTGGATCAGCTACACCCACCAACGCACCCACATCCGCTGGCAGCGTTGGCAAACCGAGCCCAAGGCGCCCTGATGGACAACCACTTGTTCACCGACCTCGCCCTGCCCTCTTTGGCATGGCAAACCGTGTTTCGCCACCTGGGATGGTCACTGGCTTTGGCCGTGGTGTTGGCCCTGCTGATGCCAAAACGCTGGGGTCAGCGCTGGTGGTGGGGCTTGGGGCTGGGCGTGGCCTGCAACCTGCCCGGTATGGGCGAAGTGACCAGCGCCTTGGCCTTGTCGTTTCAAACCCCCAGCCTGCTGTCGCAAACCTTGCTGCTCACAGTGTTGTGGCATGGCTTGCGCGGGCGCGCTACGCAGGCGCTGGCACCTGAGCAAACACCGTCACTCGCCCCCAATGGGGCCTGGGCCATCACCGCGCTGCTGGGTTGGGTGTTGTTGCTCGACACCCTGGGCTGGGGCGGCACCTTTATTTACGCATGGGGTTTTGGCCCAGCGGTGCCGGTGGCCGTGCTGCTGGGCTGTGCCGCAGGCTTGGCCTGGGCCGCTTGGCGCCTACAAACTGCGCACCCATTGCACTGGCTGTGGTGCTTGGCCGCGGCCATGGGTTTGTTTGTGCTCACCCGCGCACCCAGTGGCAATGCCTGGGACGCCATCAGCGACCCTTGGTTATGGCTGATCGCCCATGCCATGTGCGCGGCGCCTTTGTGGCGCAGCGCACGCACCCGCTTTATTCGCCCACGATCCCCTTGACCTGAATCACCCGGCCCCAACGCGGGTAGTCTTTGGCGGCAACGGCGGCCAATTCTTCAGGCGTGGATGACGACGCGTCCAAGCCAGCGCGGCCCAACACATCGCGCACTTCGGGCATTTTGATCACGGCCACCAGTTCTTTGTTCAAGCGCTCCACCACCGTCTGCGGTGCTTTGGCAGGCAGGTAAAAGGCGTACCACATCTCGACGTCAATGCCCTTGAAACCCAGCTCCGAAAACGCCGGCACATTCGGCGACACCGGGTGGCGCTTGGGACTGCCCACGGCCAGCGCATTGAGCTTGCCGCCGTTGACAAAACCTTGCGCAATGTGCACCGGCAAAAAGCCCACGTTCAACTCACCCGACAAAATATCTTGCGTGTACCCGGCCGTGCCGCGGTAGGGCACGTGCAGCATGAACAAATTGGTCTCGAGTTTGAACAACTCCATGGCCATGTGGTGCGGCGTGCCCACACCTGGCGAGCCAAAACTGATCGAACCCGGCTTGGCCTTGGCCTGGGCAATCAACTCAGACACCGACTTGATGCCGGTTTTGGGATGCGCCACCAGCATCAGCGTGCCCCAAGCGGCCATCGAGACCGGCGCAAAATCCTTGATCGGATTGAAGTTGGCATTTTTGTACAACTGCGAGGCGATCAACATGGTGTTGGCGCCCATCAGCAAGGTGTTGCCATCGGGGGCCGACTTGGCCACTGCCTCGGCACCAATGTTGCCGCTGGCGCCGGGCTGGTTGACCACCAGCACCGGCTGGCCCAAGCGCTCGCTCAGGCGCGGCTGAATGGTGCGGGCAATCGTGTCCATGCCAGTGCCGGGTGTGAACGGCACGATGATGCGGATCGGCTGAGCTGCGTTTTGCGCTTGTGCGGCCATGCCGATGCAGACCAAGCTGGCCCACAGGGCGCGGGTAAAAATGTTTTTCATGCGTGACTCCTTAAGCAATCGAGTTGAACCAGGCCCCAATCACTTGGCGGGCGGAATGCTGAACAAACGCTCGGCATTGGTTTGGAAGAACTTCATCTTCACATCGTCGGACATGTTCATGGCGTCCAGGATGCGCACCTCGTCCACGGCGTACTGATAGGGGTAGTCCATGGCATAAAGCACCCGGTCCACGCCCACCAGGTCTTGGGTGAACTTGATCGCCGCTTCCGACGCCACACCGCTGTTGGTGATGTGAAAGTTTTCGCGCAGGTACTCGCTGGGCTTGCGCTTGACCGGACCCATCGAAGGGTAGCGCTTGGAGTTGACCGTCGCGCGGTGCATGTAATCCAAGCGGTACGACCAAAACGGCAGCGCCTCGCCCATGTGTCCGAGCACAATTTGCAATTTGGGGAAGCGGTCAAACACGCCCGATGTCATCAGGCGCAGCGCGTGCAAGCCGGTCTCCACGCCAAAGCCATAAATCGCACCGTCCAAACCCGCCTCAATGAAGTGCTGAATCATGCTGGCTGGCATGGCATTGGGGTGCAGGTATATGGGGGTGCCCATTGCCTCGGCAGCCTCAAAAATCGGCCAGAACTTGGTGTCCGACAGGTACTCGCCATGGGTGTGCGAATTGATGATCACCGAATGCATGCCCAATTGGTTGACGCCACGCTCGATCTCTTTGGCCGAGGCCTGCGGGTCTTGGGGCGCGACCGAAAGCATGCCGACAAAACGGGTGGGATGGCGGCGAACAGCAGCGGCCAAGATGTCGTTGGCCTGGGGCATGAAGCCCACCGCGGTGTCGCGGTCCAAAATCTGCACGCCCGGCGAGGTCATGCCAATCACCTGGACATCAATGCCCGACTCGTCCATGTGTTGCAAACGCACTTGGTCGAGGTCTTGCAAACAACGCATGATGTGCTGAGCGCGCTCGCTGGGGCTGCTCATGTAAAAACCCATCAGGTGCTGAAAACCCGGGTCCACCGGCGGGGTGGCCAACACCTTGCGGTACAGCGCCAGCAACTCGGGCGGTGCAAACGCCTCTTCTGTGGCAATGCGGCGGTACAAAGCGGGAGATGGGGGCTGGTTGGGTGTGCTCATGGTCAATGCAAATCAATGAGGTTAAGAAACGGCTTGTCCCAGGTCTGGGCGGGTGGCGCATTATGCCGCTGACGTGGTACCCATGCAGCACGCAGACCCTTGCACACAAAGAACAAAAACCATGGCCCCCCGGTGTGGGCCTGCGCGGTCAGCGCAAGTCGAACACCACGCCATCCAACTGGGCCAGCATCACCCGCGTCTCACGGCCCAGGCTGACGACGGCAGCGGCCAGCACCGTGTTCATGTCCGTCTGCGCCACCTGCTTGGCAGCGACGCTCGGTGCGACGATGACCATGCGGTTGTTCACCAAGCCGCCCTGAAACTCCACCATCGTGCCATTCCCGTTGGCCACCATGAAGGTGGTCAAGCGGTCGGTGAACACCAATCGCTCCGATGACGCTGGCAAGGGTGGCGCGTCGGTGGCCCTCAGGCTCACCGTGTCAGCATTTTGCTCAAAGGCCACCCCTGCCGACGTGGGTTGGGAGCTGTTGCCGCGCAAGATGGTGATGGCCAGCACGCCGGTGCCCGCAGGTGCGGCAGCCGGTGTGTTGACGCTGGCCAGCGTGGGCGCAGGTCGTGGCGGTTCGGGTGACGCAGCAGCGACCAAAGTGCTGGCAGGGGATGTCACACTGGGCTGAGGTGATGCGTTGGCCAAGGAAGGCGTGCTTGCAGTTGGCGCAACCGCTTCTGCGCGGATCGTTGTCACGGGCGTCACCGTGGGCACGCTGACCTCGGCAGGACGCAAATAGGCCACTTGCTCCCCCTGCAATGGGGTCGCTGTGGCTGTGCGCGAAACCGCGGAGGTGGCCGCTCGGTCTTTGTTGTCTGCTTGGTCCGTGTTGTCCGATGGATTGCTCAGCGGCAAAGCGGCCACCACGGGCGCTGCTGGCGTAGATGGTGTGGAC
>JBEDFU010000017.1:0-4550 GCA_041174965.1 Pseudomonadota bacterium | reverse complement strand
ACACCCACCCCGAATATGCACAGTCCATGACCCACGCCTTGAGCCTGATCCAAGCCAACGCATTGCTGTTGCGCGGCACCGAAGGCGAGCCCGTGGCCGATCCGCGGCGCACACCGGCCATGACGGGCTTTGTTGCGGGACAGGCCATGCCGATGTGCGAACAACAAATCGGCAGCTTGACCGACCTGCCAGCTTTACCGATGGACAACAGCGCCCTGGCCACGGCCACGTTCATCCAAAGCGTACTGGACGGTCAAATCCCCGTCCCTGCACCGCTGGCCCAGCAGGTTTCGGTGCTGTGCCGATTGGCCCAACACATGGGCGCGACTTCCACAACGCCTTCACTGCCATGACCAACCGCGTCACCCACCCCCAAGTGACCTTGGTCGGCGCCGGTCCCGGCGACCCGGATTTGCTGACCCTCAAGGCCCTCAAAGCCTTGCAATCGGCCAGCGTCATCTTGGTGGACGATTTGGTCAGCGACGCCATCGTCGCATTGGCCCACCCAGCCGCCAGGGTGATATGGGTTGGAAAGCGCGGCGGTTGTCGCTCCACACCGCAAGCCTTCATCCACAAACTCATGATTCAAGCCGCTCTGGATGGTGAACGCGTGGTGCGCCTCAAAGGGGGCGATCCGCTGATTTTTGGCCGTGGTGGCGAAGAGGTCGATCACCTGCGCGCTGCGGGCATTGAGGTCGAAATCATCAACGGCGTCACATCGGCCTTGGCGGGCATGGCGTCCATCCAAACGGCTCTGACCCACCGTGACCATGCCCAAGGGGTGATGTTCATCACGGGTCACCGCCAGAAGGAAGGCCTGGGCACACCTTGGGCCGAGCTGGCCCGCACGGCGCACCAGGCCCAATTGACCTTGGTCATTTACATGGGTCTGGCACAGGTCACGCACATCCAATCGCAATTGCTCATGGGCTTGCCCGCCCAAACTCCCGTGGCTTTGCTGCAAGACATCAGCCTGTCGCAACAGCGCCAAGCGCTCACCACCTTGGGTGAATTGGCCCAATGCGTGAGCCTCCAGGGTTTTGCCAGCCCCACTGTCATGGTGGTCGGCCAAGTTCTGGCTGGCATGCAAGCCTTGGGTATCTTCGCGGATATGCCCAAATCGTCGGCAATGAATCAACCCTGAATCAATGCTGCTTGGGGTGCAAACCCGCGCCGAGCAGATCAAGCCCCACCCGCGTGCGAAAATCGCCGCATTCAAACCTCAGACGGACACACGCACATGGAAGCAGAACGCATCAACCAAATTGGCAATCAGTTGCAAGACCTCAGCGCTCGCACCGTCGAGTTGCGGAGGTATCTTTGACTACGATGCCAAATTTGAACGCCTGAGAACCGTCAACGCTTCGCTGGAAGACCCCAGCGTTTGGAACGAACCCAAGAAAGCCCAGGAACTGGGCCGCGAAAAAAAATCGCTGGAAGACATCGTGCTGGTTCTGGGCCGCTTGACCCAAGAACTGTCGGACAACCTGGAGTTGTTTGACATGAGCAAAGAAGAGAACGATGAAGCGGGTCTGATCACCATTGACAACGAGGCCACCAGCCTGGCCGCCGACATCGAAAAGCTCGAATTTCGGCGCATGTTCAACAACCCGGCCGATCCCAACAATGCTTTTTTGGACATCCAAGCGGGAGCTGGCGGCACTGAGGCCTGTGACTGGGCCAGCATGTTGTTGCGCCAGTACCTCAAATATGCCGAGCGCAAAGGCTTCAAGGCCACCTTGGAAGACGAATCCCCTGGGGACGTGGCGGGTATCAAAGGCGCCACCTTGAAGATCGAGGGCGAATACGCTTTTGGTTTGTTGCGCACCGAAACCGGCGTGCACCGTTTGGTGCGCAAATCGCCGTTTGACTCGTCCGGTGGGCGACACACCAGTTTTGCCAGCATCTTTGTTTACCCTGAGGTCGATGATTCCATCGAGATCGACATCAACCCGGCCGATGTGCGCACCGACACCTATCGCGCCAGTGGCGCAGGCGGCCAGCACATCAACAAAACCGACTCTGCCGTGCGCTTGACCCACATCCCCACCGGCATCGTGGTGCAGTGCCAAGATGGCCGCAGCCAGCACAGCAACCGGGATGTGGCCTGGAAGCGTTTGCGCTCTCGTTTGTACGACCACGAAATGCGCATCCGCATGGAAGCCCAGCAAAAGCTCGAAGACACCAAAACCGATGTGGGCTGGGGTCACCAAATTCGCAGCTATGTGCTGGACCAAAGCCGCATCAAAGATTTGCGCACCAACGTCGAGATCAGCAACACCCAAAAAGTGCTGGATGGAGACTTGGACACCTTCATCGAAGCCTCGCTCAAGCAAGGCGTTTGAACACCACTTGCCGTTCACCATTCACAGGAATCTGACATGCTAGAAGGCGCTGCCACGCTGATTCGCCGCGAAGACCACATGCCACCCGCATATTGGATCGACGCCGTCGACCTCACCATTGATCTCGACCCCCTGAAGACCCGTGTGCTCAACAAAATGCAGGTACGCCGCAACCCTGACGCACCCGCCCAAGCACTGCGACTGGACGGCGAAGAATTGAACCTGGCCCGCGTCATGGTCAACGGCCAAGGCACCAGTTTCAAAATGGACCAAGGGCAATTGGTGTTGGAAAACCTGCCCGAGGGCCACGAAGCTTTTGAGTTGGAAATTTTCACCACCTGCTCGCCCCAAAAGAACACCCAGCTTTCTGGTCTGTACCTGAGCCAAGACGCCTTTTTCACCCAGTGTGAAGCCCAAGGTTTTAGACGCATCACGTATTTCCTGGACCGCCCCGATGTGATGTCCTTGTACCAAGTCAGCTTGCGTGCCGATAAAGCCGCTTACCCCGTGCTGTTGTCCAACGGCAATTTGGTCGAACAAACCGACCTGCCCGAAGGCCGCCACATGGCCAAATGGGTGGACCCGCACAAAAAGCCCAGCTATTTGTTTGCCCTGGTGGCGGGCAAATTGGTCTGCCGAGAGCAGCGCATCACGGCCCGCTCAGGCCGAGAGCATGTGCTGCAGGTGTATGTGCGATCGGGTGATTTGGACAAAACCGACCATGCCATGCAATCCTTGATGTCCAGCATCGCCTGGGACGAAGCCCGCTTCGGTTTGAGCTTGGACTTGGACCGCTTCATGATCGTGGCCACTTCCGACTTCAACATGGGGGCGATGGAAAACAAAGGCCTCAACATCTTCAACACCAAATACGTTTTGGCCAGCCCGGCCACCGCCACCGATGTCGACTACGCCAACATCGAAAGCGTCGTCGGTCACGAATACTTCCACAACTGGACGGGCAACCGCATCACCTGCCGCGACTGGTTTCAGCTCTCACTCAAAGAGGGCTTGACCGTGTTTCGCGACCAAGAGTTCAGCCAAGACTTGGCGGGTTCGCCATCGGCACGCGCGGTCAAGCGCATTGAAGACGTTCGCTTGTTGCGCAATGTGCAATTCGCCGAAGACGCCGGCCCCATGGCCCACCCGGTGCGCCCGGACAGCTACCAAGAAATCAACAACTTCTACACCGTCACTGTGTACGAAAAAGGGGCCGAGGTGGTCCGCATGATGCAAACCCTGCTGTCGACACCTCAGGATGAATTGGGTCGCGCTGGTTTTGCCCGTGGCATGGCCCTGTATTTTGAGCGCCATGACGGCCAAGCCGTCACCTGCGACGACTTCGCACAGGCCATTGCAGACGCCAACCCGGACTCAGCATTGAATCGGCACTTGAGCGCTTTCAAAAACTGGTATTCCCAAGCGGGCACGCCCCAGGTCCATGCCAGCGGTGTGCACGACCCGGCGAACCAGCGCTACACCCTCACCCTGCGCCAAAGTTGCGCCCCCACCCCTGGTCAAGACCGCAAAGCGCCCTTTGTGATTCCCGTCATGGTCGGCTTGCTCGATGAACACGGCCATGCCCTGCCGCACAACCAGTTGTGCGTGCTGCATGAGGCTGAACAGCAATGGGTCTTTGACGGCATTGCCCTAGCGCCTGTGCCCTCTTTGCTGCGCGGCTTCAGTGCCCCGGTGGTTTTGCATGTGGAATACACCCAGGCCCAATTGCTCACCCTGCTGGCACACGACAGCGACCCCTTCAACCAGTGGGAGGCCGGCCAGCGTTTGGCAACCCGCGCCGCCTTGTCGGCCATCGAAGGCCAGGCTCCAGCAGGCCCCATCCTGCCGCCCGAAGTGGTGCAAGCCTTTGGCCAGGTTTTGCAAAACCCCCATCTGGATCCAGCCTTCATCGAACTGGTGCTCACCTTGCCCAGTGAAACCTATCTGGCCGAACAACTGAGCGTGGTGGACCCTTTGCGCATCCACCAGGTGCGGCAAGCCATGCGCATGCAGTTGGCACGTGAACTGCAACCGATTTGGGAACAGGTTTACGCCACTCACCGCACCCGTGGCACGTTCAGCACCAGCGCCCAGGCCATGGGCCAACGCGCATTGGCCAACTTGGCCTTGCAACACCTGTGTCTGAGCGCCGTTGGCAACCCCGAATCTGATTGGCCGGATCAAGCTTTGCAGGCGTTCAGCCGT
>JBEDFU010000016.1:0-6067 GCA_041174965.1 Pseudomonadota bacterium | reverse complement strand
CGCGAGGCTTTGAACCAGTGCGGCGCGCAAACCACCTTGCTGGCCAACCCCAGCGGCAAGGTGGACTTGGCCGCTTTATTGGCCGATTTGGGCCAGCGTGGCATCAACGAATTGCACATCGAAGCCGGCCACAAACTCAACGGTTCTTGGTTGCGCGAAGGCTTGGTGGACGAATTGCTGCTTTATTTGGCACCGTGTCTGATTGGACCCGGCCAGGGCATGGCCCAATTGCCCAACCTGGACAGCTTGGAGGCGGCCATCCGCTTGCGCTGGGTCGACACCACCCCCTTTGGCGACGATCTGCGCTTGATGGCCAGGGTGCTGCGCTGAACCCTGCGAGAATACGCACATGTTCACCGGAATCATCACCGGCGTGGGTCGCATCGTCGACGTCCACGACCTGGGTCGCTCTTTACAACACGGCAAGCGCCTGAGCCTGTCCGTGCCCGATGGCTATTTGGCCGATGTGGGCCTGGGCGACAGCATCGCCATCAACGGCGCTTGCATGACCGTCACCGACCTGCAACCCCAAGACAACCGCTTTTGCATTGACATCTCTGCCGAGTCGCTGGACAAAACCAGCGGGCTGGACGGCTTGGGCGAAGTCAACCTGGAAAAAGCCCTGCGTGCCAACGACCGCTTGGGCGGGCATCTGGTGTCAGGCCATGTCGATGGCATGGGCAGCGTGGTTCAATTTGAACCGGTGGGCGAGAGCTGGATATTGCGCCTGCTGGCCCCCGCCGATCTGGGCAAATACCTGGCTTACAAAGGCTCCATCACCGTCAATGGGGTGAGCCTCACCGTTAACCGCGTGCTCGACCATGCCGAGGGCACCGAAATCAGCATCAACCTGATCCCGCACACGGTGCAAAACACCGCTTTGCACCGGCTCAAAGCCGGGTCAAAAGTCAATTTGGAAATCGATCTCATTGCCCGCTACGTCGAGCGCATGTTGCGCAGCGATCCCAGCTTGGCACATCCCCACCCATGAATGCAGCTTTGAAACCCATACCCATCTCCCCTGTTGAAGACATCGTGGCCGAGCTGCGCGCTGGCCGCATGGTGATCTTGGTCGACGAAGAAGACCGCGAAAACGAAGGTGACCTGGTGCTCGCCGCCGACCACGTGAGTGCAGAGGCGATCAACTTCATGGCCCGCTTTGGCCGTGGCTTGATTTGCCTGACCCTCACGCGCGAGCGCTGCCAGTACCTGGGCCTGCCACCCATGACGATGCGCAACGGCACCTCCCACGGCACCGCCTTCACCGTGTCCATCGAGGCCGCCGAGGGGGTCTCCACCGGCATTTCTGCGGCCGACCGGGCGCGCACCGTGCAAGTCGCGGTGGCCGCCCACAGCCGCGCCCAAGACCTGGTGCAACCCGGCCATGTGTTTCCCCTGCAAGCGGTGGATGGCGGCGTGTTGATGCGCGCGGGCCACACCGAAGCCGGATGCGACCTGGCCCGCATGGCCGGGTGCAGCCCCAGCAGCGTGATTTGCGAAATCATGAAGGACGACGGCACCATGGCGCGTTTGCCCGATTTGCAACTGTTTGCAGCCGAGCATGGCTTGAAGATTGGCACCATCGCCGACCTGATCGAGCACCGCAGCAAAACCGAGTCTTTGGTCAGCAAAGTTGGCAGCCGCGCTTTGAACACCGCACACGGCGTTTTTCAAGCGCATGCGTTTCAAGAACCCAATTCCGGGGATGTGCACTTGGCCTTGGTGCGTGGACAGTGGGATGCACGCACACCGGTCTTGGCCCGGGTGCACGAGCCCTTGTCGGTGCTCGACGCCCTCGAGGTCGGGCGCACCATGCACTCTTGGAGCCTGGACGCTGCCTTGCAACGCATTGACCAAGACAACTGCGGCGTGGTGGTGCTGCTCAATTGCGGCGAATCGGCCCCGCAATTGCTGGCCCAGTTTGATGGCACCGCCCGTTCTGCCCACGGCCCCGAACGCGGCCGCATGGACTTGCGCTCGTATGGCGTGGGGGCACAAATCCTGCGTGAATGCGGTGTGCAACGCATGCGCTTGATGGGCACGCCGCGGCGCATGCCCAGCATGACTGGTTATGGCCTGGAAATCACCGGCTACCTGATCCCTGGCGACAGCGCCTGACTGACCCCTTGGAGCGGCCATGTTCACCCCACAAAACCCACACCAAACTGCGCAACTCAATGGTGCAGGCTTGCGCATTGGCATTGTGCAAGCGCGCTTCAATGCCGACATCACCGATGCGCTGCACCAGGCCTGTGTGACCGAGTTGCAGGCACACCAAATAGAACCCCAAAACATCGAAACCGTGCAGGTGCCCGGCGCTCTGGAAGTGCCTTTGGCTTTGCAAGCCTTGGCCGAACGCGATGACTTTGATGCCTTGATCGCCTTGGGTTGCATTGTTCGGGGCGAGACCTATCACTTCGAGCTGGTCGCCAACGAATCCGGCGCCGGCGTCACCCGGGTGGGTTTGGACCACGGCATCCCCATCGCCAACGCCATCTTGACCACCGAAAACATGGCCCAGGCCGTGGCGCGTCAAACCGACAAGGGCCGCGATGCGGCCCGGGTGGCCATCGAAATGGCTTTGTTGTTGGAGCGTTTGCGTTGAGCACCGTGCGCCCCCCACGCCAAATCCGCACCGGCACCACCCAAACCGGCGCGCGCAAGGCCGGCAGCAAAACACCCCGCAGCCGCTCACGCGAATTTGCCCTGCAAGCCTTGTACCAATTTCAAGTTGGTGGCAACGATGTCGCAGCGGTGGACGCCTTTACCCGCGAGCTTGCGGGCTTTCACAAAGCCGATCCCGACCATTACATGGCGCTGCTTGAAGGCTGTGCCCAACACAGTGCGGCTTTGGATGTGCTGATCACGCCTTTGCTGGACCGGCGCATGCTGGAGATATCGCCGGTGGAGCACGCCATCATGTGGATCGGCGCTTACGAGCTTCAGCACTGCGTGGACGTGCCTTGGCGCGTGGCCATCAACGAATGCGTTGAACTGGCCAAAGAGTTTGGTGGCACCGATGGCCACAAATACATCAACGCCGTGCTCAATGGCTTGGCCGCGCAACTGCGCCCGCAAGAGGTACAAGCCGACCGAGACGCGGGTTTAGCACGAGGCTGATACCCACACCACCATGCCACACGCCATGAAACTGTCGCAACGCGCCCAACGCATTGAGCCGTTTTATGTGATGGAAATGGGCAAGACCGCGGCGCGGTTGGCGCAGCAATTCGCCCACACCGACCGCCCCATGATCGCGCTCAACATCGGAGAGCCCGACTTCACGGCCCCAGCCTTGGTGCAAGCGGCAGCCCATCAAGCCATCCAAGATGGGCAGACCCAATACACCCACGCCCTGGGCTTGCAAGCTTTGCGCGAGCGCATCAGCCAGTGGTATGCAAAGCGTTGGGACTTGGCTGTGGCCCCTGAAAGAATTGTGGTCACTGCGGGCGCATCAGCTGCACTGCACCTGGCCTGCATGGCACTGGTGGACGAAGGCGACGAGATGCTGTTGCCCGATCCCAGCTATCCCTGCAACCGCCAATTTGTGCAAGCGGCTGGCGGTCGCGCTGTGCTGCTGCCCACCAGTGCAGCGCAGCGGTATCAGCTCGATGCCGCTCAAGTGCGGCAAGCGTGGGGACCGAAAACCAAAGGCGTGCTGCTGGCCAGCCCCTCCAACCCCACCGGCACATCCATTCACCCCGACAACCTGCGCAACATCGACCAATTCGTGCAACAACGTGGCGGCGTCACCATCGTCGATGAAATTTACCTGGGCTTGTCGCACGACAGCACTTACGGGCAAAGCGCTTTGCGACTGGGGGAGCATGTGATCAGTGTCAACAGCTTCTCCAAATACTTCCACATGACCGGCTGGCGGCTTGGCTGGCTGGTGGTGCCGCCCTCACTGGTACCGGTGCTCGAGTCCTTGGCCCAACACCTGTTCATTTGCCCCAGCACCATTGCCCAGCGTGCCGCCTTGGCCTGTTTTGAACCCGAGAGCTTGGCCATTTACGAGCAACGCCGCAGCGAGTTTCAGTTGCGCCGCGACACCGTGGTGCCAGCCCTGAATGAAATGGGCATGGCTGTCGACGTCATGCCCGATGGTGCTTTTTACGCTTGGGCCAATGTGGCCGCCATTTGTGCGCGCTCAGGGCTGGCCAACAGCTGGGATTTTTGCTTGGCTGCCATGCAGCATGCCCACGTGGCCATGACGCCAGGGCGCGACTTTGGCCAGCACGGCACTGAACACCACGTGCGTTTGTCCACCGCCAGCAGCCTGCCCGACTTGGTGCAGGCCATGCAACGCTTAAAGCAATGGTTGTCGCATGGCTGATTTATTTGTTCACCCCATTCGCATTTATTGGGAAGACACCGATGCCGGCGGCATCGTTTTTTATGCCAACTACCTGAAGTTTTTTGAACGCGCCCGCACCGAATGGCTGCGCCATTTGGGTTTGGAGCAACAGCGCTTGCGCGAAACCACCGGCGGCATGTTTGTCGTCACACACACCAGCTTACGCTACTTATTGCCTGCACGGCTCGACGATGTCATCCACGTCAGCGCTGAACTGCAAGACAAAGGGCGCGCCAGCTTGAGCCTGATGCAGCAAGCCTCGCGCCAAGATGGTGCCAGCGCCACTTTGCTCTGCGAAGGCAGTATCCGCATTGGCTGGGTGGATGCCGCCAGCATGCGCCCTGCGAGAATACCCACTTCCCTTTTGGACCTGCTGCCATGACCCAAGATTTTTCAATCATCCACCTCCTGCTCAATGCCAGCTGGGTGGTGCAAGCCGTGGTGCTGCTGCTGATGGGCGTGTCGGTCGCCAGTTGGACCGCTATTTTCCGCAAGGCCATTGCCCTCAAGCAAATCAAAGCCCTGAACGAAAACTTCGAGCGCGACTTTTGGTCCGGCACCAGCCTGAATGACTTGTACGCTGCTGCCACCAGCAATGCCAAGCTGGCCGGTCCCATGGAGCGTATTTTTGCCAGCGGCATGCGCGAATACCAAAAACTGCGCGAGCGCCGCATCAGCGACAGTGCGGTGTTGATGGACGGCGCGCGCCGCGCCATGCGCGCCAGCTACCAGCGCGAGATGGATGCCATCGAATCGCAGCTGTCATTTTTGGCTTCGGTCGGTTCGGTCTCACCCTACGTGGGCTTGTTTGGCACGGTGTGGGGCATCATGCACGCCTTTACCGGACTGGCCAGCATGCAGCAAGTCACCCTGGCCAAAGTGGCGCCCGGCATTGCCGAGGCCTTGGTCGCCACCGCCATAGGTTTGTTTGCCGCCATTCCCGCCGTGCTGGCCTACAACCGCTTCAGCCGCGACATTGAACGCGTCGCCATCCGTTTGGACACCTTCATGGAAGAGTTCTCCAACATCTTGCAACGCAATGTGGGCAGCCAGTCCACATCGGGTCACTGAGCGGGGCCACCCACATGCCCTCTGCCTCTCCCCGCAGCGCCCGTGGCCGGCGGGCCATCAACGACATCAACATGGTGCCCTTCATCGACGTGATGTTGGTGCTGTTGATCATCTTCATGGTCACCGCCCCGCTAATTTCGCCCAGCGTCATCGACGTCCCCAGCGTGGGAAAGGCCTCGACACAACCCGATCAAGTGATCCAAGTGTTGATCGATGCGCAAGAAAAAATCGAACTCAAGTCGACCGGCAGCACCAGCTCTCAAATATCGGTCACCCTGACCTCTTTGCCGCAACAGGTGAGGCAGTTGCAAGGGGGCAATGCCAACACCCCGGTGGTGATCAGTGCCGACAAAGGTATCAAATACGAAACCGTGGTCAAGGTGATGGACAGTTTGCAACGCGCAGGGGTGCAACGCGTGGGTTTATCGGTGCAGCTCCAACCTTGATCGCCACGGCCACCCCATGAGCACCGCTTCGATGCACCTGGAACTTGCACCGCCACCGGCCCAAGGTTTGGGGCGCTCGCTGGGCCTGGCATTGGTGGTGCACTTGCTGTTGCTCATTGCCCTGACCTGGGGCATCAGCTGGCCCACCGACAGCACCCCAGCCGTGGAAGCCGAGCTGTGGTCAGCCCTGCCC
>JBEDFU010000015.1:0-3396 GCA_041174965.1 Pseudomonadota bacterium | reverse complement strand
GGCCGTTGATGGTCATGGACACGCTGGTGGACGGTGAACACAAATCAAAGCCGTCGTACAAGGCCTTCATGTCGTCCAAGGTGGCGATGCTGACACCTGAGTTGCCCACCTTGCCGTAAATGTCGGGGCGCAGGTCGGGGTCGTTGCCGTAAAGCGTCACTGAATCGAAAGCGGTGCTCAAGCGCTTGGCGGGCATGCCTTCGCTCAAGAGTTTGAAGCGGCGGTTGGTGCGAAACGCATCGCCTTCGCCCGCAAACATCCGGGTCGGGTCTTCGTTGTCGCGCTTGAAGGCAAAAGTGCCAGCGGTGTAGGGGTAGCGGCCGGGCACGTTGTCGAGCATCAACCACTGCAGCACGTCGCCATGGTCGTGGTACTGGGGCAGCGCCACTTTGCGCACCGGGGTGCCACTCAAAGATTGGGTCACCAGCGCGGTGCGGATTTCTTTGTCGCGCACCTTCACCACCAGTTCGTCACCGGCGTAGTCGTGTTGCAGTTGGGGCCAGTCTGCGAGCAGGGCGCGCTCGGTGGCACCCAAATGGATCAGGCGTTGTGCGGCCAGGTCGGTGGCGGCTTCACTGGCTTTGGCGCGGCCTTGCTTGCCCTCGGCCAGCATGTGGGCGGCGGCTTGTAATTGTTGGATCTCGCGCGCCAGTTGGGCTTGACTTTTGGCGCGCAACTTATAGCCGCGCACGGTGTCGCTGATTTCGGCCAAATAGCGGCTGCGCGCGCCCGGCACGATGGGTGTTTGGTGCGAGCTGTGGCGCACCGCCACGGTGGGCAGCAAGCCGTTTTGGATGGGCAGGCCCAAGGCTTGCAGGCGCGGCTTCATGGCTTGGTAGAGCGCGGTCACGCCGTCGTCATTGAAGTGCGCGGCCATGGTGCCAAACACCGGCATTTTTTCGGTCGGTGTGTTCCAGGCTTCTTGGTTGCGTTGCACTTGCTTGGCCACATCGCGCAACGCGTCGGCGGCACCCTTGCGGTCGAACTTGTTGATGGCCACAAACTCGGCAAAGTCCAGCATGTCGATTTTTTCCAGTTGGCTGGCCGCGCCAAACTCGGGCGTCATCACATACAGCGGCACATCCACATGCGGCACGATGGCCGCATCGCCTTGGCCAATGCCCGAGGTTTCCACGATCACCAGATCAAAGCCCGCGCATTTGGCTGCAGCAATCACGTCGGGCAAGGCGGCGCTGATTTCGCTGCCGAACTCGCGCGTGGCCAAGCTGCGCATGAACACGCGTTGGCCAGACTGGCCGGTGTCACCCAGGCTCCAGGGTGCGATGGCGTTCATGCGGATGCGGTCGCCGAGCAAGGCACCACCGCTCTTGCGCCGGGAAGGGTCGATGGAGATGACCGCGATACGCAGGCGGTCGGCCTGGTCCAAGCGGATGCGCCGGATCAGCTCGTCGGTCAATGATGATTTGCCGGCGCCGCCCGTGCCAGTGATGCCGATCACAGGCACGGTGTGTTGTTTGGCTTGGGCCCGCAGTTGTTCCACCACATCCGATGGGGCTTGCCCATTCTCGATGGCGGTGATCAGTTGGGCCAAGGCGCGCCAATGGGCTTCGCTGTGGCCTTGGATGGCACTCAAGGTGGTGGGCGCATGGGCGTTCAAGTCTTGATCGCAGCGCATGATCATCTCGCCAATCATGCCTTGCAAACCCATGCGCTGGCCGTCTTGCGGGCTGTAGATGCGCGTCACGCCATAGGCTTGCAGTTCGCTGATCTCTTCGGGCACGATGACGCCGCCGCCGCCGCCAAACACCTGGATGTGCGCCCCGCCACGTTGGCGCAACAAATCGACCATGTATTTGAAGTACTCGACATGGCCACCTTGGTACGAGCTGATGGCAATGCCTTGCACGTCCTCTTGCAGCGCAGCGGTGACCACCTCGTCCACAGAGCGGTTGTGGCCCAAATGGATGACCTCGGCACCCATGCCTTGCAAGATGCGGCGCATGATGTTGATGGCTGCGTCGTGGCCATCAAACAAGCTGGCAGCCGTGACAAAGCGCACCTTGTGCTTGGGGCGGTAATTGGCCAGGGCTTGGAATTCAGCGGACAGGTCGGTCATGGGGTGTCTCCACACAGCTTTCGGGCGGAAAAGTGCCCGGTCAGGAATTGACGTTAACGTCAACGTCAATCATATCAGTCTGAGCGTTTTTGCTTCGTTTTGGGCTGTAGCGCAGGCCTCAGGATGATGTGGCTCAGTCGGCAAAAAATTCTTGCAAAGTTGACAAGACCAAGGCCATGGTTTTGATTGATGTCGCACCCAAGCGCTTGGCCAACCTTGATTTGTCCACGGTTCGAAGCTGATCCAACACGATCAAGCCCTTCGTGCCCGCATGGGTGATCGGCACCCTGAATGGGGCGGCAAAACCTTTGGTGGTCATCGGCGCGACCATCACAGTGCGCAGTTGGCTGTTCAACTCAGGCGGCGAGATGACCACACAGGGGCGAGACTTTTTGATCTCGCTGCCGATGGTGGGGTCTAGGTTGACCAACCAAATATCCCCGCGCTTTACCACTGAAGATCCTCATCTGATGCATTGCCAAATTCACCCATGATCAATGCATCATCACCTTGCCTGACCAACTCTGCTGCGGCTTGGCTCCAGCCTTGGCGAGGTGATTTGTGAGATTTGCGCACCACAATGGCACCGTCAATGACATGAATATCGGCAGTCAACTCGCCCTCAAGATCGGCTTGAGCCAATAGTGGTTTGGGAAGCACGATGCCTTTGCTATTTCCAATGTTGCGAATGGTGATTTCCATGCAGGACTCCTGTTGCAACAATGTTATTCCCCATGACTGCGCCTGTCAACATGGTCATCGGTGTCCATGGTTTGGCAGTGAGGTATCCCCCCTCCTTGCGCGCTCAAACAGATCTCAGGCCTGCGCTGATTCTCGCCGCCATGCCACTGGAAACACACCGTCGTGTGCGGGGTGCTGACCCGCAGGCAGTTGGGGGTCGCCGGTGATTTTCATGGTGGCTGGGCGCGGGTCCCAGGTGGCATCGGGGCCGAAGTAGCGGGTGGAGATGGCAGCGCGGCGTTTGGTGGGTGAGAAATTGCCAGCCGCTCCATGCACCGTCAAAGGGTGGTGCACCAAGCAGTCCCCCGCCTTCATCTCCCACGATAAGAAACGGTATTGCGGATCGTTTTTGAGTTCGCTGAAGTTGGGGCATTCTTCCAAGGTGGATTTGAAGTTGGGGTCTTTGTCAGGAATGGCGGCCCGGTAAAACTTGTTCCAGCGGTGGGAGCCCGCGATGTACTCCAAGGCGCTGTTTTCGTGGGTCACGTCGGTCAGGGCCACCCACACCGACAAAATTTGCTCGCCACGCATGGGCCAAAAAGGCAGGTCATGGTGCCAATCGGTCATCTCCACCGTGT
>JBEDFU010000014.1:0-7495 GCA_041174965.1 Pseudomonadota bacterium | reverse complement strand
GCTGCTTTTTGATGCGGGGCGGCCGATTTGGCGGCCACAGATTTTGCCGCCGGGGCTTTCTTGGTGGGTGCCGCAACGGGTTTTTTCACAGCCGGTTTTTTCACCACGGCCTGTTTCGCCGCAGGCTTTTTGACAACTGCCTTTTTCGCAGCGGGCTTGGCCACAGGTTTGCCTTTCACCGCCTTGACCGGCTTGGCAGGGGTCGCAGCTTTGCCGGCCTTTTTGGCCACGGGCTTGGCTTTGGACACAGCGACACCTTTTTTGGTTTTGGCAGTGGACATGCAGGGTCTCCTAAAGTATTGGCCCCCGCCGATGGGCGGTTTGACGACGAGCTGGAAGGGCGTGCGGCCCAGACCTGGACCACTTGTTCACCAGGGGTTGCCCCCAAAGCTTCGCCTTTTGCCCAGCATTGGGCGCGCGCGATTGTAGCGACAGGTCGCGCCGCCGATCAGACCAGGCATTTGTCCAGGCCTTGGAAAAAAATATCCTTGGGCAAATCCAAACCAATGAAGACCATTTTGCTGTTGCGCACCTCGTCTGCTGCCCAGGCTGGGCCCAAGTCACTGCCCATCAGTTGGTGCACGCCTTGGAAGATCACTTTGCGCTCGGTGCCCTTCATGAACAAGACGCCTTTGTAGCGCAGCATGCGAGGGCCGTAGATGTTGACGATGGCGCCCAAAAAATCCTCCAGCTTGGCCGGGTCAAAGGCGCGGTTGGACTTGAAGACAAAGCTTTTCACATCGTCATCATGGTGATGGTGATGCCCGCCTTCTTGGTCATGACCGTGCTGGTGCGAGGGGTGGTCGCAGTGCTCGCCATGGGCATGGTCGTGGTGGGCGTGGCTGTTGTCTTGCAAAAAGTCGGGGTCGATGTCGAGCTTGGCATTCAGGTTAAAGCCATGCAGATCAAACACCTCTTTGATCGACACCTCGCCAAAGTGCACGGCTTTGTGGGGCGCGCGCGGGTTCATGTGCTTCAAGCGGTGTTGCAAAGCGTCCAACGCCTGCGCATCGACCAAATCGCTTTTGCTGATGAAGATTTGATCGGCAAAGCCCACTTGGCGGCGCGCCTCTTGGCGGTCGTTGAGTTGCTGCGGCGCATGCTTGGCGTCCACCAAGGTGAGGATGGAGTCGAGCAAATATGACTCGGCCACCTCGTCGTCCATGAAAAAGGTTTGGGCCACCGGGCCGGGGTCGGCCAGGCCGGTGGTCTCGATCACCAAGCGCTCAAAGTCAAGCTCGCCCTTGCGCCGGCGCTCGGCCAGGTCGCGCAAGGTGGTGCGCAGGTCTTCGCGGATGGTGCAGCACACACAGCCGTTGCTCATTTGAATGATCTGCTCTTGGGTGTCGGCGACCAAAATTTCGTTGTCGATGTTTTCTTCGCCGAACTCGTTTTCGATCACGGCGATCTTCATGCCATGGGCCTCGGACAACACCCGCTTGAGCAGGGTGGTTTTGCCAGAGCCCAAAAAACCGGTCAGGACAGTGGTGGGAATCAACATGGCTTGCTTTCTGGGGATGAATGCACAAAGGGGGGCAGTGTAGCGATCATTGAAGTCCGCCCTAAACCGCCGACGGCTGCCCAGTTTGGGGCACGGCAGCCAGCCAAGCGGCGGTGGGAACAAGCCTTACTTTTTGATCACCACCAAGCCCTTGAGGTACTCGCCCTCCGGGAAGGTCACCGTCATCGGGTGGTCAGGCGCGGCAAACAAGCGCTCGCTGATGAACCCATCCACCCCCGCATCGGTGCCTGCAGAAGCCACGATTTTGTGGAACAAGTCGGCATTGATGCCGCCCGAGCAGCTGTAGGTGAACAAAGCACCACCAGGCACCAACAGCTTAAAGGCCAAGCGGTTGATGTCTTTGTAAGCGCGTGCCGCGCGATCGGCGTGCGCCGCGGTGGGGGCAAACTTGGGCGGGTCCAAGATGATGGCGTCAAAGTGTCGGCCTTCTTGGATGAAGAGACGCAAACTGGCGTTGACATCGGCATCCATGAACAGCGCACTGTCAGCGGCAAAGCTGTTGAGTTGCACATGCCGCTGGGCGCGGGCAATGGCCGGCCCGGACGAGTCGATGGAAGTCACCAGCGCGCCCGCACCCAACACACCGGCCGCGCGCATGCCGCTCAAAGCGGCCACGCTGAAGCCACCCGTGTAGCAATAGCAATTGAGCACTTGCGTGAACCCCAAGCGCTGGGCGTATTGGGCAAATTTGTGTCGGCTGTCGCGCTGATCGAGATAAAAGCCGGTTTTGTGGCCTTCGGCCACATCCAAGCTCAACTGCCAGTCGTGTTCACGCAAACCAATATCGGTGTGACCCGCGTCGCCAGCCGGTTGGCGCAGCCATCCGCTGTGCGGCTGTAAGCCCTCCAAAGCGCGCACCCCTGAGTCGGAGCGTTCATACAAACGGCCCACGCCGGTGGCGCTGCACAAGGCGTCGGCGATCGCGGGCTTCCAACGCTCGGTGCCACTGGAGAGAAACTGCGCCACCAAGGTTTCGCCATAGCGGTCGACGATCAAGCCCGGCAAGCCATCGGCCTCACCGTGCACCAATCGCACACCATCGCTGTCGATGTCCATGCGCGCACGCGCGGCGATGGCCGTGTGCAAGCGGCGGGCAAAGAACGCATCGTCAATGCGCTCGGTCTCGTCAAAACTCCAAATGCGGGCGCGAATTTTCGAGCTGGGGCTGAACGCCGCCCAACCCAAAAACTGCCCTGTGGCCGACTCCACACGCACCGTCTCGCCGCTGTCGCCACTGCCCTTGGCAATGGCGTTGTCGTAAATCCAAGGGTGACGCCGCAAGGCGGCGCGCTCTTTGCCCTCACGCAGGCGCACTGTTTTCATGGGACAGACCGTTTCATTTTTTATGCGCCCGGGGGTGGGCCGCGTCGTAGACCTGGGCCAGGTGGCTGAAGTCCAGCCGTGTGTACACCTGGGTGGTGCTGATGCTGGCGTGGCCCAGCAACTCTTGCACCGCCCGCATGTCGCCACTGGACTGCAGCAAATGGCTGGCAAACGAATGGCGCAGCATGTGCGGGTGCACTGGCGTGGCCACCCCAGCCAACGCAGCGCGGCGCTTCAAACGTTGGCGCACCGCGTCGGCGCTCAAACGGGTGCCGTGACGGCCCACAAACAGCGCCGCTTGGTCGGGGTCGCGCACATGGGCTTGACGCACGGCCATCCACTGTTGCACCGCTTGCAATGCCTGGGACCCCACAGGCACGCTGCGCCGCTTGCTGCCCTTGCCCAGCACATGGGCCAAGCCCGCGGCCAAGTCCAACCAACCTTGGGCCTGGCCGCTGCCGCGCACATCCAAACCGACCAACTCTGCCACGCGCAAGCCACTGCCATACAGCAACTCGACCATGGCCGCATCACGCGCTTCAAGCCAGGGGTCGTCTTCGCTCACCACATGATCGGCCAATTGAACGGCCTCATCCACATTCAAGGCCTTGGGCAAGGGCTTGGCGCTCTTGGGTGGGCGAACGCCTTGCACCGGGTTGGTGGCCACCAAGCCCTCGCGCGCCAACCACGCATAAAAGCCGCGCCAACCCGACAAGATGAGGGCAATGCCGCGGGCACTGCGACCATGGGCATGCATCTGTGCCACCCAGCGCCGCACATGGGCGCTGTGCACTTGGGCGAGATCTACCGGCACAGCGCGCGCCAGCGCCTGCAAACGCACCAAGTCCAGGCTGTACAAAATGAGTGTTCTTTGGGCCAGGCGCTTTTCAAACTGCGCATGGTCCAGGTAGCGTTGCACCCGCGCATCGCGCGCTTCGACCATGGTTGCGGTAGCTGGGTGAGAAATGGGGTCCAAGCTCATGTCACGCTGGGGGCACGCAGCATTGGAATTGCGGCGGTCAGCGCAAACGCTGCAAGGCTGCGCTGGCCAGGGCGCTCAGGCTGTCCAAAAATTCGGTGCCCATGCCCGCGTGGTAACGCTGGCCATCGGGGGAGGCCAAAACCAGCAAGCCCATGGCCGCTGCCGGCGTGTCGCCGGTGTGGGTTGGGCGCAGCGCCACCAAGGCCAACGACTGTGCGGCACTGGGGTCGGCCAACCACTGGGCTGCTTCAAACCCATTGTTGATGCCGCAATAGGGTTGGCTCAATGAATCGGCAAACAACTTGACGTCTTCACTCACGCCTTGGGCAAAAGGCTCGCCCTGATGGGCTTGTGAGACGCCCCACAAACGCAAAGCAACCTGCGGCACCATGAACTGCTGCTCAATTTGCTCGGTCAACACGCGCGGCAAATCACGCGCCTGGGACACCAAAAACAAGGCCTGGGACCAGTTTTGCAAACGCTGGGCCAGCACCGCGTTGTCGCTGCCGTGCCGAATCATGTCCATCATGCGCGACTCGAGGGCGCGAATTTTTTCGCGCAGCATCTGGGCTTGGCGCTCTTGCAAGCTGACCGCACGCCCACCATGGGGGCTGCCCAGGCGCACGGTGGCCAACAGCTCGGCATGGCGGTCAAAAAAATCGGGCGTGTGCACCAAGAATTGGGCGATGTCGTCTTCGGTGATGGGATTGAGTGCGGCTGGTTTCATGCGATATCGGGCAGTTCTGTTTCACCGTGGAAGACCGTGGTGGCGGCACCGGTCATGCGCACCGACGAGGCATCCCCGGACCAAGAAATCTCGAGCGTACCACCGCGGGCATGCACCACCACATCGGCGTCGAGCCAGCCCAGGGCCTGACCGGCCACCACCGCCGCGCAAGCGCCCGTGCCACAAGCCAAGGTTTCGCCCGCACCGCGCTCAAACACACGCAAGCGAATTTCGCGGCGCGAGACGATCTGGGCAAAGCCCACATTGACGCGCTTGGGAAAGGCTGGGTGGTGTTCCATCAACGGGCCCCAACTGAGCACCGGCGCGGTGTCGACATCGTCGACCCACAACACCGCATGCGGGTTGCCCATCGACACCGGCGTGATGTCGGCGCTGTGGCCTGGCCATTCGATGCGCCAGCGGTTTGTTTGGTGGTCAGCGTCTGCGGGCAAGGCTTGCGCGTGGTGTGGGTCAAAGGGGATGCGGGGCAAGTCCCAAATGGGAGCGCCCATGTCGACACTGACCAAACCATCGGGGCGCTCAGTCAAGGTGATCACACCGCCATGGACTTTGACGCGCACCGTCTGTTTTTTGCTCAAGCCTTGTTCGCGCACATAGCGCACAAAGCACCGCGCACCATTGCCGCAGTGCTCCACCTCGCCGCCGTCGGCGTTGTGGATGACGTATTCAAAATCAACATCTGGACTGGGGGCAGCGCGCACACTCAAAATTTGATCGGCCCCAATGCCAAAGTGACGATCGGCCAGCCAACGGTATTGAGCAGGGCTCAAGTTCAAGCGTTGTTGGGTTTCGTCCAACACGACAAAGTCGTTGCCGACGCCTTGCATTTTGGTGAAGCGGATGTGCATTTGTGGATTATCTGCGAGGACCGCTTCTGGTTTGAGGTGACATTGCTTGGTTTGTGTTGCCCAGAACTCCCCCTCTGAAACCGCCATCTCGGGGTATGCGTCCCTCCTCCGGTCGCTGCGCTCCAACGTCGTCGGCCCGCACACCCGCTCGTGTCGGTTTTTGGATGGTGTGCTTGATTCAGGACTCCCCCTCTGAACCCGCCATCTCGGGGTATGCGCGCCTCCTCCGGTCGCTGCGCTCCAACGTCGTCAGCCCGCACACCCACTCGTGTCGGTTTTTGGGTGGTGTGCTTGGCTCAGGACTCCCCCTCTGAAGCCGCCATCTCGGGGTATGCGTGCCTCCTCCGGTCGCTACGCTCCAACGTCGTCAGCCCGCACACCCACCCGTGCCGGTTTCTAAGTTGCGTTGTTGCGTGCTGAGGGTGGGCTCCCCCTCGCAAACCGCCATCTCGGGGTATGCAGCCCTCCTCCGGTCGCTTCGCTCCAACGTCGTCGGTCCGCACACCCACTTGTGCCGGTTTGGGTGAATTGTTGGCTCGCCAATCTTTGGCGTGCTTCCATCTCTTTCGCATCACCGATGGTGGGTGCGTCGTCCCGACAACATCGGAGCGCAGCGAGGGGCGTAGGGCGGCGTACCCGCCGGCGGAGCTGGGTTCAGAAAAAGCTCAGGGGGTCAGATGGGGCGACACCCAAAGTCAGCGCAAAAGAATTGGAATCTGACCCCAATAAACTCAATGCTCTTCGGGCGTGATTTGCAATGCCACCAGAATGCGGGCGACCATGTTGTAGGTGGCGATGGCAGTGGTCAGCTCCAACATTTCAGTGGTCGAAAAATGGCTGGCCAGTTGCTTGAACAAAGCCTCATCGACCTTCACATCGATGGTCATTTGGGCGGCGTACTGCAGCACCAAACTCTCTAGCGGGGCCAAGGCCGGGTGGTTAATGGCTTGGCGGGCATCTCCCTTGAGGACAGCTTGCAAGGCGTCCAACTCGGCCTGAGTGCCGCCAGCAGTGATGAAGTCGGGTGCGTGGTGGTGGTACTCGTACTCGGCGCCGGTGATCAAGGCCACGGTGCAAATACCCAGCTCGCACAGCTTGCGGCTGGCCGACAAGCCGGTGCGCACATTGCGCAGATACACATTCCAACCGCTGGCCACGGGCTCGCTCCAAAGCAAGGCTTTGTCGAGGTTGATCAACTTGCCACCACGGCGCGCCATGATGCCGTCGACCAAAGCAGCGGGTTGGGGATGGGCTTCGGGGGTCCAATCGGGGATGCGCATGGCGTTGTGTCCTGTGGTTGAAAAGTTTGCACCAAGCTTACCAGCGCTGGTTCATGTGGGGTCGGTCCCAGTGATATGAAGGTCTCAGTCACTTAGGCCGGGCGGCATTGAGGTCGCATCGATGGGGCCGCATCATTGGGGTCGGTGAAACTTTTGCTGAGCCCGCTCCGCTGGCGGGCACGCCGCCCTCCGCCAGTCGCTGCGCTCCGATGTTGTCGGGCGACGCACCCACCATCGGTGCTGCGAAAGCAATGTATACACGCCAACAAAAGGCCCACCCACACCTCACCGAAACCAACACGAGTGGGTGTGCGGGCTGACGACGTTGGAGCGCAGCGACCGGAGGAGGCACGCATACCCCGAGATGGCGGTTTCAGAGGGGGAGTTCAGCGCACCCCAAAGGCCAGATCAATCCGACTTGATGTTGTTGTCCCGCACCACCTTGGCCCAGGTGTCGATTTGGTTGTCGATGAACGACTTCGCCCGCTCCACGCTGCCACCGGCCAATTCAATGCCCTGGGCTTGCAGCTTGTTGGCCACCTCTGGGTTGCGCAGGGTTTTGTTCAACTCTTCATTCATGCGCTTGACCAACTCCGGCGGGGTTTTGGCCGAAGCCAGCACGGCCCACCAAGCGGGTGCTTCAAAGCCGGGGAAACCCGCTTCGGCAATGGTGGGCACGTCAGGCATTTCAGGCACCCGCTTGGCCGAGGTCACAGCCAAGGGACGCATGCGCTTGCTGTCCACATGCGGTTTGGTCAAAAACACCGTGCCCATTGACAAAGGCACATGACC
>JBEDFU010000013.1:0-7962 GCA_041174965.1 Pseudomonadota bacterium | reverse complement strand
AAGGTATTGAGGCTGGGGTCCGCCACCGCATACACATGGCCTCCGCGCCCGCCGTCGCCCCCATTGGGCCCGCCAAATTCTTTGTACTTTTCGTGCCGAAATGAGACGCAGCCGTTCCCGCCGTCACCGGCGATCACGTCAATCAGCGCTTCGTCCACGAACTTCATAGAGGCATCTTAATCAATAAAAAAGCCCCGACCAGTCGGGGCTTGTCAGCATCACATCCGCACATCAAGCAGGTTTGACATTGACCGTGGACTTGTTCAAAGCACCCTTGACAGCAAAGCTCACATGACCGTCCACCAAGGCGAACAGGGAATGGTCTTTGCCAATACCGACATTGGTGCCGGGGTGGAACTTGGTGCCACGCTGGCGCACGATGATGGAGCCTGCGCTCACCAACTCGCCACCAAACGCCTTGACACCCAACATTTTGGGCTGTGAGTCCCGCCCGTTGCGCGTAGAGCCGCCGCCTTTTTTCTGTGCCATGACTTAGCCCCTCAACCTTGAATGGAAGCGATTTGCAGCTCTGTGAATTGCTGCCGATGCCCCTGGCGTTTTTGATAGTGCTTGCGACGGCGCATTTTGAAAATGCGCACCTTGTCGTGCTTGCCGTGCGCCAACACTGTGGCTTTGACAGTTGCACCGGACACCAAGGGTGTGCCAACCTTGAGCTCTGCGCCGTTTCCGACAGCGAGCACTTGGTCGATCACAATCTCTTGGCCAACGTCCGCAGCAATCTGTTCTACTTTAATTTTTTCGCCAGCAGCAACACGATACTGTTTGCCACCGGTTTTTATGACCGCGTACATAAGGACCTCTGGGAAAATGTTCTTCGAAGGCTCTCCAAAAGGATTTTTGAAGAACCCGCAATTCTAACAGCATTCCAACCAACTGAGGCCACGACCACCTAAAGCGGGCTTGGGTGGGATTTCAAGCCCGAGGCGAATTCCACCCACCAAAGCCGTCTGGCGCTCCATTTTTGTCTGGCTTTGGGGTTAAAAAGCCCTCCCTATAATGGGTTCACACCCACTCAATAACCCCATCCACTTGTCAACTTCGCCTGACGCCTCTGCCACAGCCCTCTCCCTGATCGCCCAGGACATGTTGGCCGTGGACCACATCATTCAAGAGCGCCTCTCCTCTGGCGTTCCTTTGGTCGGTCAGGTTTCCCAGTACATCATTGCCGCCGGTGGCAAGCGCTTGCGTCCGGCTTTGTTGCTGCTCATGGCCAAGGCCATCGGTTACGAAGGCCCTCAGCGCCACCCCATGGCTGCGGTGGTCGAATTCATCCACACCGCCACTTTGCTGCATGACGATGTGGTGGACGAGTCCACCCTTCGCCGTGGGCGCCCCACAGCCAATCAAAGCTTTGGCAACCCAGCCAGCGTGCTGGTGGGCGATTTTTTGTATTCACGCGCTTTTCAAATGATGGTCGAGAGCGGCCAAATGCGGGTGATGGAAATTTTGGCCGAGGCCACCAATGTGATCGCCGAAGGCGAAGTGTTGCAGTTGATGAACACCCATGACGCCAGCTTGAGCCAAGACGACTACTTGCTGGTCATTCGCTCCAAAACGGCCAAACTGTTTGAAGCCAGTGCCCGCTTGGCCCCTGTGCTGGCCCATGCCGACAGTGCCACCGAACAGGCTTGCGCCACCTACGGCCAAGCTCTGGGCACCGCCTTTCAGGTGGTCGACGACTTGCTGGACTACGCTGGCGACAGCACCGAATTTGGGAAAAACCTGGGCGACGATTTGCGCGAGGGCAAAGCCACCCTGCCCTTGATCTTGGCCATGCAAAAAGGCTCGCCCGAGCAAAGCCAAACCATTCGCAGCGCCATTGAAAACGGCGACTTGGATGCCTTGCAATCCATTGTCGACATTGTCCGCAGCACTGGCGCACTCGATGCCACCCAAGCCGCCGCTGCCGCAGAAGCCCAGCGCGCCATATCAGCCTTGGCTGGCCTCCCCCCCTCACCCTACCGAGAGGCCTTGCACCAATTGGCCGCTCAACTCCTGAACCGCAGAACCTGACAAAGGACTCACCATGGCAACCCCCAATTACAGTTACGAAAAACGCCAGAAGGAGTTGGCCAAAAAACGCAAAAAAGAGGACAAGCTCAAGCAAAAGTCTCAGCGCAAAACCTCGGACTCTGAGCCTGGCACCGACGAAGCCGACGAAGGCACCGCAACAGATACGCCAGCTGTATCCCCCCCGCCCAGCACCTGATCACCCATCCCATTGGGTGCCGAACGCAACGTTGATATTCAACCGCTGGGTCAAACCTCGAAAGGGTGCGCATGAAAAAATTATGGTGTGCTGTTTTTTTATGGATTCCCGTCTGGACATGGGCACAAACCCAAGACTGCGAAGCGATTCCGGACAACGACGAAAAGGCCATGTGCTCAGCCATGCAGCAAAAGGCCACCCGCTTTTGCGATGTCATGTCCACCAATGATAAAAAACTGCTCTGCATGGCCAAGGTACAGCCAAACTCCTACACCTGTGAAAAGATCAAGGTCTCCGGCTTGCGCGCCGAGTGCCTGCTGCACGTCAAGAAGGTGCAAGCAGCGGCCATTTACACCAACCAAAGCAGCAAGAAGCCCTGAGTTCACACCTCTTTGCGCCACAGTGGCTTTGTTACACTGACGCCTTTTTCGGGGTGTAGCTTAGCCTGGTAGAGCGCTACGTTCGGGACGTAGAGGCCGGAGGTTCGAATCCTCTCACCCCGACCAATTTATTCAATCAACCCACTGATCTGTCCGGATCGGTGGGTTTTTTTATGGGTGCGCCCAAAACCGAATTCGCTCGGTGCACAGTCATCTTTGACCAGCATATGCTGCATCAGTTCATCATGACCATGCATCAATCATGCAAATTGCTGCCATCAGATATTCACTTATGCTGTGGTGCCTGCATTGACACCCGCCCGACATTCACCGATGACTTTGTTCACAAACCCCATGCCCAAAAATGATTTGGGCTTTTCAAAAAACATATTGATGGCCGCATTGATTTGTTTTTTACTGTTGGCCGTGCTTTTGCGATTTATATTTCCTGCGCCGCCCACCCATTTACGCATCGCCGCAGGATCTCAGGGAAGCTATTTCCATGAAGTGGCCTCTAATTACAAGTCCGCGTTGGCCAAAGAGGGCATCACCCTGGAGATCGTCCAGACCCAGGGTGCCTTGGATAACTTGCAACACGTCAAAGATGGCAAAGCAGATTTGGCTTTGACGCATGATGGCTTGATCAGCGCCAAGGAGGAGTCTCAACTTCGCTCGCTTGGAAGTATTTCTTACGAGCCCATCTGGGTTTTTCGCCGCAAAGGCGCAGCAGTCATCACTGACTTGACCCAACTCAAAGGCTTGCGCATCAACATTGGCCCTGAGGGCAGCGGCGTGAGGTTTTTGGCCCTCAAACTCATGGGCCTTGCAGGCGTGACCGCGCAAAACACCCGGTTTCTCGATTTATCGCCCCAGGAAAGCATTGATCGAATGAATGCGGGTCAGTTGGACATTGGTTTTTTCATGGACCCCCCAGAAAACGCCCAAATCAAGTCGCTGTTCATCAGCCCAGATATTTTGGAAGTTGACCTGAAAGACGCCGAGGCTTTTCACCGCAACCTCAGGTTTTTGCATGTCACACCGTTGTCGCCATCTTCGATTGACTTGGCATCCGCACAGCCCATGTCGGAATTTCGCACGGTATCCGTCACCAATACCGTGGTCATCCATCAACAATTGCACCCTGCCATTCAGTATTTGATGCTCAGCATCATGGACAAAGCCCATCATGCGCCAAGCCTCATCAGCACGGAAGGAGAGTTTCCGTCCGACAAAGATGTGGGTCTGCCTTTGAGTGAAGAAGCCGATATTTTTTATAAAAAAGGAATGCCTTTTTTATCCCAATACCTCTCATTTGAATTGGCCAGCATTGTGGAGCGGTGCATCAAGTCGTTTGTGCCCTTATTCATCATTATTTTTCCGCTGCTCAAATTTATTCCCACCCTCATGACGTGGCGCACCCGCAGAAAATTTTCCAAGTTGTACAAGTCACTGGTGGATGTGGAAAATCGCATGCGCTCGCCAACAACTGAGCTTTCGGCCCACGAATGTGAAGCCATGCTGAACCGCATTGAAGAAGCGATTACCCAGGAGAATTTATCGCCGTCTTCATCAGAGGTGTTTGTATTGCGTGAACATATTGAGCTGGTGAGAGGGCAAATTCAAAGATTCACCCAAGCCAAGCAAACCACCGGCGCCTCCATTTGAATCTTTTTGGTTTGTTGTAGTCATGCATCTTATTTAATAGGTTGCACTCAAGGACCAAGCGCCAGGCGCTTGGGTGATTGATGAAACACCTCTTGACCCCACCAAGATCGGCACCAACGGCCCAAACCTTATAGCTGAGCGGTCATTGGCTGGAACCTGACCCTTGGCTTGCCATAAAAATGAATGGCGACTTACCCCTAGTGAGCACAGCCTCAGAAATGTCCCCATAAC
Source organism: Pseudomonadota bacterium (assembly GCA_041174965.1). Taxonomy (GTDB): domain Bacteria; phylum Pseudomonadota; class Gammaproteobacteria; order Burkholderiales; family Burkholderiaceae_C; genus Limnohabitans. Next base: position 3,456 of record JBEDFU010000013.1, on the reverse strand, counting down.
AAATATACTTATCAGGCAATCTCTGTTGGCCCACACACGAATTGAACATGAGCAAAACGTCAAAGGACTATTCACCCTTAAGCCTGCCAAACTGGTCTTATGTGGAGAAACAAAGCATTGAGGACTTCACAGCCACTGACTGGCACACACTTGAGGTGCAGCGAAGCCACTTCATAGCCCAAGTCAAAACAGAGCACTTGCTGCGCATGCTCACGGTCAGTGCCGAGGATGCTTCATTTGGCTATCGCGTCAACATGTACAGGCATGCACTGCAATCGGCAACCATGGTGTTGCGCGACGGCTTGCCCCATGAGGATGTTGTGGTGGCCCTGTTTCATGATGTTGGTTACATCACCTCGTACAGCAACCACGGTGAATTTGCCTCAGCACTCTTAGGCCCGCATATTTCAGAACGCAACCATTGGATGCTGAAAAACCACGCAGTTTTCCAAAATTTTCATGCCCATCACATGCCGGGCATCGACAGACATCAAAGAGAAATATGGCGTGGCCATCCTCACTTTGACTGGACCGCCGAGTTTGTGAAACTGTATGACCAGTCCACTTGCGACCCCCATTACCCCTGCGAGCCCATCGAGACATTCATTCCCATGATTGAATCATTGTTCAGCCAGGGAGCAGCGCAGTCGTGAAGCAGTAAATCAGCGCCTTCATCCGACAAAAGCTAATGTAAAATTTTTAATTTGAAGGCCAATTTTCATGACAAGCGTAAAAAAAATAATTGACCAAAAAACAAACATCATCTTCTCGGTGCGGACGTCTGACACGGTTGAAGATGTGTTGAAAATCATGCGTGATTTTCGCGTCAGAGCCGTGCTGGTCATCGACGACGGTCAATTGATGGGCATCGTTTCACAAGGTGATTGCGCCATCAAAGTATTGTTGCCCCACAACAACCCAGCCAACGTCTTGGTCGCAAAGGTCATGACACCCAATCCACTCACGGTCACCCTCAACAACTCATTGGAAGAGTGCATGGCCATCATGGTTCACAAGCACATCAGACACTTACCTGTTCTTGAGAAAACCAAAGTGATTGGCGTGATATCCGTGGGTGACTTGGTCAAAAACATCATTGAGCAGCAGGGCAATCAGATCAAATTTCTGGAGACCTACATCAAAGGACACAGCCTTTGAGCCCACGCGTGCTCAATTGGGTTTGATGTTGTTGTCTTCTGCCACTTTTTTCCAAGTTTGAATTTCGGTTGCAATCAACTTGGCGAATTCCTCGGGCTTGCTGGTCAAGGTGACGACCGACTTGCTGGCCAATGTTTTTTGCACTTCCGGCAAGGCCATGACCCTTGCCACTTCTTCGTTCAACCGCTTGATGATGGGTGCAGGTGTTCCCGCCGGGGCCAATAGCCCGTACCAAAGTGAAGCCTGCATGTCTATCCCCAACTCCTGCAGTGTGGGAATTGCGGGGTGATCTTTCAGGCGCTCACGTGAAGTCACCGCCAAGGCTTTCACACGCCCACTTTGCAAAAAAGTGGTGGCCGGGCCGGCATCAGCCATCACCATGGTGACGTCACCAGCAATCACAGCAGAAATCCCCTCCGTGGTGCTTTTGTAGGGAATGTAAGTGAAACGCGCTCCAGTCTTCCCCTTGAACAATTCGTTGATCAACTGGAATGAAGATGACGGTGCCGCATAGTTGGAAAGGGTGGGATTTTGCTTTGAGTACGCCACCAACTCTGCTACGTTTTTCACCGGATTGTTGGCATTGACCAAAATCATCAAAGGTGAATCGCCAAACAACGCAATCGGGGCCAAATCGTTGGGCCCATAGGGCAGTTTGGCGTTGAGAACATGGTTAAAGACAATGGGTCCGGGTGCGCCCATCAGCAATGTGTAGCCATCTGGCTTGGCCTTTGCAACATACGATGCGCCAATGATGGAAGCCACGCCAGGTTTGTTTTCCACCACCACTGATTGGCCCAGTCCTGCAGGCAATTTTTCAGCCAAAATTCTTGCCATCTGGTCGACACCGCCACCAGCGGTGTAACCCACCACGATGGTGATGGGCTTGACGGGGTAGTCTTGAGCTTGGCCACTGAGTGGGGCGAAAGCGTAAAAACCAAAGCCAAGCAGGCTTACCAACCAGCGTAAAGTTTTTTTCATCAAAGTCTCCTGAATCGTTCGTAATGTATAACAGACTCAATGTCCAAGCGCAGGCTCCAGGTTTGCGCCTGCCGCGAACAGCACGAAGCAGGATGGAAACACCAGGATCATTTATCAATTCAAAAGGTGAGCGGCATGACTGATCAATTGATCAACTACAGAGAGCTTTCATCCAGTGAGAAGACGGGATTCATTGGAGACCCACAGTTGATCACATTGCTGCCTGGGACCAAAATTTTTCGATTGGACAATGGAAGCTCACCAGAGTTCATTGACCGGGACACACACAAGCCCGCCCTCAGCGGATGGTGGTCTTTGGTCAACCCAGCCCCTTACAACCGCGACGATATGGGTGCCAAAGGCGTTTATGAAACCGCCGTTTTAAACGGAATCGACTTCAGCTCCATGGTGCGTTACTTCAGTGCAGTCAAACTGGAATGGAACACATTGGCCAACTATGTTGAAGTCACCATTGGCTCGCAAAAAATCAACGCTTGGTACGGCAAGTTTGCCCCGATGTCATTGAGCGATGGCCTTGACCAAAGTAAATATCAACAACTGGCCGCAGAGGCAAAAGTGGACAGTTCAAAAAGAGCCCCCAAAAGTCCTCAAGAACTGAGGTTCAATTTGAAATCACAAGACAAAGCCTTCTCGGGAATGTCCGAGGATTTCCTCAGGGGCCAAACAAAGGGGGCCGCCAGCCACTGGGACACCGTCGATTTGAACAAAGCCGGCATCACTGAAGCCGAAAAACAAAAACTCGCATTGCTCGAGGGCATGGCGCTTGGCTTGTTTGATGCATACCAACTGTTTATCCCCAATTTCAATAACTCGTATTTGGCAGGCGGTGCACTGAGAACATTTTTCAATGCCAAAACACAAATGACTGAACTTGCCCAGCACTTTGGCAGTACTGCGAAACCTGACCCACGCTGACATACCCGTTTTTAAAGTTTTCACATGAAACTAGGTGACCTTTGTATCAGACTCACCTGCTCAGATCGTTTCCCTGTGACTGCTTATCGCTTCTACTTTCGCAACCCTTGCAAAAGGGGACGATTACTCCCTCAGCCTATATACGCTATTCAAACACCAGTCCAAGATCCATCCACATCCCCCGTCAACACGCCAACCAACTTGACGTTGCTGTCAGCTGTGCCGGTGTTTGATATCACTGCATTGGTAGTCCAACCCTTGGGATTCAATGACTGAGCCGAGGTGTAAGCACTGCTGAGTTTTGTGTCGTCATAGTATTTCCAAGTGGGTGTGGGCGCAGTCAAACCCACCACCATCTTCAACACCCCAATCGCATCGGTC
>JBEDFU010000012.1:0-4041 GCA_041174965.1 Pseudomonadota bacterium | reverse complement strand
CGGCTTGGGCGTGGACACAGCGCGGGTGAAAACGGCAGCCGCTGGGCGGGTTGATGGGGTTGGGCGGGTCACCGGCCAAGGGCGGTTTTTCGGTGCGCTTGTCCGGGTCCAGCTTGGGGATGGACGAGAGCAAGGCTTGGGTGTAGGGGTGGGCCGGGTGCTTGAACAAGGTTTCACTGTCGCCAATCTCCACCACTTGGCCCAGGTACATCACCAGCACCCGGTCGCTCATGTAGCGCACCACATTCAGGTCGTGGCTGATGAAGACATAGGTCAGGCCAAAGTCCTCTTTCAAATCCAGCAGCAAATTGAGCACCTGCGCTTCCACCGACTTGTCCAAGGCCGAAACCGCCTCGTCCAAGATGATCAAGCGCGACTGCAAGGCCAAGGCGCGGGCAATGTTGACACGCTGGCGTTGACCGCCGGACAACTCGTGCGGGTAGCGCTCGGCAAACCGTTCAGGCGCCAAACCCACGCGGGTCAGCAAGTCGCGCGCGCGTTCCACCGCTTCGCGCTTGGACACGCCATGCACCATGGGCGCAAACGCGATCGAGTCTTCCATGGTCAAGCGCGGGTTGAGCGATGCGTAACTGTCTTGAAACACCATTTGGGCCTGGCGCCGATAGGCTTTGAGCGGCAGGGCCGAGCCCCCCACGGTTTGGCCATCAAAAACCATCTCACCTTGGTCGGGTGCGATCAATTGCATGAGCAAACGCGCGGTGGTGGATTTGCCGCAACCAGACTCGCCCACCACGCCCAAGGTCTCGCCTTTGAACACATCAAAGTCCACCCCGTCAACAGCACGCACCACGCCGCCGCCTTTGCCGAACACATCTTTTTTCAGTGGGAAATGTTTGACCAAGCCACGCACACGGAGCATGGGTTGGGCGGGGCCGCCCACATCGATCGGGGTCAAAGGCATGGTGCGCTCACTGTTTGATTTCCATGGCCGAGCGCAGACCGTCGGCCAACAAATTGAAGGCAATGGAGGTGATGAAAATCATCGCGCCCGGCAAAGCGGCGATCCACGGCTGGGTGTAAATGGCGGTGCGCAAGGTGTTGAGCATCAGGCCCCACTCGGGCTCGGGTGGCTTCACACCCAGGCCCAAAAAGCTCAGGCCCGAAGCCAAAATCATGGCCACCGCGATCAAGCTGGTGGCATACACAAACACCGGCCCGAGCACATTGCCCAGCACATGCACCCGCACGATGGTGAAAGCCCCGGCCCCCGAGGCGCGGGCGGCATCGACAAAATCGCGCCCGCGAATTTGCGTGGTCACGCTCTCGGCCACGCGGGCAATCGGCGGAATGAACACAATGGTCAGAGAAATCAGCGAATTGGTGATGCCCGCCCCCAAGGCACCCGACAAAGCAATGGCCAGCAGCACCGACGGAAACGCATAAAACACATCGATGGTGCGCATCAAGCCGGTGTTGACCCAACCACCGGTGTAGCCCGCGGTGATGCCAATGAGTGCACCAATGACAAAGGCGCAAATCACTGGGGTGATGCCCATGAACAAGGACAAGCGCGTACCCACGATCAAGCGGGTGAGCATGTCGCGGCCCAGCTCATCGGTGCCCAAGGGGTGGCCCGCAAAACCGATGGGCTTGAGGCGCTTGAGCATGGACGATTGGTACGGATCCAGGGGTGCAATCCACGGCCCAAAAACAGCCAGCAGCAGCAAGACCAACACGACCACAGCCGCTGCCACGGCCACTTTGTCACGCATAAACCGCCGGCCCACGGTTTGCCAATAACCGGCCGAGCGCTCGGTTTGGAGCGCGGGCACTTTGGTGGGGTCTACAGTCACATGCAACATGATGGAAGGGTGTGAGGGGTCAGTTGCGCGCAATGCGCGGATCGAGCAGGGTTTGCACCACATCCACGATCAGGTTCAAGACCACAAAGAACATGGCCAAAACCAAAATGGTTCCCTGCAACAAAGGCAGGTCGCGCTGAAAAATGGCGGCATTCAACAAAAAGCCCGTGCCCGGCCACGAAAAAACGGTCTCGATCAAGATCGATCCACCCAACAAATAGCCCAGTTGCAAACCCATCACCGCCAAGGCGGTGGGCGCGGCATTTTTCACCACGTGCATGAAGACGCCCACATCGGTCAAACCTTTGGCGCGCAAACCCACGATGAACTCCTGGGCCAAGATATCGGCCACCAAGGCGCGCACGGTGCGCGAGATGATGCCCATGGGAATCACACTCATGGTGATGGCCGGCAGCAACATGTGCTTGAAATGCTCCCAGTCCCAGGCCCAATCACCAGAGCCGCCGGGCCCAGCACCGCCGGGGGGCAGCCACATCAAGATCGATGAAAACACAATCACCAGCACCATGCCCAGCCAATAGTGCGGCACGCTGACCCCCAGCACCGAGGTCAAGGAGGCCAATTTATCCAGCCAAGAGTTTTGAAAATAACCGGCTACAAAGCCAAACAAACAGCCCAAGACAAAACCAATCAGGGTGGCCAGCATGGCCAAGCGCAGGGTGTTGCCCACGGCTTTCATCACCTCGCTGAACACCGGCCGGTTGCTGGCGATGGAGGTGCCCAAATCGCCTTGCACCGCACGCCACACCCACGACACAAACTGCTCTGGGTATGAGCGGTTGAAGCCGTACAGCTCTTTCATTTTGGCTTGCAGCTCTACCGAAGCGTCGGGCGGCAGGATGGACACCAAGGGGTCGCCCGGTGCCAGGTGCACCAGGGCAAAACACACCAAAGCCACACCCAACATGATGGGCAAGGTGTAGACCAAGCGTCGCCACAAAAAGCCAAGCATCCCATTGCTCCAGAAGAAACCAAACCCAGGGCTGCATCGCCCTGGCCGTCAAAAAAGCCAACGGGCATGGGCACACCGTGCCCATGCCGTCAGCCCATGGGAGCCTTTAGTTGATCGAAATGGGGGCCAAATCGATGAACCAGCTGCGTGGCTGCACCAAGCCCTTGACCTTGCTGCTCACGGCGCGGGGGCCCACGTCGTGCGCAATCCAGACAAACGGGGCTTCTTCCACAATGCGGGCGTGCAATTTCGACAGCGCCACATCGCGTTTTTTGTCGTCAAACTGGGTGCGGGCTTCGGCAATCAGCTTGTCAAACTCTGGGTTGCCGAAATAACCCCAGTTGTTGGACACGGGCGGGAAGGTGCCGGTGCTGGTGAAGCGCACCATGCCAAAGAAGGGGTCCATGGCGGCGTAGCTCACATTGATGGCGTTGGCGCCGTTGGCCGATGGGTCTTTGGCACCCTTGCGCCAGTTGGTGAACAAGGTGTTCCATTCGATCACGTCAAACTCGACGTCAAAGAAGCACTGCTTGAGCGACTGCTGCACAAACTCGTTCATCGGTAAAGGCTGCATCTGGCCCGAACCCGAGGCAGAAATTTGCACCTTGACCTTGAGCGGCTTGGCCGCGCTGTGGCCGGCTTGGGTCATCAAGGTTTTGGCCGCATTCACGTCGTACTTGATGTCGAACTTGGGGTTGCCCCACCAGGGGTGGCCCGGGGGCACGGTGCCCTTGGGCACGGCCATCATGCCGCCGAGCAAGGTTTTGATGCCTTCGCGGTCAACACACAGGTTGGCGGCTTGACGCACCCGCTTGTCCAGCCAGGGCGAGCCTTCGGCAAACGACAACTGCCAAGGCCACACATGGGGCTGGGCATTGCTTTCGATCTTGAAGCCGCGCTGGGTGATTTGCGCCATGGCATCTGGCGCGGGGGCCTCGATCCAATCGACCTGGCCACCGAGCAATGCGGCGGTGCGGGCATTGGCCTCGGGCATGGGCAGCATCACCACCCGATCAAGCTTGGGCACGCGCTTGGCATCCCAATAGGTTTTGTTGGCCACCACCTCCAAGCGCTCGCGCGGCACAAAGCGCGCCATCTTGAACGGGCCAGAACCCGATGCGTCAGCGGCAAACGCCGTCCAGGCAGCCTTGGACTTGTCGGCAGGGGTGTCGCCGCTGGCGGCGTCAAATTTCTTTTTCCAATGCGCGGGCGAGGCCATGAACAAATTGGTCAGGTTCAAGGGCA
>JBEDFU010000011.1:0-13600 GCA_041174965.1 Pseudomonadota bacterium | reverse complement strand
GCGCCCGACTCTGCGGGCTTGATCGATTTTTACAAGCAATACGGCTTCAAGGGCTTGGTCACTGCATTGGAAGCGGGAGAGGGCGCTGATCCTTCCGCCAAAGCCGCCCGTGGCCCGTTGAACGATTCGGGCGTGGGCGAGGTGGGTGTGTTGTTCGACGCACCTGCGCCTGCATTGAGCGCCGAGGTGCACTACGACACCGTGCTCGATTGGGGCAGCTTTGACGCATGGTTGCAAAAAATAGAAGCTGCCGACTTGGTGGCCTTGGACACCGAAACCACCTCGCTGGTGGAAATGCAAGCGCAAATCGTGGGCATCAGCGTGTGCATCACGTCTGGCGAGGCCGCTTACATCCCTTTGGGTCACAACGCTGCCGATGCGCCCACGCAATTGCCCCTGAATGAAGTGCTGGCCAAGCTCAAGCCGTGGTTGGAGAACCCAGCGAAACACAAGCTGGGCCAGCATGTGAAGTACGACCGCCATGTGTTTGCCAACCATGGCATCGAGGTGCAAGGCTATGTGCACGACACCATGCTGCAAAGCTATGTGCTGGAGGTGCACAAACCGCATGGCTTGGAGAGCTTGGCGCTGCGGCACTTGGGGCGCCAAGGCGTGTCGTATGAAGATCTGTGCGGCAAAGGGGTGCACCAAATTTCATTCGCCCAAGTGGACGTGGCCAAGGCGTCGCACTATGCCTGTGAAGACGCCGACTTCACCTTGGCCGTGCACCAGCGGCTGTGGCCGCTCTTGCAAGCCGACGACAAGCTGCGCTTTGTGTACCAATTGGAAATCGACAGCAGCGAGGCGCTGTACCGCATCGAGCGCAATGGCGTGTTGATCGACGCGCCCACCTTGGCCGCGCAAAGCCACAGCTTGGGCCAGCGCATCATGCAACTCGAGCAAGAGGCCTATGCCATTGCAGGTCAACCCTTCAACTTGGCGTCTCCCAAACAACTGGGTGAAATCTTTTTCGACAAACTCGGTTTGCCGGTCATCAAAAAAACCGCCACCGGTGCGCGAAGTACCGACGAAGAGGTGTTGGAAAAACTCGCCGACGACTATCCGCTGCCTGCCAAAATTTTGGAGCATCGCTCCCTGTCAAAACTCAAGGGCACCTACACCGATAAGCTGGCGCAATTGGCGCAACCGCGCACCGGCCGCGTGCACACCCATTACGCCCAAGCGGTCGCGGTGACGGGGCGCTTGTCCAGCAACGACCCGAATTTGCAAAACATCCCCATCCGCACCCCAGAGGGGCGCAAAGTGCGAGAGGCTTTTGTGGCCCCTGCGGGCAGCGTCATAGCCAGTGCGGATTACTCGCAGATCGAGTTGCGCATCATGGCCCACATCAGCGACGACCCAGCCTTGCTCAAGGCGTTTCACGAAGGCTTGGATGTGCACAAAGCCACGGCAGCCGAGGTGTTTGGCCTGACCCCCGATGCGGTCAGCAGCGAGCAACGCCGCTACGCCAAGGTGATCAACTTCGGTTTGATTTACGGCATGAGTGCGTTTGGCTTGGCCAAGGCACTGGGCATCGACAACACGGCGGCCAAAAACTACATCGAGCGTTACTTCCAGCGTTTTGCCGGTGTCAAGCGCTACATGGACGACACCCGTGCCCAAGCCAAAGCGCAGGGCTATGTGGAGACGGTTTTTGGCAGACGTTTGTATTTGCCCGAGATCAACTCACCCAATGGGCCGCGACGCGGTGGGGCTGAGCGTGCCGCCATCAACGCGCCCATGCAAGGCACAGCGGCGGACCTCATCAAGCTCAGCATGGTCAAGGTGCAGCAGGTCTTGGACCAAGAGGGGCGTAGCACCCGCATGATCATGCAGGTGCATGATGAATTGGTGTTCGAGGTGCCCGAGTCAGAAATCGATTGGCTCAAAACCGAGGTGCCGCGCATCATGGCAGGGGTGGCGCAGCTCAAGGTGCCGCTGCTGGCCGAGGTGGGCTTGGGCGCCAATTGGGATCAGGCGCATTGAGGTCACACCGCCCTCAGGTTTCTCTGACTTCACGCAACTCCACATTGGTCTGGCGCAGTCGATCGGCCAAAACCAAAGCCAAAGAGCGCATCACGCCCAGGCTCATCAAGGGGGCACCAGCAGCCAGATTGGCAAAGGCGTTTCGATCGATGGCAAAAATCTCGGTTTCCTGTGATGCCTGCACATAGGCCGAGGGCGCCCGCCCATCTAAAAAAGACATTTCGCCAAAAAATTGGCCGCGGCTCAAGGTGGCCAAGTGGATGGCGCTGCCGGTGCTGGTCTTCAAGCTGACCTTGACTTCGCCACGGCTGATCAGCATCAATTCACGCCCCAAAGACGTGGGTTCAAGCACCAAGTCGCCCTCTTGATAGGTGCGAACTACTTTGCACCGATCCAAAGCCTCCAACTCGGATGGGCCCATGCCGTGGAACAACTCGAACTTGGCCACGGGCAGTCCTTGCCCCTGTGGGTGGACATAGCCTTCTTGCACCAAGGTCTCTTCTTCAATCCATTCCAAGGCTTGATCCAACTCGGTGAAAACTTTGCTGGAGTTGTCCGATAACAGACCCATTTGGTCAATGTAGCTGCGCAAATTTCTGCCGTTGGGCAAGCGATCGGGCACCCGAGTCAGGACCAAACGCGCTTGATGGTTGGCCAAGTTGCTGCGAATGCGCTCGATCATCTGGCTGGCGGTCATGTCCATGGACTGCACCCGCATGAAGTCCAGCACCACAAACTTGGCTTTTTTGATCTCGGGCTCAATGGCGCTGAACAATTGATGGGTGGTGCCAAAAAACAGGCTGCCTTGCAATTCAAAGATAAGGGTTTGATGGCCTTTGGCAGACAAAATTTCCTGCTCGCGTTGGCTGCGCACCCGCGAAGAAAAAACCTTATTGCCCCAGTTTTTGCGGCGGATGGTGGTGGTGTGGATTTGCTCGCTCAAAAACAAAAAGATCGCCAATGCAATGCCGACCGCCGAGGCGGCAATCAAGCTGACCGTGTTGGCCACGACGACCACCAAAACAATCACGCCAAAGTCCAGTCGGGTTTGATGCGAGCGAATCATTTGCAGGGAGTCCCAGTCGATCATCCTCATGCCAATCACCACCAGCATCGCGGCCAAGGCGGGCACCGGAATCCAAGCGATCATGGAGGTCAGCAACAAAATCACCACCAAGGACCCCAGCCCTTGAACCACCCCCGACAAATGCGTGCTGCCGCCGCTGGCTTTGCTCACCAAGCTGGCCCCCATGGAACCGGAACCGGTGGCCCCGCCTATCAGGCTGGACGCCAAATTACCCAAGCCCTGCCCCCGCAGTTCTTGGTTGGAGTCGTGCCGCGCGCCGGTGATGGCGTCCAGCACCAGGCATTTGTTCAGGGTGTCAATCGACAAGAGCACCGCCAAGGTCATGGCCGGCAACACCACTTGCTGCCAGGGTGGCAAACCGGATGCCATCAACTGCGCCCACGGTCGGGTCACGCTACCCACGAAAGTTTCGAGATTCACGTTCAAGGGGCCGATGATCAAGGGGTTGTCATGCAGGTTCAACAACTCAGGCCAAGCGCTCAAGGCCATGGCCCAGTACACGACCATGCCGGCCACCAAGCCCTGGATCACACCGGGGACGCGTTTGGACAGGCGTGGTGCGAGCAGCATGCCCATCACCGTCGCCAAGCCTATTAGCAAAGAGGGCCATTGCCACAAGCCGGGTGCACTGAGCCATTGCCAGACATTCATTTCTTTGGGCAGTGCCAGCCATTTGGGCAATTGGCCCAAGACCATGATCAATCCCACCCCACTGAGGTAGCCACTCACCACCGGGTAGGGCATGTATTTAATCAATTCACCCAGGCGCATGATGCCAAAGGAGAGCTGAATCAGGCTGCTGAGCAAGGCGACCAAAAACAGGCTCAACATCACATGGGCGGCATCATTGCCTTGTTGCACCATTTGCAGGGTCAGCGCGGCCAGCACGGCGGCTGCCGGGGCACTGGGCGCCGATATCAAACGCGGTGTGCCACCAAAGAGGGCGGCCACCAGCCCCAAGGTGGCTGCGCCCATCATGCCGGCCATCGCACCTTGGGCACCAAAGGCGCTGCCCAAGGGTGAAAAAATCGTGACACCAAAGGCAATGGCCGATGGCAAGGCCACCAGCATCGCGGACAAACCGCCCCAAAGGTCGCCAATGGGTTTGTGGTGATGTGCAAATGAACGCATGAGGACGGCCCGGTTAAATTTTCATTTGCAAAAAATGCTAAAACTCATTTTATGCAGCGATTTATTAGGAAAAAATGGCAAATTTAAAAGGTGCCATGATTATTTTCATGGTTTTGAGAAATTTTGGGCGATGGGGCAATCCGCGTCCCTCCCGGCACGGCGGTTCTGTAGACTCGATCGGCGCGTTCTGGCTTTTGAATTGGAGAACTTAACCATGAATAAAACCTTGCCTCCCCCCCGACTGGAATACCTGTGTGACTTGGCCGTCACCATTGCAGCCCCGATCGAAGTCGGCCGCACGCCCGCAGGTTTGCGCCGCATGATCCCCATCACGGGTGGCACGGTGACGGGACCCCGCATGAATGGGCAGGTGCTGTCAGGTGGCGCCGATTTCCAATTGATTTTGAGCGATGGCACCCAAGCGCATTTGGATGCCCGGTATGTGATTGAACTCGTCGATGGCTCGCGCGTGTGGGTGCAAAACACCGCATTGCGCGTGGCCTCGGCAGAGAATTCCTTGCGCATCATGCGTGGCGAAAAAGTCGACCCCGATGCGGTGTATTTCCGCTGCCAGCCTCAATTTGAAACCGCCGCCGCCGATTGGGCTTGGCTGCATGAGAGCCAATTCATTGGCACTGGGCTGCGGGCGCCCGATGGTGTTTATTTGAGTTTTTATCGGGTGCTTTGACAGGCTTCATCAAGATGGCATGCTGCCCCAAGCCCTTCAGCCCATGGGCTGCTTTGGTGCAGAATGGTCTTTCCCTCTACACCCTCACAGGATGCCTCCATGCCTTCAGCCTACGTCATTGTTGATATGCAAATCTCCGACATGGAGCAATACAAACATTACATGGCGGCAGCGCCTGAGTCGATCAAGGCGGCGGGGGGTGAGTACCTGGTGCGCGGCGGCCCCATGGAAACCTTGGAAGGCGAATGGAAACCCGCCCGCATGGCCATGCTGCGCTTTCCCAGCTATGCAGCGGCCAAATCTTGGTACGACGGCGAGATGTACCGCGCTGCCCGGGCCCAGCGCGAAGGTGCGACCTTGTTTTTCAATGCGGTCTTGGTGGAAGGCGTGAGCACACCTGTCTGAGTCTGGCTTTTTTTCAAGCTTCAAACATACGCCAGCCAGCGACCAAGCCCAATCACAACAGACCATCCCACCAAAGATGCCATCGCCTGCACCTTGGTCATGGCATTGATTGCTGAGCGCATGTGCAAAACTGTGGCGTTCATCAATAGCAAAAAGATCAAACACGTCTTGATCAAGAAAAGTCTTGAGCCGATCAGATCTGCGGCATGGGTCATGAACATCATGGATCCTGTTAACACGGCCAATGCAAATCCGAACAGACTGACCGTTAGCCCCAAGCGGGATAGAGCGCTGAAATCTATGTGCGGACACACACCCAATAGCCTGAGATCCATTAAAACCACACTGCCAAACAACATACCGATACCGCAAATATGCAAAGACTCCACTGTGGGGTAAAGCCACAAAGAGTATTTCATGGCTTGAACCAGCCAGAAATCGTTGAGGAAATTCAGGGATACATCCATCAGCGCAATTCAATGACCTTGTTGTTGACAACAATGCGCTCCGCCCTGAGTACGTTGGGCTTGGAGCGATGGATGTAACCCTCAACCACCACCCGTGTACCCACTGCAATGTTCTCAGGCGTTAATCCTCTGTTTTCCATCCGAAAAGGAGGGGCCAGCACGGCAGTCATCGTTTTTTCGCTCGAAACCAGTGTGATAAAGCCATGCGGATGCTCGTATCCACTTTGAGTCACTGTGCCAGAGAGCTTGACCAGATTTGTCTGCTCATATTCTGACCACCCGTGGTGCGCCATGGCCGGGAGGCAGATGTTGCAAAGCAAAAGAAAGATAAATTTTTTCATACTTTTGTACATGGGACATCAGCTTTCCACGCGTGAGATGCTAGCCAGTCGATGTCACCGCCAGTCGGCCGCCACGGGTCTGCAGCGTCTGGCCCAACAACTTGGTGACCGCGTAGATCGCTTCGACGGTGGGAGTGGGTGTGTCGGTGATGCATCCCAGTTCCACCACCGCGCCCACCAAGGCTTCGAGTTCTAGCGCGCGACCGGCTTCCACGTCCTGGAGCATGCTGGTTTTGTGCGCGCCCACGGCCTGGGCGCCAGCCAGCCGCTGCTCAAGCGTGATGCGGAACTGCACGCCCAGCCGCTCCGCGACCGCTTTGGCCTCACCCATCATGCGCGTGGCCAACTCGCGGGTAGGGGGGAAGGTGCAGATTTGCTCGAGGGTGGCATGTGTCAGCGCGCTGATGGGATTGAAGGTCAGGTTGCCCCACAGCTTGACCCAAAGTTCGCTGCGGATATCTTTGCTGACCGGTGCTTTGAAGCCAGCGTGCATCAGGACCTTGGATAAGCGCTCGACGCGTTCGCTGCGCGAGCCATCGGGCTCACCAAGGGTGAAGCGGTTACCCTCCATGACCCTGACCACGCCTGGCGCGACCAGTTCTGCGGCCGGGTAGACCACGCTGCCGATCACGCGCTCGGGCTCGATATGGGTTGCAATCAGGCCGCCCGGGTCTACCGCCTCAATGGAGCGCCCCTCCCAGGGGCCAGCCAGCTGATGGAAGTACCACCAGGGGACGCCGTTGATCATGCTCACCACCATGGTCTCGGGGCCGAACAGGCCGCGCAAGTCCGGTAACAGGTCGCGCACCTGGTGGGCCTTGACGGTGAGCAGCACGACATCCTGCGGCCCCGCATCCAAATAGCGTTGCACGGCGCGCACGCCTTTTGCATGCAGCTCGCTGCCATTTTCTTCAATGAGGCGAAATCCGTTGGCGTTGATGGCTTGGAGGTTGTTATTGCGGGCGATGAAAGTGACCTCCTCCCCGGCGGCCGATAACCTGGCACCCAGAAAGCCACCTATGGCTCCCGCACCGACGACGGTGATCTTCATGTGTTCAATTTCCTCTGTTCTTGAGCTTGTTCGGATGGGTATTGCCCAACCCGTGTGGGAGGGCCAGCACAGATCGTCTCATGCCTTATGTGCCCAGGGTTGCAGCGAGTGCCAGAGCGCGCCGGGCACACCCACATCAGCATGGTCAGCCCTGTGATGCCACCCTTCAAACTGGACTCATCCAAGACCCAGCTTGGCAGCCAGGCCGATGCGCTGCAGCTTGCCCGTGGCACCTTTGGGTATTTCGTCCAGGATCAGGATTTTCTTGGGCACCTTGAATTCGGCGGCGCGTCCACCCACAAAGGCTTGCAGATCGCGCTCGGTGGCGGTCTGACCTTCGCGCAGCACAACAGCAGCTGCGATTTCTTCACCCAGCTTGTTGTGGGGCATGCCAAAGCACACCACCTGAGCCACTGCGGGGTGATCCATCAAAATCTCATCCACCTCGCGCGGGCTGATCTTTTCGCCGCCGCGGTTGATGATTTCCTTGAGTCGCCCCGTGAGGGTGACGTAGCCATCGTCATCCATCATCCCCTGGTCACCGGTGCGGAACCAACCGTTTGTGAAGGCCTCTGCATTGGCTTTGGGGTTGCTCTCGTAGCCGGCCGTGACGTTGGGGCCACGGATGACGATCTCGCCGGTGCTGCCGCTTTTCAGCAGCGTGCCATCCTCGGCCATGATGGCCACCTGCGGGCCAGCGGCAATGCCCACGCTGCCGGGCTTGCGCACGGCTGGCGGCAAGGGGTTGCTGGCCATTTGGTGCGTGGCCTCGGTCATGCCGTAGCTTTCAATCAGGGGGGCGCCAAAGACTTCCTCCATCTCGCGAATCACTTGGGGTGGCATGGAGCTCGAGGAGCTGCGAATGAAGCGCAGCGGGTGCCTTGCGATCACGTCGGCGCTTTTAGAGGCGCGCGACAGGATGGTTTGGTGCATGGTGGGCACGGCCGTGAACCAAGTGGGGCGGGCCTCGTCCATCCAGGCAAAAAACTTCAGTGCATTGAAGCCGGGGGTACAGAAGACCATGGAACCGGCTGACAGCGGGGTCAGCACGCCAGCGATCAGGCCGTGGATGTGGAACAGCGGCATGATGTTGAGCCCGCGGTCTGCGGCCGTGAAGGCCAGGGTGCGGGCAATGTGTTGGGCCGAGGCGCACAAGTTGGCTTGCGACAGGGGCACTATTTTGGGCCGCGAGGTGGTGCCCGAGGTGTGCAGCACCATGGACACATCAGATGGCTGGGCAAGCCCAGGGGACTCTGCGGCAATGCCAGGCGCTTGGTCACACTGCAAGCTGAATTGACCAGCGCCGGCTGCCAAGTCAGGCACCAATTCAATGATCGCCACACCCATGCGCTGCGCAACCGCCACGGCGGGCGAGGTGCTTCCTTGCTCAACGACCAGCGCGCGGGCGTTGAGGTCGGACAGATAGAACTCAAACTCCTCGGCCCGGTAGGCCGGATTGAGCGGCGCGGTCGCCACGCCACAAGCAGCAGCGATGAAGCATGCGGCCATCTCCGGGCCGTTGGGCAACACGATGGCAAGTCGGTCGTTGCGGCCGATACCCATGCCATTGAGGGTGGTCAAAGTGCGGTCTACCAAGGCGCGCAGTTCACCGTGGGTGAGGTCGGTGCGGCCAGGGGCACTCAGGGCTGCTTGATCAGAGATGCCGCTCTCAAGCAGGCGGCGAAGACTTGTTTCCATAAGCGGTCCGGCGATCTCGGCGGAAGTGCAATCCACCGTGTTGAGGGGACATGAGATGGTTTGACCTGTATGGCCGAAACCCTCAAACCTGTTCGAAAATTCAGCACCATTATGAACGCATCTTTTGGGGCCCACGGCTAAAGAAAAGCCCAGCACGGTACCTTGTTCTGGGCGTTGAGCAGTGGCACCTCGACCTGGGCCAGACCCAGGGACTTGCTGATTCAGCAGACGCCTCAAGCCACCTGAATCACAATTTTCCCAATGTGCTGGTTGGTCACCATGTGGTCTTGGGCCTCGGTGATTTGGTCAAACGCAAACACCTGGCTGACCAAGGGCCGCATGTGGTCGTTGCCCAGCAGCGGTCCCAGGTCGCGCGCCATGGCCTGAAAGCAAGCGATGCGCTCGGCCATGCTGCGGGTTCTAAAGGTCACGCCAATCAATTGCAAACGTTTGAGCGCCAAGTCGTCAAGGTTGATCTCGCCGCCCATGCCGCCCAAGCGGCCAATCTGCACCCAACGCCCCAAAATGGCCATGGCTTGCATGTGTTCGGTGATGGCGCCTCCACCCACCGAGTCGAGCAACAAATCCACGCCATGGTTGGGCGCGATGGCCTGCACCCGATCGGTCAATTTTTCGCGGCTCAGGTCCACCAAGTGGGTAAAACCCAGGCCTGAAAGTTCAGACAATTTTTGCGTGCTGCGGCTGCTGCCGATGATGGTGCGCACGCCCATGGCGCGGGCAATGTGGGCCGCCGCCATGCCCACCCCCGAGGACGCCGCATTGATCAGCAGCACATCATCGTTTTTGACGCACCCATTGGTGACCATGGCGTCATGCGCCGTCATGTAGACATTGGGAAACGCGGCCGCTTCGTGCCATGACCAGTGGGCGGGCTTGGGCATGACCAAACGCTGGTCCACCGCCAAAAATTCGACATTGGCCCCGGTCACGCAGTGGCCCATCACGGCTTGACCCAGCGTGGCCGTGGCCCCGTCGCCCAGACCCACCACTTCGCCCGCAAATTCGACGCCACTGCCACGGGGTTCGCCCGAGCGGTGTGCTTTGCGCGGCCCAATTTCGCCACGGTTGATGGCCGTGGCCTCGATGCGGATCAGCACCTCACCCGCTTGGGGCTGGGGCTTGTCCACCTCGCGCAATTCAATGCGCCCGCCATGTTCAGCGTGGGGGATGATGAGGGCTGCTTTCATGGGGCCTCCTGTAGCCTGGGTGACGATTTATGCTGGGGGCAGTCTATATGATGAACTCAGTGTTCATGTACCCAGGGATGGCCTAGGGAAACCCTTTCACCTTCAAGGAGGCGCCATGTTAAAAGTAGCAGTCATCGGTGCTGGCGCTGCGGGTTTGTGCGCGGCCAAGCATTTGAAAGCCCAGGGCGTGGCGGTCACCGTTTTCGAGATGGGCAGCCACATCGGTGGCTTGTGGGTCTATGAAAACGACAACGGCTTAAGCCCGGCCTACCAGTCCTTGCATGTGAACTCTGAAAACCGGGTCACGGCCTATGCGGACTTCCCCTTTCCTGCGGACGCACCGCTGTACCCCGACCACCGGCAAATGACCGCTTATTTGCGCGCTTACGCTGAGCACTTTGATTTGATCAAACACATTCGCTTTCGGTCGCCGGTGGAAGCCGTTCAATCGGACCCGGGCCACGGCGGCCCTTCTTGGTATGTCACCGTGCGCGGCCAGGACAAAGAGCGTTTCGACGCGGTGGTCGTGGCCAGCGGCCACCAAGGCGTGCCCTTGCACCCACCCTTTGCCCAAGATTTTGCCGGCCAATACCTGCATTCGCACCAGTACCGCGTGCCCGAGCCGTTCAAGGGCCAGCGCGTGTTGGTGGTGGGCATTGGCAACAGCGCGTGCGACATTGCTGCCGATGTGTGCACCCAGGCCCAGGCCACGGTGATCGCGGCGCGCTCGCCGGTGCTGCTGATGCCGCGCATGTTCTTGGGCGTGCCCACCTCGCGCGTGTTGGCCAAGGTGGAAAAGCCCTGGGTGCCTTGGCCGGTGCGGCGGTTTTTTCGCACCCTGGTCTCGCGCATGGCGCATGGCACCATGGAGCAGTGGGGCTTTCGCACCCCCACGAAACGCACCCACCCGGCGGGCCACCATTTGTTGATGGGGCATTTTGTCTGGGGCCGCATCAAAGCCAAGCCCGGCATTGCCAGTATCCAAGGCCACGATGTGCGCTTTGACGATGGCACGGTGCAGGCCTTTGACAGCATCATTGCGGCCACCGGCTACCGCGTGGATTTGCCTTTTTTGCGGCCAGAAACCTCACCGGTGGAAGGCCACTGGTTGCGCTTGTTTCACCGCGTGGTGCACCCCCAGCAAGCCGGTTTGTATTTCATGGGCTTTTTCAATGTCAGTGGCGGCGGCAACATCCGCATGATGGACGACCAAGCGCAATGGATCGCCAGTTTGGTCAATGGCCGCTGTGGCTTGCCCAGCGTGGCCGAGATGAACCGCGCCATCGACCAAGAGCGCATCACCATCCAAAAGCTCTATCCCGACAGCCCGCGTTATGGCTTGGAGTTGGACCCGGTGGATTACCGCCGGCAACTGGCACGCGTTCAACGGTTTGCGAAAAGCCCCTGAACCCCACTGCATTGGAGAAATTCATGAGCGAAGACATTTTGTTGACCGTGAGCGAGCGCATCGCCACCTTGACCTTCAATCGACCGGCCTCGCTCAACAGCCTGAGCCTGGGGTCCATTCAAACCCTGTTGCAGCACCTGCGCGACCTGTCGGTGCGCAGCGACGTGCGGGCCTTGGTGCTCACCGGACAAGGGCGCGGCTTTTGCGCGGGCTGGCAACTGGACATGGATCAAGTGCCCGGCATTGATGGCGAATCCTTGGGGGTGCGGCAATCGCACCTGATGGCCGAATACTTCAACCCCGTGATCGAGGCATTGCACGACTGCCCCTTTCCCACCCTGGCGGCGGTGAATGGTGTGTGTGCGGGTGCAGGGGTCAGCCTGGCCTTGGCCTGCGATGTGGTCATTGCCCACCACAGTGCTTCGTTTGTCATGACTTTTGCACCGCGATTGGGGCTGATTCCAGACCTGGGTGCCACCTGGAAAATGCCGCGCTTGGTGGGATGGGCCCGCGCCCAGGCCACGGCCCTGCTGGGTGAGCGCATCAGCGCCGAGCAAGCCGCCCAATGGGGCATGATTTGGCGTGCTGTGCCCGATGCTGAATTTCAAAGTGCCGTGAACGACACGTCCATGCGCCTGAGTTTGGGCCCGCCCGGCATTGCCAAAGAAGTGCGCCACGCCCACCATGCGGCGCAAACCAACACCTTGAGCCAGCAAATGGATGTGGAGCGCCAACGCCAACGGGTGTTGCTCGACACCCCCCACTTCCGCGAAGGTGTGGCAGCTTTTGCGCAAAAGCGCGAGCCGAAGTTTGGGGATTGAAGCAAGGTCAGTTTTTTTCAAAGATGACTTCAGTTCAACGCTTTGCTGTCGTCGGGCGTCTTTGATGCCCTAAAAAATCTTTGCAGCGATTAAAAATTTAAGGGTTAACCCTTGTTTGTCAGGGTAAATACAGCTGATTTTTCAGGGAAACCCCCTATTTGGTCCAACCATTTGTGTTTAAAAATCATTTGCAATCTTTGTGACAACGCCCCCAACCCAGACTGGCAGATGATCGACCTCAGCCCCGTTTTCGTCCCCAAAGCCGCCGATGTGCTGGCCGAGACTTTGCGCGAGCAAATCCTCAATGGGCGCTTGGGCGTGGGTTCTCTGTTGCCCAACGAGCGCGAGTTGTCGGAGCGGGCGGGCTTGTCGCGCACCTCGGTGCGCGAGGCCTTGCGCATCTTGGAGGTCGAGGGTTTGATCGCCACCCGCACCGGTCGCAACGGTGGCTCCGAGGTGGTGCGCCCGAGCAGCGCCACGCTCGAGCGATCAATTGGCATCTTCATCCGGGGCCAAAACATCCGCAACCAATCGGTGCTCGAGGTGCGCGAGGCCATTGAGCCGCAAGCGGCCCGTTTGGCGGCCCTGCACCACCAGGCCGACGATTGGGCGGCCCTGGTGCAAGCGCATGACAAGTTGATGAACGCGGGTGAAGACATCCCCGCTTTTTTGCAAGCCAATTTGGATTGGCATGTGAGCGTGGTGCGGGCCAGCCACAACGAGCTGTTGATCGCCTTCATCGCGGCCATCTCCAGCAGCGTGTACGCGGCCACCGATTTGGCCGGTTTCAATTCAGGGGATGTGCGCCATGCCGTGGGTGTGGCGCATCAGCGGGTGATGGATGCGATTGAGGCGCGCAATGCCGATTCGGCAGCGCGGCGCATGGGTCGCCATGTGGGGGCCTATGTGAGCAGCGTGGCCTCCCGAGAAGACGTGAAAGCGGTGGCTTGAGCGGCGGTGTCGCTGCACAAGACGCTGAAATCGAATAAGCAACGGGGGCAAGCAGCCCCCAAGGAGACAGCATGGCCGGGATTGTGGGCATCGACGTCGGCGGGACTTTCACCGACTTGTATTTTTCGGGCAGTGAGGGCCGCTCGCACCATATTTTGAAGGTGCCCTCCACACCGCACGACCCCTCCGTGGGTTTGCTCCATGCTTTGGAAAAAGCCAACTTGCAACCGGGCGAACTCGACGCCATCTTGCACGGCACGACGATTGCCACCAATGCGGTGATCGAGCGCAAAGGCGCCCGCTGCGCCTTGATCACCACCAAAGGCTTTCGCGATTTGTTGGAGCTGGGTCGGCGCGA
>JBEDFU010000010.1:0-6653 GCA_041174965.1 Pseudomonadota bacterium | reverse complement strand
TTGGTCGACAAGGTGGATTTGCCCACGCCACCTTTTGGATTCACAACCACCACAATTGTCATTTTTAAATCATTCAACAGAACATGTTTGCTTTATTTTACGGGTGGAAGCCCACCACCCGGCCAATGTTGTCAACTGCACCGATCCTGGGTGGCCAGGGGCTGCAATCGCGGCTTGATTGGCCCTCGTTTTGGCGCGCCGTGGCTGCCAGCTGCATATTCGGACTGGGAGGTTGGGCATGGGCCCAATCGCCCGCGCCCAGCCCAGGCCCTTATCCCAGCCGGGCCATCAAGTGGATCGTGCCCTTTGCCGCCGGGGGCTCGGGTGACACGATTGCCCGTTTGCTGGCCGAACGGATGGGGCATGCGCTGGGGCAACCGGTGTTGATCGACAACCGCGGCGGCAATGGCTCGGTGCTCGGCACCGAAATGGCGGCCAAGGCAGCCGCCGACGGCCACACCTGGGTGCTGAGCAACGGCGCGGCCATCACCACCGGGCCCTTGATGGGTCAAGCCACCAGCTACAAGCCCTTGGAGGATTTTGTTCACATCACGCTGATTGGCAGCTTCACCAATGCCTTGATCGTGCGCCAAGACCACCCGGCCAAAAACCTGCAAGATTTTTTGGCTTTGGCGCGCAGCCAGCCGGGTAAGTTGAGTTATGGCTCAGCTGGTGTGGGGTCTGCGGGTTTTTTGACCGGTGAAATGCTCAAACAATTGGCCCAAGTCGACATGGTCCACATCCCCTACAAAGGTTCAGGCCCAGCCCTCAACGATTTGCTGGGTGGGCAAACCGATGCCATGTTCAATGCCTTGATCACTTCGGCCCCGCACATCCGCAGTGGCCGGGTGCGGGCCTTGGCCATCACGGCAGCAGCCCGCGATGCCGAGTTCAGCCAAGTGCCCACCTTGTCAGAGGCGGTGCCCGGCGCGGTGGGTGACGCCTGGTTTGGCCTGTCGGTGCCGGCCAAAACACCCCCAGCGGTGGTGGAGCGATTGCAACTGGAAATGGACAAACTGCTCAAAAGTCCCGATGTCAAAGCCCGTCTGACCGAATTGGGCATGCTCACCCAAAACCTGGGGCCACGCGGGTTTCAGGCGTTTTTGCAGGCCGAAAACAAAAAGTGGGCCCCCATCATCCGATCCGCCCACATCAAAATCGACTGAACGCCTGCGCACAAACAAACCAACGCCTGTCTTGCATCGGCCACCTCGCCGGGCGTCGGGCCAGCCGGTGTCAATCTATGGTGGCCGATTCGCGCAAACCCGTGATCATCGAGGTGTTGAGCAAATGGGCCTTGTGCAACACGGGGTCGTCGGCCTTGCGCTGCAACTCCACCAAGGCGGCGCGGCGCTTGTCCATGTCGCGCTCTTGCATGCGGGCGCGGTTGCGACCGGACTGCTCCAACACATGGGCAATGGCAATCGGGCGGCGCTGTCGCTCATAGCGTTTCAAGGCATCGATGGACCCACCTTGCCAAATGTCGCGCAGTTTTTCGCTCAGGTTGAAGGCATCGTGGATGCCCCCATTCATGCCCATGCCGCCGCTGGGGCTGTTGAGGTGGGCTGCGTCACCGACCAAGACCACACGGCCCACCACATATTGCTGCACCACCCGCTGGTGGATGCGGTAGGGGCGCACCTCCAGCACCGGGTGGTCCAGGGTGCCCGGCGCAATGCGTTGCAGTTTTTCGCGCACCGCTGGCATGCCCACCGCCTCTTCCATGCTTTGCCCTTCATCGGGGTACAGGCTGACGCGCCACAGGTGCTTGAGGCGCAGCAGGCTGAAGGTGCCCTGCTCGCTCCAGCAATAGTTGATGTAGGCCAGATTGGGCAGGTGATCGTGAAACGGAAAGTGCGTGGTCGCCAAGATGGTGGTCTCGGGAAAGGTATGGCCTTCAAAAGACAAATCCAGCTGTTTGCGCACCTGGCTGCGCCCGCCATCGGCCCCCACCAAAAAAGCCCCGCGCACAAGCGCCTGTTCGCCAGCTGGTGTGCGGTAAGTCACATCGACATGGTCTTGAGTTTGGCTGAACGACACCAGCGGGTGACCCATCAACACCTGCACATGGGGCAAGTCGCGCGCAATTTGCGCCATCAACAATTCTGACAAACGCCACTGTTCACACTGCAAGCGATAGGGGTGGGCTGTTTCGTCTTTGAGGACCGACACATCAAATTGGGCAAACTCGCCCGTGGCGTGCATGCGCACCTGCCAGGTCGGGGCCACCAAGCCTTGCGCGATCAAGCCTGGCGTGATGCCGTATTCGTCCAACATGTCCAAGGTGGGTGGGTGAAAGGTCGAAGCGCGCAAATCGCGGTTGATGTCGGCATCGGACTCGAGCACCACACAAGGAATGCCCCAGTGGCCCAGGCGCAAAGCCAGCACCAAGCCCACAGGGCCTGCGCCCGCGATGATGATGGGTGGGGATGAGGAAGGTGTCATAAAAAACTTTGAAGAAAAAGGGCTGCATCCAGGCAGCGACCAACTCAGCTGGCTGGCAGCAAACCCATGGCCTGGGCACGATGGGACCACCCATCACCACGCAGCCATGGGGCCAAGTTTTGATGCTGGGGCTGAACCAGGGATGTGGCGCGCCACATCAGCGCCAGCATGCTCGACAACACCGGCGGTCCATCGCCCTGCCCCATCTCGATGATGGCCTGCAAACTCGGCATGCCGGTGCCCAGCATCAACACCGCATCGGCCCCAGAACCACGCAAAGCCCGTACTGTTTGGACCGCCGCATCGGTGCCGGTGGTGTAGATGGCGTGAAAGCCCTGGGACAAGTGGCCACGTTTTGCACCTGCTGAACCTCAAAACCATGCGACTGCCAGTAAGCGACGCTGGCCTGGGTCAGCGCACTCGGATAAGGAGAGGCCAGGGCCAAGCGCTGGGCACCCAGTTGCTGCAAGGCCTGCACCACCGCCATCCCAGCGGTCACCACCGGGATGCCAAAGCGTTGTGACCAATCTTCCACCCATGCCTGTTCGGCGGGGCGTCCCATCAAATACGAAGAGCCAGTGCAGGCCAGGGCCAAAACCGCCAATGGGGCATTGGCAAACTGTGTGAGGGTGGGCGCCAAATCGCCAAAGTAATCGCGCAAGCGCTGCAACAAATCAGGATCGGCACTCACCAAGCGGCCATTGATCAGCGACATGCCCGCAGGCAACAAAGCCCAGGCTTCGGGCTCCACAGTGGTGTTGGCCTGGGGTGTCAAGAGACCGATCAAGCCCTGGGGGGCATAGGCAATGGTCATGGTGGGATGGGAATCAGAGGGTCACGCGATGGGTGCCTATCCTAACCAAGATCGTTTGCAGCCCTGACCCGCTGGACCTCGATCGTGAAGGCTACTGCAGCGAAGATAAAAACTGCTTCAGTTCTGCGCTGTGGGGTTGGGTGAACAGCTGCTCCGGCGGGCCCTGTTCATGCACCCGGCCTTGGTGCATGAAGATCACCCGGTCGCTGACCTTGCGCGCAAAATTCATCTCGTGGGTCACCATCAGCAAGGTCATGCCGTCCCGCGCCAAGGACTCCACCACCGCCAACACCTCACCCACCAACTCCGGGTCCAGCGCCGAGGTGATTTCATCGCACAACAAAATACCCGGCTCCATGGCCAAGGCCCGGGCAATGGCCACGCGCTGCTGCTGGCCGCCAGAGAGTTGGTCGGGGAAAGCGTCGAACTTTTCTGCCAATCCCACGCGGGCCAGCAACTTTTCGGTCATGGCCCGCCTTTGCGGTTCGGGCGACTTTTTCACCAAGCCAGGCGCGAGCATGATGTTTTTGCCCACGCTCAAATGGGGAAACAAATTGAACGACTGAAAAATCATGCCCACCTGCTGACGCAAGGCGCGCATGGCTTGCGGGTTGTCATAAACCAAGGCTTGGCCATTGACCTGCAACGCTCCCTGCTGAAAGGTTTCCAGGCCATTGATGCACCTGAGCAGCGTGCTTTTGCCCGACCCACTTTTGCCGATGATGGCAATGACCTCCCCCGGGCGCACGTCCAGGTCGATGCCCTTGAGCACCTCGTTGTCGCCAAACGACTTGCGCAAGCCCTGGATGTGGATCGCGGCTTGGGGTTCAGTGGCTGTGGGCATGGAATCGACCTTCCAGTGTGCGGGCGTACCGGCTGATGGGATAGCAAAGGGCAAAGTAAAGCAAGCCCACCATGCTGTAAACCAAGAAGGGCTTGAAAGTTGCATTGGTGATCATCGTGCCTGCTTTGGTCAGTTCAACAAAGCCAATCACCGATGCCAAGGCCGTGCCTTTGACCACTTGCACCAAAAAGCCCACGGTGGGGGGGATGGCAACGCGCGCTGCCTGGGGCAAGATGATGTGGCGCAACTGCTCGCCAAAATTCAATGCCAGGCTTTTGGCGGCCTCCCATTGACCCTGCGGAATGGACTTCACACAACCATGCCAAATTTCAGTCAAAAAGGCGCTGCTGTACAGCGTCAAGGCCACGGCGGCCGATGTCCAAGCCGAGGTGTCCCAACCCAGCAAGGCCAAACCAAAGTAGGCCAAAAACAATTGCATCAGCAGCGGCGTGCCTTGAAACAATTGCACATAGGCAAGCACCGCTCTTTGTAGCCACACCGATGGCGTGGTTCGCGCCACCAGCAAGGCCAAACCCACCAATCCACCCCCCACAAAGGCGATGAGAGAAAGAACCACGGTCCAGCGCGCAGCCAGCAGCAGGTTGCGCAATATGTCCCACACAGAAAACTCAACCACGCCGCCCCCCGAACAACCAGCGCTGCCCCAGCCAATTGAGGATGGCACGGGTGGCCATGGACAACAGCAAATACAACACCGTGGCCACGATGAAGGCTTCAAACGCCCTGAAGTTGCGGCTTTGGATCAAATTGGCGGCGTAACTCAACTCCTCGGTGGAGATTTGCCCGCACACGGCAGAACCCAACATGACGATGATGATTTGGCTCACCAATGCAGGCCACACCCGCTGCAAGGCTGGCGGCAACACCACATGGGCAAAGGTTTGCGTGCGGCTGAGCGCCAGACTCAGCGCGGCTTCGACTTGCCCTCGGGGCGTGGCTTGAATGCCAGCACGCACAATCTCAGCCGAATAAGCCCCCAGGTTGACCACCATGGCAATGACCGAAGCCCATTCGGCCGATAGGCGAACGCCCGCCATGGGCAAACCAAAAAAAATAAAAAACAGCTGTACGATGAAGGGGGTGTTGCGAATCAACTCCACATACACCCCCACCGCTGGCTTGAGCCAAGCGGGGCCTTGGGTTCTCACCCAGGCGCAGGCAATGCCCAGCAACAAACCGAAGGCGGCCGAAACCGCCGTCAAGCCCGAGGTCCACGCCACGCCTTTGGCCAGCAAGGGCCATTCGACCGCAATGGCCGCAAAGTCAAATGCGATGGACATGAACCGGGCCGGGCTCAGTCAGGCAACTGGCCAGCGCTGCGACCCAGCCACTTTTGTGCCATCTTGTCGATGTCGCCCGCTTTTTTGGCGTCCGCAATGATGGCATTCACCCGGGTGCGCAATGCATCCTCACCTTTGGCCACGCCAATGAAGTTGGGGCTGTCTTTGAGCAACAGTTTGTACTCGGCATTGAGTTGGGGATTCTTTTGAATCATGTTGCCCGCCACCGATGCGCCCGTGGCCAGCATTTGTGTTTGGCCAGATGCAAATGCCGACACCGTGGCATTGTTGTCTTCAAAGCGCTTGATGTCGGTACCCGCAGGCGCGACCTTGCCCAACTCCTGGTCTTCGATGGCACCACGGGTCACGGCCACCGTTTTACCCTTGAGGTCATCGAAATTTTTCACGCTCAGGCTTTTGGCGCCATAGATGGCCTGAAAAAAGGGTGAATAAGCCGAAGTGAAATCAATCACTTTTTCACGCTCAGGATTTTTACCCAATGTGGAGATGACCAGGTCGGCCTTTTTGGTTTGCAAATAAGCAATGCGGTTGGCACTGGTGACCACCACCAACTCGACCTTGACACCCATCTTGGCACCGATGTAGTTGGCCATGTCGATGTCGAGTCCCTGCGGCTGCAAATCGGTGCCGACAAAACCATAGGGCGGGAAATCGGTGGGGATGGCAATTTTGATCAGCTTGATTTTTTGGATGTTGTCCAGGGCCGATTGCGCGTGGATGGGTGCGGCAAAGGGCAGGCAAACAGCGGCCAAAGCAGCTGTGACCAACATGCGTTTGTTGAAATTCATGGGTTTACTCCTGTGTGGGTTGAAGTCAATCTCTTGGCGAATAACGTGCCAGACACCTTGGGTTTGTATACAACTTTTATGCATCCATATGGTGCAACCTCGATGCCAGCGGCACAGCAATCCCGCCGCCGGTGCACGGTCACACCAAATTTGTGCGAAATGATTGTGACATGCCCAACGGACCCGTGCGACACTGAATCATCGAAATCACGAGGGGTCAGAGATGGGCATGTTTCACAACCGGGTGGCTTGGATCCATGGGGCCGCAGGTGCCGTGGGCTTGGCCTGCGCCCACAGCCTGGCCGAGGCTGGGGCCACGGTGGTTTTGTCGGGGCGCGACGCGGCCAAGCTGCAAGCGGCGCTGGCCCAAGTCAAGGGTGCAGCGCTCGCGGTGTGCGTGGACATCAGCGACCGCGATGCGGTGTTCGCGGCGGCCGATG
>JBEDFU010000009.1:0-6043 GCA_041174965.1 Pseudomonadota bacterium | reverse complement strand
GCCGGCCAGTTCAACACCTTGACCGAACAGCTGGCCTTGGTCAACGCCAACTTGAGCAAAGCCTCCAGGCTGCAAAACCAACCCTCAGAGCTGCTCGATCGGCGCGACCTGCTGCTGCGCCAAATGTCTGAGTTCGCTGGTTTGAAAACCACGTTCGAGAACAACGGGGTGGTCAATGTCAGCCTGGGCGCCACAGCCAACCAAAGCGTGGTCGTCAACGGTGACAAAGCGCGCCCGATTGGGGTGGACACCAGCAACGGAAAAATCGATTTTGTGATCGACCCCTATGGCACCACCGAATCGTTGGCCAGCGTTCCCAGCGGCACCATTGGTGGCTTGACCAACTTCATCACCAATGTGCTCGAGCCCGCGCACAAAAGCCTGAATTTTTTGGCCACCACCTTGGTCAACGAGGTCAATAAAGTACAAACCAGTGGCATCGACGGTTATGGCGAAGTCGGCCACAACTTGTTTGCCATCGACCCCGCCGCGTTGAATGAGGCCGCCGGCGTCAAGGTGGCCCTCAATGACGCGATGCGCATCGCCACTGCGGCACAGTTTCGGGTGTCGGAAACCGAAACCAATACCAGCACCGTCAAAGCCAGCTTGACCTTTGCGCCGTCTGCCGCTTCAGCGCTGATGGGCAACACGGCGATCACCAACAACGCCAGCCCGACCACCGGTGTACCCATCGTGGTGCAAGGCTTCAATGTGTTCAGCCCGGTCACATCGGTCGGTGCTGGCTTGAACGAAGCCACCTTTTACCTGGACAACGCCACCGGCGATCAACAGCTGCAAATCCTCACCCGCGATGGGCGCCACATCTTGGGCGCCAGCTTGGACCGCCCGCCCACAGAGCCAGAAAACGAAAAATTCCAAATCATCCAAACCTCCAATGGGTTTGAAGACTTCAGCTCGTACAGCGACACCTATTTGAACCAATCGGGCGAGTTGGGCTACCGGGGCATGAACGTCTTGTATGGCGCCAAGTCTGAAGTCTTGAGCCGCCAGTTGTTTGATGAAAAAGGCAACACGACCACCATCATCCCCAAAGACGCCACCATGCGTGACCTCTTTTATCCGGCGATTTTGGAAGGGTCTCGGGTCGGCCAAAACCAGCCGGGCACCATCATTCCCCCCAAAGGTGTGCGCATCAACGGCGTGGACATGCCCGAGTTGGTGTTCCCCTTCATCACGCCATCGGTGGAGACCAAAGACGGCGGCAATGGCTTGGACGAGGTGTCCACCGTCACCTTCAAAGCCTTGAAAGAGGGCCAGTCGGTCACGGTGGCGGGTTTGACGGTGCTCGCGAAAACCAATGTGACGGCCTCTGAAGTGGCCGCTGCATTTGCCGCGAGAACTGACGACCCCAACGAGTACCCATTGGCCAGCACCGCCTTGTTTGACTTTGCCGGTCAGCTCGAGGGCTTCACCAGCGCTGAAGCCGTGGACGAGAAACTGGTGTTCACCGCCACCAGCGTCGATGAGAACATTGACAACATTGCCATCTCCGTGGATGCCGACACCGATGTGGATGCCGATGGTCAAATTTTGGATCCGGCCAGCGAAATCGCAGCCTGGGTCAACACGCAATCCAAGCTGACCAAGGTCACCGCTGAGGCATTCAACACCATTGAAATCAATCCGAAAAGCATTGAATACCAATACAGCATTGGCAAAGAATTTTTCGATAAGCAACTCGAAATCAATGGCGTCAGCATCACATTCGACCAAAGCTTAGAAAGCTTGATACAAGGCATCCGCGATCAATCGGCCCTGACCGGTGTGACCGCCGACATCGATGACCGCGGCCAATTGGTGCTCAGCAACGTGGTCCAAGTCAGCGATGGTGGCAGCCCCCCAGCCATGGTGGACAACCCCTATCCAGGGCGACCCATCACCATTGGCCCGTCCGCCGCCGACAAGGTGCCCAACGTATTGGGCATTGAGTCGGGCGAATTTGCCGGAAAAATCCGCCTCAGCCGTGCACTGCCCGACCAGCCGGTGGACGAAAACGGCAACGCCATTCCCTTGAGCGACGCTGTGCTCAAACAAGCCCGCGAGTCCGACATCCGCATCACTTTTGGTGCCAATGGCAAGCCGTCGCAGTTGGCCAGTTTGGGCTTGCGCACCGGCGCCTACATTGAAGGCAAGGTGCCCGATGACTTGTTGGTGTTTGTCACCGGCACCGGCAGCAGCGCCACGGTGTCTGCCAGCTGGGACCCGGCCTCGACCCCTTCGGACCCACAAATCGAGCTGCGCAAACAAAATTTGGAAGTCAAATTCACCGCCCATGACCGGTTTGTGGTGATCGACAAAGACACGGGCACCGAGTTGGCCAACCGCAGCTACGACGCCAGTGTGCTCGAACCCGTGGTGAGTTACCAGGGCATCGATGTGCGCTTCACCTTTGCGCCAAACGTGGGCGACAGCTTCACCATCGACGGCAACAAAGATGGTGTCGGCAACAACCAAAACATGATCGCCCTGAGCGATCTGGCGAAGAAAAAAATTGCCGGCGGCAAAACCCTGGCCAACAACTACATCGACCAGGTCAATGATGTGGGTAACTTGGCCCAACAAGCCAAGATCACCCAGCAGGCATTGACGGTGGTGAAAGACCAGGCGGTGCAATCGCGCGACAAGATTTCTGGCGTCAACCTCGATGACGAAGCCGCCGAGTTGATTCGCTTCCAGCAGGCCTATCAAGCCTCGGCCAAGGCATTGCAAGTGTCCAGCCAATTGTTTGATGCCATTTTGCAAGTGCGCTGACCACCAGGATTGACCCATGAAAGTTTCCACCAGCCTCTTTTTTGAACGCGCCAGCACCCAACTGGGCAATGTGCAGGGCAGCTTGGCCAAAACCCAAGAGCAGTTGTCCACGGGCAAGCAAATCACCAAACCCAGTGACGAGCCCGACAAGGCCTCCACCGTGACGCGCTTGGAGTCTGAAATGGCGCGCCAAAAAAGCTATCAAGAAACCCTCACCACGGTGCAAACCCGTTTGACCAGCCAAGAAACCTCTTTGCGCAACGTCAGCGATGTGCTGATCCGCATCAAAGAGCTCACCGTGCAAGCCGCCAACGACACCGTCAGCTCAGCCGACCGCAAAGCCATTGGTTTGGAAATCATTGGCTTGCGCGACCAATTGCTCAGCCAGGCCAATGCCCAAGACACCAACGGCAACTTTTTGTTTGCCGGTAGCCGCAGCACCCAAGCCCCGTATGCCTTGGATGCCAACGGCCACATCACCTACCAAGGTGACCAAAGCCGGATGAAAGTGCAGGTGGGAGACAACCGCCGCATGAATGCCAATACGCCGGGATCGGATGTGTTTTTGCGGGTCATTCGTGACGACGGCAAGGGCAACCAGGTGGGTGTGAATTTCTTTGAGGCCTTGAAAGACCTCTCGGACGCCATCACCAACGGATTGCCCAAAGACATGGACCGTGGTCTGGGTGAAATTGACATCCTGCAACAAGGCATCAGCAATGCCACCGCCCAAATCGGCTCCGATATGTCGGTGGTCGACATGCAAAACAGCGTGCTCGACGAAACCACCTTGCGCTTGAAGTCCACCCTCTCGGATGTGCAAGACCTGGACTACACCGAGGCCATCACCCGCATGAACAAAGACCAATTGGCCTTGGAGGCCGCCCAAAGCACCTTTGCCAAGATTGCCAAGCTAACCCTTTTCAACTACATCAATTGATGGCTCAAGCTTTCGGCATTTGTGTCGAACACTGATACACACACCCTCTGATCTTCCATGGCCACCTCCTCCGTCAGCACCACCACGCAAAGCACTGCGGCGCAAGTGGCTGCGGCCAACAAGGCCAATGCACAAAAAATCATGACCTCCTTGGGGGCGGGTTCGGGTGTGGATGTGGCTTCTCTGGCGGACAACTTGGTGAATGCCGAGAAGGTGCCGCGCGAAAACGCCATCAACGAAAAAATCACCAAGGCCGAAACCCGCATCAATGGCTATGCCGCCCTGTCCTATGTGGTGGGCCAGGTGCAAACGGCACTCGGTGCGCTCAAGGACAAAAACGATTATTTGGGTGCCACAGCCAGTGTGAGCAACACCAGCACGGCCTCGGTGGTGGCCAGCAGCACGGCCACAGAGGGGACGCATGAGGTCTCCGTGACGCAACTGGCCAAAGCGCAACGAGACATCCTCACGCCCGCCTTTGCCAGCGCCACAGCGGCCGTGCCAGGCTGGTCCACCGATGCCGGCACAGGCGCGCGCAATGGTGGCAGCCTGACCTTGAGTTACAGCAACAACGGTGTGGCTGGAACCCAGTCCATCACAGCGACCAATCCCACCGACATCGTCAAGGCCATCAACGCCAACTCTTCCGTCTCGGGTGTGAAAGCCCAACTGGCTTACACCGGGGGAGATTACAAACTGGTGTTGACTGGCAAAACCGGTGTTGACAACAATTTCCAACTCACCGACACAGAAGGCGTGGTGGGTTTGCCCGACGCCAACACCGACCCGGTGGCCTACCAAGCGGCGCACCAGTCCTCTGCCAACGCCTTGTTCAATGTGAATGGTGTGAACTTCTCCCGCGCCAGCAACACCGTGGGAGACGTCGTGTCCGGCGTGTCGCTGAACCTCAAGGCCTTGGGCAGCACCACGGTGGAATTGACCCGCGACAACAGCGTGATCAAACAAAGGTTCACCGACTTGGTCACCGCCTACAACGAAGCCCAGGCCATGATCAAGGTGGTGTCAGACCCCAAGTCAACCGTCGAAACCTATGGCGCGAGTCTGGTCAACGAGTCCTATGTGCGCACGGTGAAAGATCAGCTGCGCAGCATGTTGTTTGAAAACTCATCCGCATGGACAGCGGGCAATCCGGTGAAATCCCTGCGCGACTTGGGGCTGACCGTTGATGTCACTGGCACCATGAACATGGACGCGACCGTGTTGGACACCAAGTTGACCAACAACTTTGACGATGTGGTCACCTCAATGACCGGCAATTACAACGATTTGGGCGAGTTCAGCACCGCCCCCGTGGGCATTGCAGGCACGGCGTCACGGCGCTTGACCAAGATGCTCAAGGCCACGGGCGACATCCAAAAGCACAGCAACTCGGCGCAAGTGCAAGTCAATAAATACAAGGAAGACTTGACCAAGCTGCAAACCCGCATGGACACCTTGCTGATCCGCTACCAAAAGCAGTTTGCCGTGATGGACAGCATGGTCGGCCAAAACAACTCCATCAAGAGCAGTTTGAAGAGTTCCTTTGAAGGCATGAGCGCAGCCTATAAAAACTAATACTTAATCATTGAATAAGGCTGTGAATTAAAAATATTTCGCCTTTTCACTCAACTTCCCCCGCGAGGTGCCGACTCCATCAGATGAGCTGGCACCTTTTTTCATTTTGAGCAGCTTGATGCCATCCATGCGAGGGGAACACCATGACCACAGATATCAAACCAGCTAAAGCTGCACCCGCAGACGGACTGCGGGCGAGCGTGGCCAAGCCGGCGCCCAAAGAGGCGGCGGCAGCGCCAAAAGACAGCTTGTACCGGGCTGACATCGTGGCCATCAAGCCGGTCGAGCTCACAGTCGACCCGCGCCAAATGGCCGAAAAGCTCAAGCAAGTGTTGGCTGAAGCCAACCAGCAAATGGCCAACTCCCGGGTGGCGCTGGGCTTTTCGATGAACGAGGCGATCAATGGCCCCGTGATCACCGTCAAGAACCTCCAAACCGGCGAAGTGGTGCGCACCATTCCCAATGAAGTGGTGGTTCGCGTCGCGCAAAGCATTCAATCGCTCAAAGGCGTGTTGTTCAACGAGAAATTTTGAGCGCTGTGACTAAAGCTTCTATTCCATGCACCGATTCATCTGTTTACAAAGTGACCAGAAATTTTCTTGTGGGGACTGCAAGGTGAGGGACCTGAGAGGGTTTGAGGCAGGGGTCCTGAGGCAGAGAAGTTCTTGTTTGGTGTTTCAATTTTTGGAGTAGCGATATGTCAACCGTCATCAATACCAACGTCAAGGCGATGATCTCCACCAGTGCGCTGGTGCA
>JBEDFU010000008.1:0-2639 GCA_041174965.1 Pseudomonadota bacterium | reverse complement strand
TGGATTCCGAACCGATCAACCTGACGCATCATTTTTTGATCGCCATGCCCGGATTGTCCGATGAATCCTTCGCCAAAAGCGTGGTCTACCTGTGTGAACACAGCGACCGAGGGGCTTTGGGCCTGGTGATCAACAAGCCCAGCGACATCAATGTGCGCGGTTTGTTTGACAAAGTCGACTTGCCCCTGCACCGCGAAGACCTGAACCAAACCCCTGTCTACCATGGCGGCCCGGTGCACACCGAACGTGGTTTTGTGCTGCACGAGCCGGTGTTGGCCGCGTCCAGCGAGCCCAGCGAAACCACCGAGTCTGCGTATGCCTCCACCTTGTCGGTGCCGGGCGGCTTGGACATGACCACTTCCAAAGACGTGCTCGAAGCCTTGTCCACCGGTGCTGGGCCGCGCAAGGTGCTGATTTCTTTGGGGTATGCCGCTTGGGGGCAGGGCCAGCTTGAGTCTGAGTTGGCCGAAAACGCCTGGCTCACGGTAGAGGCCGATGCCGCGGTGATTTTTGACACCCCGTGCGAGCAACGCTACGAAAAAGCCCTGTCATTGCTGGGCTTGCAGTCGTGGATGCTGTCGCCCGACGCGGGGCACGCATGAGCGCAGGCGTGATGACCGGCCCACGCCAGGTTGCGCCCCAATTGCAAACGTTTTTGGCCTTTGACTTTGGCACCCGGCGCACCGGTGTGGCGGTGGGCAACCGCTTGCTGTGCCAGGCCTCGCCACAAGGCCATTTGCAAGCCCAAGGCGATGCGCGCTGGCCTTTGATCAGCCGTTGCATCCAAGATTGGCAACCCGATGCCTTGGTGGTGGGCGTGCCGTTTCACCCCGATGGGGCAGAGCATGAAAACACCCATCGAGCCCGCCGTTTTGCGCGCCAGTTGCACGGTCGCTTTGGCCTGCCGGTGTTTG
Source organism: Pseudomonadota bacterium (assembly GCA_041174965.1). Taxonomy (GTDB): domain Bacteria; phylum Pseudomonadota; class Gammaproteobacteria; order Burkholderiales; family Burkholderiaceae_C; genus Limnohabitans. The sequence continues at coordinate 1,725 of JBEDFU010000008.1, read as the reverse complement.
AGGTCGATGAGCGCTACAGCACCACCGAAGCCATGGCGGGTGGTGCCAAAGATGTGGATGCGGCCAGTGCCAGCATCATCTTGCAGCAGTTTTTTCAGGAGATGGCCACATGAGTGGAAGCTTGTCGCTCGACGCCGAGAGCTTGTATGGCGATTTGCTGCGCGCCTTGCAGCCGCAGTGGGGCGCCAACGACCGCTTGGTCGGCATCACCTCGGGCGGGGCTTGGTTGGCCGAGCGCTTGCAGGCCGACTTGGGCTTGAGCGAGCCGGCGGGGGTGATTTCATCGGCCATGCACCGCGATGATTTTGCGCGCCGTGGCCTGGCCGATGGCGGCGTCACCCGCCTGCCGTTTGAAATCGAAGGCGCGCACCTGTGGATCATTGACGATGTGCTCTACACCGGGCGCACGGTGCGGGCGGTGATCAACGAGTTGTATGACTACGGGCGACCGGCCAGCGTGCGCTTGGCGGTGTTGGTCGACCGAGGCGGGCGCGAGTTGCCCATCCAGGCCGATTGCGCCGCCGCCCGGCTGAGCTTGCCGGCGGATCAAAAGTTAAGCCTGCAACGCGATCCCGATGGGCGCTTGACCTTTTCACTCAGGGGCTGACGGTGCTGTACAAACGAAACCCGCAACTGAACAAAAATGGTGAACTGATTCACCTGCTCTCCACCGAGGGTTTGCCCAAGGACATCATCACCCACATCTTGGACACGGCCAGCCAGTTTGTCTCGGTCAGCGACCGCGAGGTGAAAAAAGTGCCGCTGTTGCGCGGCAAAAGCGTGTTCAACCTGTTCTTTGAAAACAGCACCCGCACCCGAACCACCTTTGAAATTGCCGCCAAGCGCTTGTCGGCCGATGTGATCAACCTCGACATCGCGCGCAGCTCGGCCAGCAAGGGCGAGTCGCTGCTCGACACGATTGCCAACTTGTCGGCCATGGCCGCCGACATTTTTGTGGTGCGCCACGGCGAGTCGGGCGCGCCTTATCTGATTGCCGAGCATGTGGCCCCGCATGTGCATGTGGTCAATGCCGGTGACGGCCGCCATGCCCACCCGACCCAGGGCTTGCTCGACATGTACACCATTCGCCACTACAAGGGCGACTTTGCCAACCTGCGCGTGGCCATCGTGGGCGATGTGTTGCACTCGCGGGTGGCGCGCTCGGACATCCATGCCCTGACCACCTTGGGTTGCGCCGAGGTGCGTGTCGTGGGCCCCAAAACCTTGGTGCCCGGTGACCTCTCGCACATGGGTGTGAAGGTATTCCACCAGTTGGAAGCGGGCATCCAAGACTGCGATGTGGTCATCATGCTCAGGCTGCAAAACGAGCGCATGAGTGGCGCCTTGTTGCCCTCGAGCCAAGAGTATTTCAAGGGCTTTGGGCTGACCGCGGCCAAGCTGCAATGCGCCAAGCCCGACGCCATCGTGATGCACCCGGGCCCGATCAACCGGGGGGTGGAAATTGATTCGGCGGTGGTCGACGGCGCGCAAAGCGTGATCTTGCCGCAGGTCACCTTTGGCATTGCGGTGCGCATGGCGGTGATGTCCATCGTGGCGGGGAACGAAGCATGAAAACCTTGATCCAACATGGCCGCGTGATCGATCCCGCCAGCGGTTTCGACGCCGTGGCCGACGTGGCCATCGCCGACGGTTGCATTGTGGCGATGGGCCCAGCGCCCAATGGCTTTACACCCGATGCGGTGTACGACGCCCGCGACCAAGTGG
>JBEDFU010000007.1:0-2738 GCA_041174965.1 Pseudomonadota bacterium | reverse complement strand
GTGCACCAAAAGCAACCGCCGCCCAAGGTGATGGTGCGCTCGCTCATGTGGCCCCCTGGATGTGTTCGCGCACCGCCTGCCCCAAACGGCCCATGCCTTCGTCGATCTTGGCTTCATCGGCGGTGGCAAAGCTCAAGCGCAGGCTGCTGGTGTCGGGTTGATCGGCATAGAAAGGCGCTCCCGGCACAAAGGCCACGCCTTTGTCGATGGCCAGCTTGGCCAGCACCTGACCGTCGCTGGGTGCACCACCCGCACCGGTCAAATAAGCCCAAAAGAACAATCCCCCTTGGGGTTGGGTAAAGCGCACCGCCGCACCCAGTTCACGCTGCAAAGCCTCACCCATGGCCTGGGCGCGCCGGGCATACACCTGGCGCACCTTGTCCAAGGTGGCGGGCATGCGCCCAGACTTCAAATACTGGGCGGCCGTGGCCTGGGCAAAAGTAGAGGTATGCGCATCGCTGAACTGCTTGCACATGGTGGCTCGCGACAACAACTCAGGGGGGGCGATCAACCAACCCACGCGCAAGCCGGGGCTGAGCACCTTGCTCAAGCTGCCGCAATGCGCCAACCATTGGCGGCTGCCGGGAACGCGCTCGCTCAGGGCCAGCAGGCTGGGCGGTGGTGGTTCGCCAAAGTACAAGTCGCCATAGGGATCGTCCTCGACCACCAAGACCTGGTGGCGCACGGCCAATTCCAAAATTTTCAGCCGACGCTCCAAGCTGAGCATGGCCCCACTGGGGTTGCCAAAGGTGGGCACCAGGTAAATCAGCTTGGGCTTGTGTTTGACCACCAGCGCCTCAAGCGCTTCCACGTCCACGCCCTGAGCGTCGATGGGGGCACCGATCACGCGCGGACCATACAAACGAAAGCACTGGATGGTGGCCAAAAAGGTCGGGGCCTCAACGATCACCGTGTCTTGCGGGTCGAGCATGGTTTTACCAATCAGGTCAAGGGCCTGTTGGCTGCCGGTGGTGACGATCAAGCCATCGGGGTTCAGACCCGCCACGCCTTTGCTCGCCATGAATTGGCTCAACTGTTCGCGCAGCGCGGGGTAACCTTCTGTGGCGCCGTATTGCAAGGCCGGTCCAGGCTCGTGGGCCAAGACATGCTGGCTGGCATGTTGGATGCCCTCGACGTCAAACATCGCGCTGTCGGGAAAGCCGCCCGCAAAGCTGATGATGCCGGGCTTGCCCAGCAGCTTGAACAGCTCGCGGATCGCGGAGGTTTCAACGTTGTTCAGGCGTTGTGCAAATTGCATGGGAGAATTCACCAAAGAAAATTAATTGGAATCTGACCCCAATTAAAGCCATGAAAAAAAACCAAATCGAGCCTTTTTTTGCCACCTTGAAAGCGGCCAATCCCCAGCCCAATACGGAGTTGGAGTATACGAGCGTGTTTGAGCTGCTCACCGCTGTCTTGCTCAGCGCCCAAGCCACCGATGTGGGGGTGAACAAAGCCACCCGGCGCTTGTTCGCGGTGGCCCACACACCTGCCCGCATCTTGGCCTTGGGCCTGGACGGTTTGGAGGCGCACATCCGCACCATTGGTCTGTACCACAGCAAAGCTCGGCACCTGCTGCAAACCTGCGAGATATTGCTGCGCGAACATGGCGGCGAGGTGCCCCAGGACAGAGCCGCCTTGGAAGCCCTGCCCGGCGTGGGCCGCAAAACCGCCAATGTGGTGCTGAATGTGGCCTTTGGCCAGCCCACCATGGCGGTGGACACGCATATTTTTCGGGTCGGCAACCGCACCGGTTTGGCACCCGGCAAAACGCCGTACGAAGTTGAAATGGGTTTGCTGCAACGCATCCCTCCCGCTTATTTGGTGGACGCCCACCATTGGTTGATTTTGCTCGGGCGCTATGTCTGCCAAGCGCGCAAACCGCTGTGCTGGCAATGTGCGGTGGCTTCCCATTGCGCATACCGCCCCAAAACCCCAGCGCCCGTTTGAGGGCATCTTTTTCACACAAATTTCTTTATGACGCCTCAGCACATTGGATTCATTGGCTTGGGGGTGATGGGCACGCCCATGGTCACCCACTTGGCCCAAGCGGGTCATCACGTTTGGTTGCATGACGCGCAAGCCGATGTGGCCCTGAATTTGGCCAACACGCTGGGCGCCAACGCCGTGGCCTTGGAAGACCCGCGTGCGGTGGGGGCGCACAGCGACATTGTGTTCACCATGCTGCCCCATGGCCAGGTGGTCCAAGACGTGGCCTTGGGCACAGACAAGCCCGGTTTTGGTCTGATCGATGGACTCAAGCCCGGTGGCTTGGTGGTTGATACCTCCTCGTGCGAGCCGTGGCTGACACGCCAAACCGCTGCAGCACTGGCCGAACGCGGCATCGGCATGATCGACGCGCCTGTGTCCGGTGCCCAATGGGGTGCACAAGCGGCGGAGTTGGTGTTCATGGTGGGTGGCGCAGACGCCGATTTGGCGCGGGCACGTCCGCTGCTGGAAGTGATGGGCAAGTCCATCTTCCATTTGGGTGAGGTGGGCTGTGGCCATGCCATGAAAGCCATCAACAACTGCATCACTGCCATCACCTTGATGAACACCACTGAAGGGTTGCTGGCCGGGCAACGCTATGGCCTGGACCCCGCTGTGATGGTCGACGTGCTCAACGCTTCCACCGGCGGCAGTTGGGTGGCGCAAACGCACTTCCACCAGCGGGTGTTCAACCGCGCTTTTGATGACCCGTTCAAGCTGGAATTGATGGTCAAGGACATGGGCATCGC
>JBEDFU010000006.1:0-5547 GCA_041174965.1 Pseudomonadota bacterium | reverse complement strand
CAGCGTCACCACTGGAGAAAAAGCGGGTGGTGTCAGATGTAGGGGCGCTGCGCAAGGCGTCCACAATGTCTTGCGGCACGGCGGCGGGTTGGTTGCCAAAGGTGACCAATTTGCTCACGCCCATGGTGGATCGGATGGGCGACCAGTTGCTGGTCACCTTGTCGAGTTGGATGAATAAATAGCGGCTGAACATCGGTTCAGTCACTTTCTCCAAGCGACCACGTCGAAACTTCTCCACCGACAACATGGGCAACCAAGCCGCGAAGCCTTGGCGCTGTAAATTCTCCAAAGCTCGTTGCTCTTGGCGGGGCTTGGTGTGAACGACAAACCATTGCATGATGGAAGCCTTTTCTGTGTGTAGAGCGATTGTAGTGAAAACCCCCATACTTGAATATCTGGTGGCTGGGTTGCAGTCAATGCCCCATCAACATGGTCAAGGCCAATCTCGCCTCGGCCCAAGACGTTGGATTTGCGCAACATGTCAGCGGACAAATGCCAGTAAACCTGAGGGGATGACAAATTTGTTAGGTGAAGATAGTTGCCAAATACCGGATATTTTATCAGTTAAACCAATAAAAGATGAATCTCTTATGCCTTTATTGCTAATTTTTCGCTTTGTAGCAGGCTTTTATCCGGGCTTTTAGGGAGTCTTACCCAATGAACACCGAACGACACGATCTGGTTGTTGTTGATCTGCGCTTAATTTGGTATATTGAATACATCGCATATGGTTGTCAGTTCTAACTTTTGAACTGGTGGCTTCAAGTCAAACCTCCTTCACATTGCAAAATCACATGAAAACCACATCTCTTGCCTCCATCTTTTTGTCCGCCGCATTGGCGATCATGCCCCTGACGGGCCATAGCCAAGCTCAAGGTGGTGCTGCAGGTGGCGGCGCAGGTGCTGGCGGCGGCGCTGCTGGTGGTGCAGCCGGTGGCGGTGCAGCTGCTGGTGGTGGCGCAGCCGCAGGCGGTGCAGGTGCTGCAGCCGGTGGTGCCGGCGCTGCGGCGGGCGGTGCAGCTGCAGCCGGTGGTGCGGCCGCAGCAGGTGCCGGTGCAGCCGCTGCGGCGGGCGCAGCGGCGGCTGCAACTGCAGCCACGGTGGGTTTGGTGGCAGCCGGTGTGGCTGCGGCGGCTGTGGTTGCCGCTGCAACGGCCAAGAAGGATGATGTTGCACCTACCGCTGCTACGAATACCACCAACAGCACCAACACCAATTAAATTTCTCACCCATTTCTCAAGCGCCCCGCTGGGGCGCTTTTTTATTCCGGTGAATCTCCACTTCCATTTTTAAATGCAACGCTTTGTGCTCATGCGACTTTTGGGCTCATGGGTGCTGTGGTTGATGCTGACAGCTTGTGGGGCTTTTCATCCACCCGAATATTTCGGGGCTTTGAGCCAATCTTTTGAATTACTAGGAAAAGATGGCTTAAAAGGTGTCGAACTCAAGCCTGGCTTTGAGTACATCTTGATCGACATTGACGGCAGAAAAACCGTCATGGCCTTGGGCAGCCGAGAGGTGCTGACGCAAGCCGGTCGAGCCAGCTTGCATGAGCGCTGGTACAGCGGGCAGGGTGAAATGATCCACATGGTTGACGGACGCATGCACACCGCCGTAGGACTGACGGTTGAGTGGCGCCGACAGCGCAGCAATCCGCCAGCTTGGGATTTGTTGGCCAAGTCTTCGTCTGCGGTGGCTTGGTCCAGAGAATTGGATGTCATGCCTGGCTACCGTTACGGCCAAGCCGATCGCATTGAAACCCAGCTCGGCACCGCGCCCAAAGGAGCACCGGCCATGCCCCGTGACACCACTTGGTTCGTGGACCAGGTGCGCAGCCCGCAAGCTTTGGGAGGGGATTGGGCCTACACACAGACTTTTGCCATTCACCAGGGCCGTGTGGTGTACAGCGAACAATGTCTCGCGCCGACCGTCTGCTTTAAATTCAAGCCTTTGGGAATGATGCCGTGAAACACAGGCTGCGCCACTGGGCTTTGAGTGCATGCGCAAAGATGCTTTCGGGTGCCTGTGTGCTTGCCAGTGTGTCCGCTTTGGGGGTGCATGCACAGATGCATATCAGCAGTTCCAGTAGACCTGTAGAAAAATCCGGAATCCCAGTTGCGCAAAATTTGCTTCAACACCCTCAAACGCTCCCCTTGAGCGAATGGTTGCTCAACCAATCCGCGGTGGATGGCGCATACCCCTTGGGCTTGATCTGGGCCACGCCCGAGGAGCGGGCTCAGCAGGTGGGTCAGCAACGGGCTTGGCTGGGCCAATTGGAGCGCTTGCGCACTGAGGGGCGCATTGGTGCCAACACCTGGCTGAGCATGCAGCGCATGATGCGCGCTTTGTCGCCCACTGGTCGGGTGCGTTTGCCGGCCGCAGACCCCCAATGGCTGCTGGCCAATCCGCGGCGCGAGGCCCAGGTCTGGCCTTCGGACACATTGCTGTTGCCCAAGCGACCTCCAACCATTCGCTTGTTGGATGAGCAAGGTCGCGCTTGTGATGTGGGTCATCGCCCCGGCGCATTGGGACAAGACTACCTGGCCGCTTGCTGGCCCAACCACGCGGCCGAGCGTGCATGGTTGGTGCAGCCAGATGGGCGCATACAAGAGCTGGGACTTCGCCCTTGGAACCCCCAGGCGCAAGACGCGCCAGCACCTGGCGCTTGGCTGTGGGTGCCCTCCGCCGGCGCAGGGCTTCCCTTGGAAATCAACCAGACATGGGCCCAGTGGCTGGCGCATCAAGGGGTATCTGATCAAGTGCCCGCAGATGGGTTCACCAGCATCGAGCGCAAGCCTGCACCGCCGTCGCCGCCCTTGCGCCGATGGGATGTTGCGGGGCAACAGTTTGATCCCCAGGCCAGCGCCAGCAACTGGGGCATGGTGGGTTTGTTGCAAACGCCCACGGCACGCATGCGGTCTGCCGGCCATATTGGGCTTAACTTTGTGCGCTTGTCGCCGCTCAATTTTTCCAATTTGATTTTCCAACCACTGGATTGGGTGGAGGGTGGCTTTCGCTACATCGATGTGGAAAACCGCTTGTATGGCCCGCAGGCTTTTAGTGGCGACTTGCCCTACAAAGACAAAAGCTTCGATTTGAAATTGCGCGCCTGGCGTGAAAGCGACTGGCTGCCCGAATTGGCACTGGGTTGGCGTGACTTTGGTGGGACCGGTTTGTACAGCTCAGAATATGTGGTGGCCAGTAAACGCTGGGGCCGTTTTGATGCGTCATTGGGTTTGGGCTGGGGCTACTTGGGCAACCGGGGAGATGTGCGCAACCCCCTGAGCAGTGTGCTTGGCAGCAGAATGGATGTGCGCGAAACAGATGTGGGCCAAGGCGGCAACTTTTCGACGGGGAGTTGGTTTCGCGGAGACGCGGCGTTGTTCGGCGGCCTCGAATACCAAAGCCCTTGGAAAACGGTTTTCAAGGTGGAATACGACGGCAACCACTACCAGCGTGAACCGCAAGACAACCACTTGCTACAAAAAAGCCCCCTCAACTTGGGTGTGGTTTACCGCCCCATGGACGGTTTGGATGTGGCCGTGGGCTATGAACGCGGCACCACCTGGTCCTTGGGGTTGACCATCTACACCGACATGTCTGGACTGGCCGTGCCCAAGGTCACAGCGCCCAAAGTGCCTGCAGTGCGATTGCAGCGACCCCAGGCCGAACCCGACTGGCAAGTCACGGCGCGCGACATCGACAAACTCACCCTGTGGCGCACGCGCCAAATTTATCGCCAAGACCGGGCGGTGGTGGTTGAGGTGGCTGATTCCAATCACCCTTACAACAGTGACCGACTTGAAAAAGCGCTGGCCGTGTTGCAACGCGATGCGCCTGCGGAGGTGGATCGTTTTGAAATTCACCACCAAGCACTGGGCGATGTGTTGGCGGTCGAAAAAGTCGAGCGCCAAGCCTGGGCGCAAGCCCGCACTTCGGCCCCGCGGGTGAATGCCCCAGTGTTGGTCCAAGGGCCTGTGTATACCGCCAACCCCGTCAACGGCGAACCCCGGCTCAAGGAACCATCCAGTTCTTTCCTGCTTGAGCCGGGCCTGGATTACCTGCCTTTATTGGGCGGCCCCAATGGTTATTTGTACCAATTCCGTCTAACGGCAGTGGCCAAAGCAGACCTCCCTGGGAATCTCAAGCTGCGGGGCACTGCCGCTCACAGGGTTGTGGACAATTACGATCAAATCATCACACCAGGTTGGTCCACCACCACGGCCAGGGTCAGAACGTACATACGTGAATATTTGACCACTTCCAAAACCACATTGGACAACTTGACCCTTCAAAAATCGGAACGATTGGCCAGCCATTGGTATGGGTCTGCTTATGCGGGTTATTTTGAGTCGATGTACGGTGGTGTGGGCTCTGAAATTCTTTACCGGCGAACGGGCAGCTCCTGGGGCCTGGGGGTTGATGTCAACCGTGTCCAAGCCAGAAACTTCGAGCAAGACTTTGGCTTCAGACCTAACCAAACCTATGACACGGGCCACGTCACCGCTTACTGGACGACACCTTTTCAAGGCATCCAAACCGCTTTGGCTGTCGGAAAGTACTTGGCCGGTGATGTGGGCGCCACCTGGTCTGTGGCCAAAACCTTTGCCAATGGCGCAACCATGGGGGCGTTTGTCACCAAAACCAATATGTCGGCGCAGGAATTTGGCGAAGGTTCGTTTGACAAGGGCATTTACTGGAGCGTTCCCTTGGAGGCTTTCATCACCAGCCCCAGCCGTTTCATCGCCAGTTTCAGCTGGCGGCCCCTGACCCGCGATGGCGGCGCCATGGTGGCCCGGCCGGTCAACCTTTATGCCCAATCCAGGTGGGTTGGCTCCGACGCCAAAGCCTACGCCCCAGCCCCGCCGTGGAACGAGACCGTGCCGCCGGATGATCGCTTGGAGCCGTGGCAGAAAAAGCGCTGATGGGTGTAGATGCCGTTTCTGCGCCGGCTGAGGCTTTGTAAGGGGTGTCTGCCCAACGCTGAAGGCCGATGGCTTTTTCGTCCCGTGCACCAGGGCTGGGTCAGGGCGATGCTTTAAAATGCTGATGCAGCCACCCTTAAGGCTGTTTTTATTTACTTCACGCTATGAAACGAGATATCCTCATGAATTCACATCACCGTTTTGACGGCGCACAGCGCCAGGGCACTTGCATGGCCCTGGTGGATGGGCGCTACATGGCTTGGCTGTTGGGCCAAAACCAAGAAATGGTCACCGAAGCCTTGAGCCGCCAGTCCCTGGCCCCGGTTTTGTCGGCCTTGCTGCACCAGGCCGGCGTGACCGCCGATGTGGCGCGGGTCTATTGGTACACCGACAAGGCCGATGGCCAAAACCCGCCGGACCAAGTGGTGCGCATGGTGTTGCCCCACCCTGCGGATGGCGGCACATCCATGCTGCGCGCTTTGAGCGCCGACTTGCACAAATTGGCCAGCCGCCACGCTTGCGACCATGTGTTGGTGGCCAGCGACGATGAGCGCTTGCTCATGGCGATTGACGACGCCCAACTGCACGGTGTGGCGGTGCATTTGTTGGCCGACGAGGCCGC
>JBEDFU010000005.1:0-23598 GCA_041174965.1 Pseudomonadota bacterium | reverse complement strand
ATGGGCGCCCATCTTGCGAATCAACTCGACTTTGTCCGCCGATGTCGTCTGTGCCAAGACCCGGGCACCTGCCAAACGGGCCAATTGAATCGCGTGCAGCCCCAAACCGCCGCCTGCGCCGGTGATCAAGACGGTTTCACCCATTTGCACCCGACCCACATCACGCACCGCGTTCAACACAGTGCCCACCGCACAAGCAGCCACCGCCGCATGATCCAAGTCGACACCGTCTGGCACCTGGGCAATGCAGTCCGAAGAGATGGCCAGGTATTGCGCATAACCGCCAACCAAACCCACATCACCCAAAAAAACGCGCTGCGCACACAGCGGTTCAAATCCCGATCGACAAAATCGGCAATGGCCGCAGATGTAGGAGCGCTGGGTGGTGGCCACACGGTCGCCAAGTTTGAATCCCTTGACCTGCGCGCCCAACTCGACCACCGTGCCCGCCACTTCATGGCCCAACACACAGGGCAAGCGCACACCTGCTTTGAGGGTTCCATTGCGGGTCAATACGTCATGAAAACACACCCCACAACTGTGGACTTTCAACACCAACTCATGCCCTTGCGGTTGCGGGTCGGGAATGTCGGTGTAGGTCAAGGCGTCCAAGCCGCCGGCCTTGTTCACCACCACAGCTTTCATGGTGCCCCCTGCGCAGTGGGTTTGAATTTCAACAACGTGACATCACTGCCCGCGACCCGTTCGAAAACCGCTTGAACGTTCATGCCGATCTGAATGTCTTGGGTGTCCACCCCCACCAAGTTGGAATAAAAGCGCACCCCGTTGTTCATGCGCACTTGGACCACGGAATAAGGCACGTCGGCTGCAAAGCCAGGCCAGTAGGCTTTGTGAAATGTGCAAAAAGACTCCACCACACCATGCCCATCCACCGCCAACCAATCGCAAAGTTCGCTGTGGCAATGGGGACAATGCCGCGATGCCGGGAAACGCGGCACATGGCAATTCATGCAGGTTTGCAACATCAATCGCCCTTGGCGCAAACCGTCCCAAAACCGCGCATTGAAGGGATCGTCTGCGCTGGGCAAGGGTTTGGCAGGTGCCGGCTTGGTTCCAGCCAGGGTGGTGTCTTTATTGTTCATGGTTGGTGTACAAAATAGAGCTGATCACCGGAGCGGCGGCCATGTAATGCACGAACTCTGCCCCTGGGACTTGGCGCTCGCCGCAGTTGCCACGCAACTGGCGCACAGCTTCCACATTGAGCGCCCAACCTTGCATATACGACTCCGACAAATGGCCGCCAGAAGTATTGGTCGGGTATTGCCCACCCAACTTCAATCTGCCGCCTTGCACAAACGAGCCGCTTTCGCCCACCGGACAATAGCCAAAGCCCTCCAAGCTGAACATGACCGTTGGCGAAAAGTTGTCGTACACCATCAGGGCATCCACATCAGCGTGCGAAATTCCAGCTTTGGCAAATGTTTCAGCGCCCGCCTGCGCCAAGGGCTCGCGCCAAAAGTCCTCGGGGGGGAAGGTGGAATCCACAAACTGCGAACGCTGGGCAAAAGCCGCCAGGTGGACCGGCGTTTGGCGCAAATCTCGGGCGCGATCCGCCAAGGTCATGATCATGGCCACGCCGCCATCGTTGATCAGGCAGTAATCGAGCAAACGCAAAGGCTCACAAATGAACCGGGCATCCAAATACGCATCCAGATCAAATGTTTTGCGCATCACCGCCTGCGGATTGAGGCTGGCATGGTGTCTGAAGGCCATGGCAACTTCAGCCAATTGCTCAGGGCGAGTTCCATACATCGCCATGTGGCGCTGCCACATCAGGGCATGAAAAGCACCTGGCGAGGTCATGCCGTAGGGAAACCACAGACCGGCGCCACCGCTGCCATAGTTGTCGCTTTCCCCACCATAGCGTGCGCCGGCAGATTTGCCATTGTTGCCGTAGACCAAGGCCACGGTTTTGGCCAGTCCTGCCTGCAACACGGCGGCAGCGGTTTGGATGCAAATGCCACTGAAACGCCCATGACCCGGCGTGGTCAGTGTGTAGGCGGGGTTGATGCCGCAAAGCTCGGCAAAGCGTTGGTAATCCGGTATGCGGTTGAGGATCAAGCCATCGATATCGGAGAAATCCAGCCCCGCATCTTCTAACGCATCTTTCAATGCCCAAAGGCCCAGGTCGTAGGCATCGAGTTCTGGCATGGTGGCGTAGCGGGTGTTGCCCACACCGACCACGCTGGCACGAAGTTGAGAAGCGTTCATGGGGTCTTCAAAATTGATAACGGCGCAAACCACCGTCAACGGGAATCAAAGTACCCGTGATGTAGCTGGCCACATCAGAGGCCAAAAAGCAAACCAAGTGGGCCATGTCTTCAGGTTTTCCATAGCGCCGCATCGGTATGTGGTGATCAATTTGGTCTTGTCGAAACGCTGCCGAGTGGTTGCGCTGAATTTGCTCAGAGTCAATGTGCCCTGGGGGGATGCAATTGACAGTGATGCCGTGTGGCCCGACCATGCGTGAAAGCCCTTTGGCCCAACTGTGCAACGCAGCCTTCGCACAAAACGCACCATTGACCTGGTCTGGCTCGCTTTTACCCGTGATGTTGATGATGCGACCCCAACCCGCGGCAATCATGTCATCGATCAAAGCCTCCGCCAACTGCCTGGGGCGCTCAAAGTTGAGCACCATCGCCTCGGTCCAGCTCTCTGCATCCACATGCAATTGCTTGAAGGGCCTTGAACCGCCTGCGTTGTTGACCAAGATATCGACCCCACCCAAGTGCCGCTTGATTTGCCCATGGATAAGGGAAACCGCATCCGCGTCAATGAGATCTGCGCCCACCACCAGCGGTTTGTGACCTGTGAGGTGCTCAATGTCACGTGCGACCTGGTCGAGCAAATCGGTGCGGCGCGCTGTCAATACCAACTCAACGCCTTCTTGGGCCAGCGCTTTCGCAATGCCCACTCCAATGCCCGTGCTGGCACCCGTGACCAAGGCACGCTTGCCTCGCAAATTCAAATCCATTGTGAACTTTCCAAAAAAATCCCCGACGCCAGGTCGGGGTTGAGATTCATCATCAAGTGTTGATGGTTTAAATCTTCATTTCAGCAAAAACTTCACGGGCGCTGCGGAATGCATCGACAGCGGCTGGCACGCCACAGTACACACCCACCTGAAGAAAGACTTCCTTGATTTCATCCTTGGTCATGCCATTGTTGATGGCGCCGCGAATGTGCAGTTTGATTTCATGTGGGCGGTTCAATGCAGCCAACATGGCCAAGTTCAACATGCTGCGCGATTTGCGGTCCAAGCCGGGGCGATTCCACAGTTCTCCCCAGCAATACTCGGTGACAAACTCTTGCAATGTGCGGCTGAAGTCATCGGCATTTTTGATGGCGTTGTCCACATATTCAGAGCCCAACACCTCACGGCGCACTTTCAGACCTTTGTCGAATAATTCTTTGTTCACGTTCCACTCCAAGCTTGAGAAATTTGCCGGTCAATATCGACCCGAATTCATTCTAGCCATCGGGTTTTCAATCAAGCACCCACCACACCTCCCATCACGGTGCTTCAGTCGCCTGTTGGACTCACGCCCCAAGGGTTAACCCGAGAGCCAGGATTCAGGCCTTGCGCTTGGACACACTGGCTTTGAGCGCTGTGGGAGATACCGCTTTCAAGCGGGGGGCCTTGAGGCGCAGGCGTTGGCGCAATTTCAGGGTTTTCACCTCGTCCAGGGCCAAGGTTTTGGGGTGCAACTCAACACGGTAATCTTCACGCGCCGAATCGATGGACACAAAGCCTTGGCGCACATCGTCAGCGACCAGCTGCGCATCGCGCAGCCAAGGCTCGCCAAATCCACCACCGCCACCCGTTTTGAAAAACAAACGATCGCCTTTGAACAACTTCAGGCCGGTGATCTTTTGAAATGTCTGAACCTTTTTCTCGCCAGCGCGCACCACAGAAATTGAACCACTGGCCCCCGGCTGACCACCCTTGAGGCCCCAGGGAGGGCATTTGGATCGCTCACTCAAACCATTGAACACGCCGTTATCCACCACCCGATAAACCCGCTCCATGCCCAAACCGCCCCGGTGAAGCCCGGGTCCACCTGAATCGCGGCGCAAGCCATAGCGCTCAATCACCAGTGGGTAGCGGGTTTCCAAGACCTCGATGGGGATGTTGAAGGTGTCGCCGTGGCCGATGGTGTAAGTGGAGCTGGGACCATCGCCATGCGGACGCGCCCCCCAGCCACCAGCCACCGGTTCGATGTTGGTGAAAGGACGCTTGCGCTGCGGGTCCCAACCCGTCATCAACATGGCCGATATATCGCTGTAGTGACCCGCCGGAATTCTTTCCGGCATGGCCTGCGTCATGGCCAACAAGATGGTGTCGATCAAGGTCAATAAAGGGGTTTGCCACCACGACATGGCGGCTGGCTCCTCGGCACTGATCAAGGTGCCGGGTGGCAAGATCACCTCCAGGGGTCGAAAGCAGCCCTCGCAGGCCATCACGTCGGCGGCCACCAGGTATTTCATCGCCAATCGGGCACTGCTGCGGCCCGCCGCGAAGCCCGAATTGATGGGCCCGCGAACTTGTGGGCTCATGCGGCTGAAGTCGATGGTCATGCCATCGCCTTTGACAATCACCTTGACGCGAATCGGCACCGGTTTGCCCAGGTCCACGCCGTCATCGTCCAAAAACGATTCGGCCTGGTAAGTGCCATCGGGGATTTGGGCAATGCGCGAGCGCACTTTGCGCTCGGCCTGGGCCCAGCCTTGCTCAATCGCACCGTACACGGCTTGTTTGCCATAGTTAACAAACAGTTCTTGCAAGCGACGCTCCGCCATGCGGCATGCGCCAATTTGCGCGTGCAAATCACCAAAGGACGATTCGGGGTGGCGAATGTTGTGCGCCAGCACCCGCATCAAATCGCCATCGGGTTCGTAGGCCTTGTAGATCTTCACCGAACGAATTTGAATGCCCTCTTCGAAAGAAGACACCGAATCGGTCAAAAAGCCACCCGCCAATCGGCCACCCACATCGGTCCAGTGCGCTCTGGTGGCGGCAAAGCCAACCCGTTCGCCCTCAAAGAACACCGGCGTATAAACCACGACGTTGTTCAAATGCTGGCCGCAGGTGCCGGTGTGGTTGGTGAGAATCACGTCCCCAGGCTGAAAACCGTTCTCACCGTGGATGCGAATACCGTCTTCCACCGCCGCATCCAAGTCACCCACAAACAACGGCAAGCCCCCAGGTGCTTGGGCCACCAAGCGACCTTGTGCATCCAATAAGCCGGTACAAAAATCTTGCACCTCATAGACGATGGTGCTGTGCGCGGTGCGGGCCAAATTGATGGTGATTTCTTCAGCAATGGCGGCTAAAGCGTTGTTGATCACCTCGACCGTGATGGGGTCGATGCGGTTGGTTTTGCTGTCACGCTTCATGGTGGGCTCCCACGGGCAAGGTGATGACCAAGCAGCCATCGACATGAAAAACGGCCGAGTCGCCGGGGTGAAGAATGGTGGTTGAGGCATATTCCTCAATCACCGCAGGCCCAGCGATCACCTGACCCGGGTTCAATTCAGCCCGCTGCAGCACGGGGCAATTGACTTGACCCACACCTGGGAAAACCACTGGCCGATGGCGTTGCGTCACCGCCGCAGGGATGCGCTTGTCTTGCAGGCTGGCAAATGAGGGTTTGACCACATGACCCAAGGCGGTCAAGCGCAAATTCACCAATTCACCGGACTGATCAGGCGCCGCATGGCCGTAGCGTGATTCGTACAGCTCATCGAAATGCAAACGCAAGGCCTGCAAAGCTGCGGCATTGGGCAAAGCCGAAGGCACCGGCACGCGCACGGTGTACTCCTGTCCCAAATAGCGCATGTCCAGGGTGCGGTGCAACACAACCGAGTCCAAGGCATGGCCTTCGGCTTGCAGGCTCTTCAAGGCCTGCTGCTCCAAGCCTTTGAACAGGTTTTCCAGCACAGATGGCGTGAGGCTGGCGTAGTCCAAAATTTTGGTTTGCACAAAGTCTTGGCGCAAATCGCTCATCAGCATGCCCAAAGCGGAAAAGTGGCCGGGTTGCGGCGGCACGATGACCCGCGGCACATGCAACTCACGGGCAATCGCCATGCCATGCAAGGGGCCACCCCCGCCGAACACCACCATGGCAAATTTGCGCGGGTCGTAACCGCGTTGCATGGTGATGGCGCGCACGGCAAACGACATCTTGGCGTCGGCGATGCGCAAAATGCCCAAAGCGGCGTCCATCACCGACAGGCCCAAGGGCTTGGCAATGCGCTGCTCAATGGCTTGGGTGGCCAGTTTCAAGTCCAGGTCGAATTCGCCACCCAAGAAACGATGGGGGTTCAGTCTCCCTGTGACCAAGTTGGCGTCGGTGACCGTGGGCTCTTTGCCGCCACGGCCGTAGCAGGCAGGCCCCGGCGTCGAACCGGCGCTGCGGGGCCCCACCTTGAGCGAACCGCCCTCGTCTATCCAAGCCATCGAGCCGCCACCGGCACCGACCTCAATGATGTCAACCACGGGCAAGCGCATGGGATGCCCGTGTTGATAGCCGCCAATGAAGTATTGATCGGTCATCTTGGGCATGCCCTTTTCGACCAAACAGGTTTTGGCAGTGGTGCCGCCCATGTCAAAGGCGATCACGTCCGGCTCGTTGAGCAACTGCCCCAACATGCCAGCCCCAATGATGCCGCCCGCAGGGCCAGACTCCATCATGCCCACCGGTATGTGGGCGGCACGTTGGGCAGACATCACCCCACCGTTGGACTGCATGATCATGAACTTGCCCTTGAAACTTTGCCGGCGCAAAGGTTCTTCCAAAGCCTTCAAGTATTGACTGACTTCCAGACCCACATAGGCATTGAGCACCGTGGTGGAGGTGCGTTCATATTCCCGGTACTCACGCAAAATCTCATGCGACAAGGTGATGAAATGCTTGGGGAAGGCCTGACGCAACAAGCGGCCCAGGGCTTTTTCATGTGCCGGATTGGCATAGGCATGCAACAAACAAACAGCCACGGCCTGCACATTGGCTGCGGCGATTTTTCGGATGACTTGGCGCACACTGGCTTCGCTCAAAGGGGTGTGCGCTTTCCCAGCGGCGGTCATGCGCTCGGTCACCCCAAAACGCAAAGTCCCTGGCACCAGGGGCTGGGTTTTTTCAAAAAACAGGTTATAGGTGTCGGGTCGATTGGTGCGACCCACCTCATACACATCGGTAAAACCTTCGGTGGTGACCAAGGCGGTGCGGGCGCCGGTTTTTTGAATCACCGCATTGATGGCCACGGTAGAGCCGTGGATGAAATGCTCCAAGCGAGAAATGTCAACCTGGGCTTTTTCAAAACAGGTCATCACCGCGCTTTGCAGGGCCTCGGGTGTGGACAAGGATTTTTCAAACCGAACCACGTGCTCGCGTGCGTCATAGCTGACCAAATCGGTGAAGGTGCCACCGATATCCACCGCCACACGAACGCCATCGGTGACCACTGGCGAAGCTGATTTTCTAGACATCAATCACTTTCTGAATTCAAGGGTGCTGCACGGACAAAACGATCTTGCCCAGTTGTTGATCCGACTGCATGTAGGCCTTGGCCTGGTTCAATTGATCAAACGGGAAAACCCGGTCGACCAAAGGCCGCGTACCCGTTTGCGCAAAGCGTGGCAAATAGTGGGCCACAAAGTCAGCCACGCCCGCTTGTCGCTCGGGTGGGGTGCGATGGCGATTGGACACACCAAAGATGCGCAGGCGCTGCGCATGCAAGGTGTCCAAATTCAAAGGCGCTTGCAAACAACCATCGACATAGCCCACGATGGCCAGCCGGCCCTGGTAGGCCAAGCAGCGAATTTCCTCTGCCAAAACACTACCGCCAATGGTGTTGACGATCAGGTTGACGCCTTTGCCAGCGGTGATTTCTTGGATTTGCTCAAAAAATTGGGGTTCGCGCGTGGCAATTCCTTCGGTCAAGCCACTGGACTTGAGCTTGTGCAATTTTTCATGGCTGCCAGAGGTGCCAATGGTTTTTGCACCCAGCATGTGGGCCAGTTGCACGCAAGCCGTTCCAACGCCCGATGAAACGCCATTGACCATCAACCATTCACCGGCCTTCAAATGACCCTGGGCCACCAGCATGTCATGCGCCACCATAAAAGTCACAGGAATCGCAGCCGCCTGCGCCCAATCAAATGCCTCGGGCATGGGCATGGTTTCCAGGGGTGACATGAGCCCGAACTGGGCGAATCCACCCGGGCAGCGGCCCATCACACGTTGCCCTACCGTGAAACCACTCACTCCATCGCCCACCGCGACCACTTCACCAGCGGCCTCCATGCCAATGGCTTTGGCCTGGGGCAAGCCACCATGGGGGCCAGGCCCAAGAATGAATTCACCCCGGTTCAGGCCAGCGGCGTGAATCTTCACCAACAACTGCCCCGCACCCACCTGGGGTTGGTTGACATCGCGCATTTCAATGTGCAGCTGGCCCTCACGGCCTTCCATCCAATAAGACTTCATGTGGATCACCCCTTTGGTTCTGTGTGTGTTTTGGGAATCAAACGCCGCTCCAGCACATTGCCACTGATGGTGGCAGCGCCATCTGATATCAAATGCATCAACATCGGCACGACCGCTTCAGGCTCTGACACGCCCAATGTGCGCTCATACATGGCCACCTCTTCTGCTGAAGCGCTGTCTTGAAACAAGGGGGTGTTCATGATGCCGGGTGACACGGCATTGATGCGCACCCCGTGTTCTTTCAACTCTTGGGCAGCAGACTTCACCATGGCAATCAAGCCGGCTTTGGATGCGCCATAAGCCGTGGCACCCGGCCAACCCTGTGTGGCCAACCCTGAAGTGAAGACCACCATGGAGCCGCTGCGTTGTTGCTTCATCGGGGTGAAGAGTGCGCGCACGAGGTAAAAAATACCTGTCAAATTCACATCCATGTGGCGCTGCCAATCGGCATCGGTCATGTCCTCCACGGGGATGCGCTGCTGAATGCCACTGGCCAATACGGCCGCATCGATGCGCTGGTGCTGGGCACACTGCTGCTTCACGTAGTGATTGACCGCGGCAGAATCTGTGATGTCCAAAGTCGTCACATGGCACAAAGGATGCTGCCATCCGGTCAAGGCAGCGATATGGATATCGCTGGCCAAGACCGTGGCACCGGCAGCCAAACAAGCGTGCGTCATGGCCAAGCCAATGCCGGAACCGGCGCCTGCAATCAACACCACCCGCTGTGAAAAATCGTAATTGACTTTCATCGTTTGCGTTCCATCTCAGTGTGCTGTGTAGCCACCATCCACCAACATGTCGGCGCCCGTCATGAATGCCGATGCATCGCTGGCCAGGTAAAGGGCTGCCATGGCAATTTCATCCACGGTCCCCAAGCGGCCACTCAGGTGCAGCGGAGCGAGCACCTCACGCGCCGCTTCCATCGTGCCAAAGCGGATCAACATCCGATCGGTCTCTATGGCCCCAGGCGACAAAGTGTTGACACGGATTCGGTCCGGCGCATGGTCAATGGCCATGGCCCGTGCCAGATTCAACAAGCCCCCTTTGATCGCGCAGTACACCGCTCGGCGCGGTGAACCCACATGGCCCAGTTGCGAAGCAACGAGAACAACCGAGCCTCCACCGCTGCGCGCCATGACGGGTATGGCTGCTTTGCTCATCAAAAAAGCCCCGGTCAAGTTGACCGCAATGGCTTGGTTCCAATCTGCCAGGGAATAGTCCACCACCGTACCGCTTGGATCGGCCGCGGCGGCACCATTGATCAAAATGTGCAGAGATGGTGAGCGCTCAAGCAGCTTATCCACCGCGGCTTGGGTTTGCGCTTGGGAAGAAACATCGGCCACCAAAGCGAGGGCCATGCCCTGCGCTTGTTGGATCAAGTCCACTGTCTCTTGCAAGCTTTCGGCGTTGCGGTCCAGGCAACCCACCAAGGCTCCGGCATTGGCCAAAGTTTGGGCAATGGCTCTGCCAATGCCCTGCCCAGCGCCCGTGACCAAGGCTGTTTTGCCTTGAAGGGAAAAGCGGTCTAAGACCGAACCATTCGACATGAACACTCCTGTTTGGGCTGTACAGCAGATGAACCGTACCGCATTCAACTGCGGGCGAGTATGGGGGCTTTTCAGCGCTGGGTCTGCCCAGTGCGCGACATCAACACATCAAAACCTGTCACCAAGGCAAGGGCATGCCCTCTGGCCTGGGGCATGCACTCAGCTCTTTGATGACGGCAGCAGACAAGGGAATGCCCTCCATGGCGCGCTGGGCATGGCATTGTTGGCCGCGCTCGCCAGGCATGCGAATCGCTTCGCTGGGATCGCTGGGTGCAAGACCGCGCAGTGTGGCCACAGTTCGTGCCACCTCTTGCTGGTAATCGACCACAGACGAAAAACGGCCAATGTCCACGGCCAACAACCAAGCGTTTTGTCGGTGCTTGCGGGCAGCCGGTTTGTCGCTGAAGTAGTTGGAGATGATGGGGTTGCCCACTACCAAGCTGCACATCAACTCAAACATCAAGGCCAGTCCCGAACCTTTGGGGCCGGCCATGGGCATCGGGATGCTCGCCTGTTGCGGATCTGTCGTGGGTTGACCATTGGCATCCAAGGCCAATCCAGCCGGCAGGGGCGTTTGGTTTTGCTTGGCCAATCGAAGTTGCCCCATGGACATGGCACCCGATGCCATGTCCAAGATGATGGGCTCGTCATCGGGGCCAGGGACGGCAATCGACAAGGGCGCTGTCGATACCCCTGCTGCACTGGCACCGTGGTAGGCCATCAGGGGCAAAGAGGCCGCCAATGCCACGCCAACCATGCCTTGTTGGGCCAAGGCTTGGGTGAAGCAACCCAAAGCACCGGTGTGGGTGGTGCCGCGCACCATCACCAAGCCGATGCCCAAGGCGCGGGCTTTGAGGGCGGCTTGTGTCACCGCATGGAACATGGCCACAGCACCTGCGCTGGCGTTGGCATCAAACACCTGCACCGCGGGGGTGTCGAGCAAAACTTGCCAAGTGGCTTGTGTGTTGATCACCCCTTTTTGGATGAAGTTCAAATAAAAACCCACGCGCCCCACACCATGGGTATCGATGCCCCGCAGTTCGGCCCACAGCAGGGCTTTGGCCACGTCTCGCGCTGGCTCAGGGGCCATGCCCGCATGGACAAACAAGGCATGGACAAAGTCTTCAAGGCGCTCGGCCTGCACCACAGTGGTGTTGCTCATTGGCGTTCTATCTTTCTAGAGTCAATCACTTGGCGCCATTTGCGCAGTTCGGTGGCCACATAGCGGTTCATCTCGTCTGGGGAGTTGGCCTGAGGTTCTCCGCCCAGCTCTACCAAGCGACGCACCACATCCGCTTGGCCCGCTATTTTTCGCATCTCTGCGTTGAGGTATTGAACGACTGCATCAGGCGTTCCCCCGGTGACGCCCAAAGCAATGAACGAGTAAACCTCATAGCCAGGCAGAACCTCACTCACCTGGGTCAACTCTGGCATGGGTTTGTAGCGCTCACGCCCTGTGGCAGCCAAGGCGCGCAGCTTTCCACTTTTGATGAAAGGCAGCGACAGGGTGGGTGCCTCAAACAAAAAATCAACTCGGCCGGCCAAGGTTTCACTCAAAGCGGTGTTCCCGCCTTTGGTGGGAATGTGCACGGTTTCAATGCCGGCCATGGTGTTCATCAATTCAGCCGACAGGTGGCTGATGGACCCCACGCCTGAAGTGGCGTAATTGAGGGCGCCAGGATTTTTCTTGGCATGGGCCAACAAATCCGAAAAGTTTTTGAAAGCAGAATTGGCCGGGACATTGATGATGAACGGATAGGCGGTCACCAGAGACACCATGGCCACATCCTTGAGCGGGTCGAATGTGGGTGCGGTGCTCAAGGCGGCAGCAGCAGGATACGCACCCGTGACCAATAACAAGGTGTGTCCATCGGGTTTGGCTTTGGCCACAAAATTGGCACCCACCATGCCGCCGGCACCCGCCCGGTTTTCAACCACCACCGGCACATTGAGGGTCTCGCCGAGCTTTTGAGCCAATAAGCGCGCCATGATGTCTGCAGAGCCGCCCACGGCGAACGGACACACCAAGGTCAAGGCCCGGTTGGGATAACCCGGCACCGGGCTGGACGCTAAGGCCACCGACACCAAGGTGCCCACAAGCCAGCTGGCACCGACCAACCCAGAAAATGGAATCACCCTGAGCAAGGCATCCATCCAACGGGGGCAGGCCTCACCTGAGCGGCTGAAGGCAAAGGTGGTCATGGCTTGAGCAATCCCGCAGCGATCAAGGCTTGGCGAATCCGCTCGATTTCATCGGGCTGAATTTTCACCAGCGGCGGACGCACCACCGCACGCGGCAACTTGCCCAGCAACACCAAGGCCTCCTTCATGCGGTTGTGCATATCCACAAATGGATCGGTGTAAAAAACTTCGGCGGTGTGATAAATCCGGTTGTGGATTTGCTGGGCCAGGCCCAAGTCTTTGTTTTGCACGGCTTGAAAGAGTTGTGATTGCAAGTCGGCGATGACGGAGCCGCTGCCCGACAACAGGCCATTGCAGCCCAGCACCAAAGAACTGAACAACCAGGCGCTGTGGGTGCTCAAAACATTCACCGGGGGTTGTCGGGTTTGCAAGGCGCGAATTTGCCGATCGGCCAATTGCGCATTGCCACACCAATCTTTGATGGCCGCAATCGTCGGCACTGCTTCGATCATGCGCAGCAGGGTGGGCAGGGGGTAGCCTTGTCCCCCAGCTGGGTTGTACTGAAAAGCAATCAGGGGCAAATCGGTCACATCGGCAATGCGCTTGAAATGCTCGATCGCCATTTCAGGTCGCTGGCCAAAGGTGTAAATACCCGAGGGGAAAACCAGCAAGGCATCTGCGCCGCCGTCATGGGCCATTTTGGCCAAGCGCTGGGCTTCCATGCTGCTGTCGGTGTAAATGCCGTTGACGATGGGCAGTTTCGCACCGATTTCATCTTTGGTGATGGCCAACACCCGGATCTGTTCTTCAAATGTGCATGAAGCGGCTTCGGTGGAATGGGCATTGACCGTGATGGCGCTGATTCCGGGCACACTGGCCACATCACGCAGGTGCGCACGAAAACTCGGCTCATCGATGGAAAGATCATCAAAAAAAGGCAGCAGCACCGCCGGGATCACGCCGTGGGGATGGAAACGTTGTGCTTTGTTCATGGTGTCTTGTAGATCTAAAAATTGAGGCTGTAGGATAAAGCATCGACAGCCCGTTTGCACACACGGGTTGACCCTTGTCAGAATGGAACATATGACCTCTCAACTCTCAACCCCTCATGTGGTGGACGGCCTGCGTTTGCCACGGCCTTTTCAGGTGCGCCGCTTGGGCCACTTTGGCATCAATGTCGCATCGGTGGCCCAGTCCATGGACTTTTACGGTCGCTTGCTGGGCTTTGAAATTTCCGACGAGCTTGACTTTGGTCCGCGGGTGCCTGAGGCCTTGAAAGCCCAAGTGGGCCCCAGCTTGGGCTACTTCATGCGCCATGGCACTGACCACCATTCGTTTGTGCTGTTCCCACAAGCAGCGATGCATGCCAGCAACCCACACTACCTGGCCCACCCACACCTCAACCTGAACCAACTGACATGGCAGGTCTCGTCACTGCGCGAAGTGGCCCATGGCTTGGCTTGGTTTGAATCCTTGGACTCACGCGTGCTGCGCTCGGGCCGCGATACCCCGGGATCGAATTGGCACATCTATCCCGTAGACCCTGAAGGACACATCAACGAGTTGTATTACGGCATTGAACAAATTGGCTGGTCGGGGCATTCCAAGCCCATGTCCATGCACGGCATCCGCTACACGCAACCGCCGCAATTGCCGCACCGCTCCGAGTTTGCCGAGGTCAACCAAGCCATGGCCCAAGGTGTGGCTTTGACCAGTGGTTATCGGCGCGACGACCGCTTGGCCGAGACTTTTGATGTGGGTGGCATCTTGTTGCCACGCCCCTTCAAAATCACCAAGGTCGGGCCAGTGCGCTTGTTGGTGCGCGATGTTGATGCCGTGCTGCAGTTTTATACCCATGCCCTGGGCTTGAGCCTGACCGAACAAGCCGATGTGCTGGGCCACACCTGTTATTTTTTGCGCATTAACACCGAGCACCATGCATTGGCCATTTACCCCGAGGCCTTGCGCGGCCCTCTGGGCATAACGCATTCGCGCAGCCTGCTCGGCTTTGGTGTGCAACTGGGCAGCTATGCCCAATTGCGGGCGGCGGTGAGTTTCATGGGGCAAGCAGGCTACCAGCCTGTGGATATGCCGGCATCCCTCTCACCCGGCTTGGGCCACCATGTGTGGCTGCAAGACCCCGATGGCAATGCCGTGCAGTTGTATTGGGAAATGGAGCAAATTGGCTGGAATGGTTTGCCCCGGCCCGCAGCCGAGCGAAGGGTCTGGCCGCACAACCCCAGCGATTGGCCCGAACACATCGATGCCCTGCCAGACAGCTTCATGGGCGAAGTGTTTTTAGGTCCCTTGAATTGAACGATGGAAGACCCCTATGCGCTGTGACATCTTGATCCAAGGCGGGACTGTTTACGACGGCACCGGTGCCCCAGGGATACCGGCCGATGTGGCCATCACCCAAGGCCGTTTAACGGCCATTGGCCCCAGTTTGGGTGTATCTGCCCACAGGGTGATCGACGCCCGCGGCTTGGTGGTGGCTCCGGGTTTCATTGACATCAAAACCCACTCAGACTTCACCCTGCCCATCAACCCCAAAGCCGAAAGCAAACTGCGCCAGGGCGTGACCACCGAAATCATTGGCCATTGCGGTTTTTCGGTCGCCCCGTGTTTGCCCGACAAAGTCAAACTATTGGCCGACTACCTCAATCCCAGTGCACCCTGGCTGCCCTTTCGAGAGATGGGTTTTGGCGAATACCTGGACAGCTTTCCCGCCACATCGGTGAATGCCGGCATGCTGGTGGGACACAACACCTTGCGTTTGATGGCCATGGGAATGGCACAACGTGCACCCACCGAGGATGAAATGGCTCACATGCTGGCCTTGCTGCAAGAGGGCCTACAAGCCGGGGCTTTGGGTTTGTCCAGTGGTTTGTTCACCTCGCCCGGCGCCTACGCCCAGGCCGATGAAATGCTGCAACTGGCCCGGTTGGTGGAGCAACACCACGGTGCCTATTTCACCCACTTGCGCGACGAATCCAATGGCGTGATGGCGGCGCTGCAAGAAGCCATTGACATCGCCCGCGCTTGCCGCATCCATGTGCAAGTGGTGCATTTCAAATGCTCGGGCGTGGACAACTGGGGACAAACAGCGCGGGCATTGGAACAATTGCAAGCGGCGCGAGACGCGGGCATGGACATTGATTGCGACGCTTACCCCTATACCGCTGGCAGCAACCCGCTGAAAAACATCTTGCCCCAATGGGTACAAGCTGGCGGTGTCGATGCCATGCTGGAGCGCTTGGCCGATCCAGCCACCCGCGAGCGCATCCGGCAAGAAGTCGAACGCGATGGATTGAACAATTGGGGCCGCATAGCCTCGTGGGAGGATGTGCGCATCTCGATCACGCCGCACCAGCCCCAGCATGCGGGCAAAACCATCGCTGGGCTGGCCCAGGAGCGGGGCATGGACCCGATCGACACCTTGTGCGATTACTTGCGCGCAGACCGCGGTGCAACCCGGGTCTTGATCACCTCCATTTCAGAAGACGATGTGCGCGAACTGATCCGCTCGCCAGCGGCCTTGATCGGGTCGGACGGCAACTGCGTCTCGCACGAAGGGGTGGTGAGCCAAGGCATGCCCCACCCGCGCTTTTACGGCACCTTTCCACGCGTGTTGGGCCGCTATGTGCACCGCGAACAAGTCACCACCCTGGCGCATGCCATCTTCAAAATGACCGGTGCCACAGCGCGTGCGCTGCGCTTGCGCGACCGGGGTTTGTTGCGCGTGGGCATGTGCGCCGACGTGACGTTGTTTGAACCCGATGTTTTCTTGGACCTATCGACCTACCAGGACCCGCACCGCTACCCAGCTGGTCAGCGAACCACCGTACTGGTCAATGGGGTGGTGGTGATCGACCACGCCCAACACACAGGCGCCCTGCCCGGTCGCGTTTTGCGCCGCAGTGCAAATGGCAGCGTGGGGTTCACTGAACCGGCCAAAGTCCTTTGAGCAGTTTTTTCATGTCCAGTCGCGCAGCGATGCGCTGGCCAGCCTCCCCCACTTGTTGCATCAAGGCATCGTGGTCAATGCGGGTGAGCTTGCCGTCCTTGAGCACCTGTTCGCCAGCGATGAACACGTCTTTCACGCTGCTGCCCGTGGCGCTGTAGACCAAATTGGAAACCGGGTTGTAAAGCGGTTGCCACTCGGGTTGGGTGGCATCAAACACCACAAAGTCGGCCTCTTTGCCCACCTCGATGGAACCGATGCGGTCTTGCAAACCCACGCCTTTGGCCCCATTCAGGGTGGCCATTTCAATGGCGTGCTCGGGGGGCATCACCCGCGGGTTCATGCGCACCTCTTTGTACATACAGGCGGCCATGCGCATCTCTTGCACCATGTCCACCACGCCGGACGAGGCATGGTCGGAGCCCAAACTCACATTCACCCCCATGGCCATGAGCTCAGGGTGTTTGCCCGCCGCCATATAGCCATAACCGTTGTGCAGCGATGAAGAAGGGCTGCACACCAAGGTGGGTTTGCGTTTGACCAGCAGCGCCAATTCTTGCGGCTCAAGCCAACCCGAATGGACCAAGATCATGTTTTCATCCAACACCCCGAGTGACTCCAGGCGTTCGATCTCGGCTTTGCCCGTGGCCGAGACGCTGGCATCGTGGGTTTGGTAGCTGAAGCAAGCATGGGTTTGCAACTTGACCTGGTGCTTGTTGGCCAGGTCTTTGAGGCCGGTGATGAGCTCGTCACTGGCGTTGTTCATGCCCCGAAACGATGCCGACATGGTGAGTCGGCCATGGTGCTGCCCAAGGTAGCGTTCAAACAAAGCTTCGGTTTTTTCCAGGCAAGCGCCGGTGGACTCAATCATGCTGGCCGGCAACAAGCCCATGACGGATTTGGTTTTATCAAAGCACGAACAGGCCGCCACCAAGCGCATGCCCGTGGAGAGCACGGACGCAATGGTGGCGTCGGGGTGGTAATTGCCGGGGTCGGTGAAGCAGGTCACGCCGTGGCGCATCAACTCCAGGGCTGCAAAAGCAGAGCTCACCGCCACATCATCACGGGTATTGGCCGCCTCATAGGGGTACATGTGTTCAAACAAAAACTGCTGGGCATTGGCCTCATCGGCCAAGCCACGGGACAGTTGGAACGAGGCATGCAAGTGGTTGTCGATCATGCCAGGGATCACCACCCGACCGTGACCAGCAATGGTTTGGCTCGCTTGCCATTGCCCCATGAGATCGGCGGTTTTTCCCACCGCCACGAACCGTCCGTCTTTCACCGCCAAGGCCGCGTCGCGGATGATGCGGCGCTGAGGGTCCACGGTGATGAGCCAGTCAATGTGGGTGACCAACAGGTCACATGAAAGGGGTAGGCCTGGGGCAGTTGAAGTCGCTGACATGCAATGGGCTTTGGGGTGAAATGTGGATGAGTGGATGAGGGGTGGGGCTGAGCTCAGTCGGCCTTGATACCGTTGTCGCGGATGAGTTTTCCCCAGCGCTCCAAATCACGTTTCACCACGTCAGTGAAACGATCGGGGCCCATGCCCGACGGCTCCAAACCGAGCTCGCGCAACTTGGCCGCCATCTCGGGCGAATTCACGGCCTTGCGAATGGCTTCGGTCAACACTGCCACCACCTCTTTGGGCGTTGCGGCCGGTGCAAATACCGCATGCCAGCCTTGGATGCCAGATCCCGGAAACAAGCTCTCCATGGTGGGCACTTGGGGCATGCTGGCCATGGGCTTGGCGCTGCTGGTCATCAAAGGACGCAAGCGATTGCCTTGCACCTGGGGCAAGATGCCCAAGCTGGTGTCAAAAATCAAATCCACTTCACCGGAGAGCAACGCCTGCATCGCCGGGCCATTGCCTTTGTAGGGAATGTGTTGGATTTGTATGCCGGCCGCACTGCGGGCCAACTCCATGAACATGTGTTGGCCCGAACCCGAACCTGCACTGGCGTAATTGAGCTTGCCCGGTTGCTTGCGGGCCATTTGTATCAAGTCTTGCATGCTGTTGATCGGTGATTTGACGTTGACCGCCAGCACGTAATCGAAGGTGCTGACCTGGGCCACAGGCACCAGGTCCTTCATCAGGTCATAGGGGGTGGCCTGCAAGCTCACCACCGTCACCATGGGCGTGGCCGCATTGAGCACCAAGGTGTAACCGTCCGCAGAGCTCTTGGCCACATGGTCCACCCCCACCACACCACCGGCGCTGGCACGGTTCTCCACCACCACGGCCTGCTTCAAGCTGTCTTGCATATTGCGCGCCAAAAGGCGTGCGACCACGTCCAAGGTGCCACCGGGCACAAAGGGGACGACCAATTTGATGGGGCGGTTGGGAAAGCTGGGAGCTTGCGCCATCGCGCCCGTACCCAACATCAAACCCACACTCACAAACAAAAAGCGCAAAACGGCGAAGCGAAGGAACAGCATGGCTTTCTCCTAAAGGGGTTCAACTATTCAATGGGTCGACGGATCAACGGCTCAACGGTAAGTTTTTTTGCAGCCACCCACTGACCAGGTCGATGACCAAGGCATTGCCTTCGCCCAAAATAAAGTGGTCGGTTTCGGCAAACAGGTGCAAATCGGTGGGTTGGCCGGCATGGGCGAACAAATCCAGAGACTGTTCGGTGGGGGTGACGGTGTCGTTCGATGGGTGCAGCAGCAGCAAAGGGCGTGGTGCAATCTGGCCCACCACTTCGTTGGCGCGGAAGTTGAACATGCTCTCAACGACTTCGTAAGGAAAGTCGGTGATCGAACCCGGTGCCAACTGATTGCGCAAGCCGGGCTGAATCGGCACGATGTCGTAACGCGGCACCATCATCGACTCACCCAGGGCCAAGCGGCGTTGGCCCTCGGCCATCATGTCGGTGAACTTTTTCCAAGCCTCGGGGCTGGCATGTTGCTTGCGGAATTTCTTTTCACCATCGCCCCAGCCACCGGTGGACACGCAAGCGGCCACACGCGTGTCAATGCCTGCGGTGTAAATGGCCACGGCCGCACCAAAGCTGTGGCCCATCACCCCAATGCGGCCAGCATCGACCTCGGGACGGGTTTGCAAAAAGTCAATGGCGGCCTGGGTGTCTTGCACCTGCTCCATGCAAATCACTTTGCCACGTTGCCCTTGGCTGTCACCGCAACCACGCATGTCAAAACGCAAGGTGACATAGCCCAAGGACGCAAACAACTTGGCGGCAGCCATGGAGATACCGCCGTTTTTATTGCTGCCAAAACCGTGCAACACCACGATGGCAGCGCATTTTTGACCAGTCTTCAAGGTGTCGGGAATTTGCAAAACACCGGCCAGTTGAAGGCCTTGTGAGGTGAAGTTGATGAGGTGTTCCATGCGGTCAGTGATAGAGAGTGTGAAAGAAATGACAGCCACATGGTTTGCGAACCCTGCTGCTGGTTCAGATCAACTATACACAGCGCACCGCAATGACATTGACAAGCTTTAACCGATGCGACTGTCCAAGTCGCCTTGGCCACAGCGACCGTGTGTGTGCTGCAGCCCAACGCCCGTGCGGCTGTCAAAAAAGTCAGGCCCGCTAATTGCATACAGGTGAGAAAGCTGGTTTTTCGACACCTTGCCCTCACTTTGATGGAGTTCAGCCATGAACAAATACGCCGCAAGCATTCTCTTGTCTTTTTGCGCAACAACTGCTGGGGCGGCAAGCAACTGGACCATCGTGGCGGACCAGGATTTGCGTGACGCCATTCACAGCTACAACAAAGCCATTGCGCTGGAGCCCAGCCATGCCCTGGCCCATTTCCAAAAAGGCGAAGCCCTCAAAGAATTACAGCAATGGACGCCGGCTTTGGCCAGCTACGACAAATCCATCCAACTGGACAAAACGCATGCAGCATCGCACCTGGGCCGAGCACAATCTTTGTTGGGCCTGCAGCAATGGGATGAGGCCCAACGCAGCTACAACCAAGCCAGTGCGCTGCAACCTGAAGATGCGCAGATGCACCACTCACACGGCAAAGCCTTGGCCCAACTCAAAAAATGGGATGGCGCCCTGGCCAGTTACAACCGCGCCATTGGGTTGAAGTCGGATCAAGCGAGCTGGTTCTTTGACCGTGGTCAGGCCTTGCACGCGTTGCGCCAGTGGGATGAGGCCATCGAAAGCTTCAACCAAGCTGTGGACATCAACCCCCAAGACGCGCTGTCCTTTCACGCGCGCGGTCGAAGCTTGTTGGAGAAAAAGTCTCCCCAAGCAGCCTTGGACAGCTTTGACAAGGCGATTGAAATCAAACCCGCATTTGCCCAGGCCCACAACGAACGCGGCATCGCCCTTCAGCAACTGAAAAACCCAGATCAGGCCTTGCTCAGTTTTGAAAAAGCGATTGCGCTGGATCCCCATTTGGCACTCGCTCACCTGCATCGGGGGCGACTGCTGAAAGACTTGCAGAAATATGAATTGGCCCTGCACAGTTTGGAGCAAGCCACCCATTTAACACCACAAAGCGCACAGGCCCACCTGGAACATGGCAGCGTCTTGGTGGCGTCTTACAAAGCCATGGTGGCCAACCCGGATGAGTGGCTGGCCAAGCGCCCAACTGACGGCATGCCGCGCTTTGGCCGACCCACGCATTTGGCCCTACAGCCTTTCGTCAAGACCCAATACAGCGGCCAAAGACCCAGCTACTTTGCACCCACAAGCACCTTTGATTGACAAGTTGATCACCTGTTGACCCAGCCACCACTGATGGGAAATACCTGCCCGACAAAGCAGGCGGCCGCATCGCTGCACAAATAGGCGGCATAAGCGGCATCCTCTTGCGCACTGACCAGCCTGCCCAGGGGAACCTCTCGCTTTAGTCGCTCTTGAAAGCGCGGATTGGCTTGAACCTCAGCGCCGTAATAGGTGGGGTTGTCGACAAAGTTTTGAGCGATCGCATTGAACTGAATGCCATGCGCGGCCAACTCCAAACCCACGGATTGCACATACGCCAGTTGCGCACCCCGGGCTGCGCTGTAACTGCCGGTTCGTTTTTGGCCACGCAAAGCCGCAGCGCTGCCCATGAGCAAAATGCGACCGGCACCCCGGGCCATCATTTGCGGCAACACCGCAGCCACCAAGCGCGGCATGGGGTCGACCAAATGGGCAAACACTCGCCGCCACTCTTGCTCGTCAATATCAATGGCCGCCGTCAGGGGCGCTGGCAATGCCAAATGCAATAACAACACATCGACCTGACCCGCCGCCTGCACCAAGGCGGCTGGCAAGAGGGGATCTTGGTCGAGTGCGCGTTCATCGGCCATCACCGTGGCCCCCAGGTTGCGAAAAGTCTCTTGCAATGCTGGCCCCATGAACTCAGATGCTTGTGTCAATAAAACCCGCTTGCCATCCAAACGTGTTGACATCATTTTTTGGCCTCCATTTTCATTTTTGAATGACCGATTGGACTTGAAAAATTGGCCTCTGCGGACCGGGGCTTACCAGCATGGCAAAGGTGCCTGCAAAGCGCTCCCTGTGGGTACATCTGACCGAACATCAGGCCAACTGCCAGGGCGACCCTGAGCAGAGTCCCATCAAGACAGATGGGCTCAGATAAAATAATATTTAATTACAAGGAGTTCGTATGCCCAGTCTTATCCCGACATACGACAGGTGGATGAAAGAGTCAACGCCGTCCATGTCCTTTGGCATTCGCAGTTCTGACCTCAAAGCGGTCGATCAAGCACTGCTCAATTACTGGTCAGATCAATCCGAAACTCGCCTGGCGGCATTGCGCAAAGCGCTGTTGGTTTGGGAAGAGAAAAAATCGCATTACGAGCAAGCGGGCAACAGCCTTTATCGAAGCCCCACCAGAGATTGGCGACAAGATATTCGCAACAGCAAAGGCGTGGTGTCACTGCTCCATGACGCCTTGTTTGCATCGACACGCCCTTTTTCAACGGCAGAACTTGCGGGACTGGAGATGCTGCGTGCCGCCAGCCTCGACCCCGTTAAAGATTTGCTTCGAGGCAAGCAAATCAGCGTGAAAAAAACCGCCATTGCCAGTTTGATCAGCAGCGCCTACAAGGAAGCCAAAGATGTCGCGGGGCAGTTGTCTGCGGTGCCCATACCCAAAGTAGACCCGATTCACCTGATTCGCATATTCATACAGTGGGTCAAGTACAAGCTGCCTTCATTCAACATCGACTTTCACATACCGAATTTACTGGCTTGGTACAAGGGTTTGAATTTGGATTTTCCAAACCTCAATTTCCCTGAACTTTTTTTCAAATGGCTACAAATCCATATCCCGGATCTGTCGATTCACTTGCCAGACATCTTTGCGTATTTCAAATTCAAGTTTCCCAGCTTGAACCTCAGTTTCTTTGCGCACCTGCAATTGAAGCTTCCCAATTTCCCAAGCATCACCATCGATCTTCCACACATCTCCATCCCTGACCTGGACTTTTTGCTGCCAACGCTGCCCGACATCCGTTTCAATTTGGCAGAAATTTTTGGCGTTGACTTTGGCATTTTGGAATTGTTTCCAGAGCTGTTGAGTGGGTTTTTAGAGAGCCTGCATGATATTTACCTGGAAGCCGTTCCATTCGTGGGACCGGCCAAGAGTGCTGGCAAAGCCTTTGTGGGTTACTCCAAGGCGATATTGGCCCGCTACCACGCCTACAGCTGGGAGAAAAGCAACGCTGAGACCTTCGCCGCCAATGGCGCCAGCGATGCCTTTGATGCCGTCTTGAGTGTCATCGCCATTCAGGCCAACCGGACTGCAGCCAATGCCACGGTAGACCTGGTCACTGCTGGCGCCCAAACCGGTGGCGTGTTTTTGGACGGCGGCACGGCCACCGGAGCGGCCATCGCTGTGGGCAATCGGCTGGCCAAATTCATCATCACCATGCAGGTGTTCATCAACGATTACAAAGAAATGACCAAGGCCAACGAAGTCATGAAGGCCTGGTCAGAGGGTGGCACACAAAGCGTGGTGGAGCTTTTCAAGACCTGTCCCTTGCTGGGTTGCTTTGTGCTTCATTGTTGCGACACATCTGCTATTTTGAGCGGTGTGTCAGATCAGCTTGGCTACGCTGGTTTTGTCTCTGAAGTCAACGCACAGCACAAAAAGGCCAGAGCCGTCAAAGATGCAGCCTACGGCTTCATCACTGTGAGTAAGTTTGAAATAGCCGGCATGCCCAAATTGGCCAGGGCTGAAACCGACCCCTTGGCAGCCGCAGCGGCGGTGAAGAACGCTTACGAGTTTCGCGCCAAAGGCAAACTGAAGTCCTGGGGATTCATCTGATCAATTTGCCACTGACTTGATCGAGCGATAGGTCGGTGCATTGCGATGGATTTTTTGTGTTGCAAGTGTGCGCGGGGCAGTTGCAAAAAGAAATGGCAAACTGTGCGGAACAGTTTGCCAAGCGTGATGGAGGCGCGGGCCGGAGTCGAACCGACCTACACGGATTTGCAAA
>JBEDFU010000004.1:0-8676 GCA_041174965.1 Pseudomonadota bacterium | reverse complement strand
CTCATAGGGGGGCTGAAGTGTTCATGGCCCAGGATGGGCGCAGGTGCGGGCTGGAGAGGCGCCCATTTTAGGGGCAGGCAAGCGCGTGGGGCTCACAGCGAATGGGGTCCAGACGGGACCCCATTGCCGGATGGGTCAGGCCGTGGCCTCTTGTTGGGCAATCTGGCGCAATGCTTGCTCAAATACATCGGTGGGTTGGCCCCCAGAAATCAGGTGTTTTTGATTGATGATGATGGCTGGCACCGAGCGAATGCCAGCTTGCATGTAGTACTGCTCGGCGTCTCTGACATCTTGTGCGTAGGTGTCGCTGTCCAAAATGGCTTTGGCTTGCGCCACGTCCAGGCCCGCTTCTTGGACGGCGGCGAGCATCACCTCCTGCTGCTCGATGGCTTCAGCACGGCCTTGGTACGACGCCAGAAAGGCTTTTTTCAAGGCGTGTTGAGCACCTGACTTTTCGCTGAGGCCCGCCCAGTGCAACAAGCGATGGGCATCAAAGGTGTTGTAGACCCGGCCGCGCCCGCCCGGGTGAAAGTCAAAGCCCACTTCTTTCCCACGTTGGCCAATCATGTCGCGCATTTGCGCTTGCTTTTCGGGGGTGGAGCCGTACTTTTCGGTCAGGTGTTCGCCCAAGTCTTGGCCGCCTGGACCCATTTGTGGGTTGAGTTCGAAGGGTTGAAAGCGCAATTCAACCGACACCTCGCCCTCCAGGCGTTGCAGCGCTTGTTCCAAGGCACCCAAGCCCACGGCGCACCAAGGGCATGCAATGTCAGAGACGAAATCAATGGTCAGTGGGGTGGTCATGGCAGCTCCATCTTGGTTGAAAAAGGGGTGATCATCGTTGAAATTTGGCGCGGCATTGTCGGCCTTCAGTCGGCCATGGCCAAGGCTTTGGCCACGGCCTGAATCCAGCGGCCATCCAGTGCCGTACCCGTGGCCGCCAAATACGCATCGGGTCGCAACAAGGCCCATTGGGCCTGTCCCGCATGGCAAGCTTGGCGAAGGTGCATGTGCGCATCCAGCACGTGCTCCACCGCTTGGGCGGTGTCCGCACCTGAAACCACTTGAACCGCTCGCAGCGGCGCATGGGGCGTGAGTTGCAACACCCTTTTCAAATCAGATGGGGTCAAATTCCCAAACAGCAGCAGCAACAAATGGCCATCGGACCAGCGCAGAAGGTCATTGAGGCAACAAGCCTCCCCCCCCGAGCCGCGCAATGCCACGTTTTGCACCGATATGCCGCCGTTGGGTGCGCACACCCGCGAGCGGTGGTAGGTGTTGGCCACCGCCATGCGGCCTGTGTTGATCAAGGGCCTGGCAAAGGCTTGGCGCTTGGCCAGGGCAATGGCCGCGTTGCGAAACAGGCGCTCAGTGCCATCGGCAGGGCGCAAAAAACGTGCTGTGCGTTGCGTCACTTGCACATTGACCTGGGCTGCCTCCAGCCGTTCATCGTTATAGCTGTTCAGCAATTGAGCTGGGGCACGGCCTTTGACCACGGCGGCCATTTTCCAGGCCAGGTTATGGGCATCGGCAATGCCGGTGTTGCCGCCCCTGGCCCCAAATGGGCTGACCACTTTGGCGGTGTCTCCGACAAAAAAGACACGGCCAACACGCAAATGGTGCAGGCATTGGGATTTATAAGCATAGGGGCCGACCCACACAATGTCGCAGTCGATGTCGGCACCAAATTGGCGTTGCAATCGCTCACGCACCA
Source organism: Pseudomonadota bacterium (assembly GCA_041174965.1). Classification (GTDB taxonomy): domain Bacteria; phylum Pseudomonadota; class Gammaproteobacteria; order Burkholderiales; family Burkholderiaceae_C; genus Limnohabitans. The sequence continues at coordinate 6,965 of JBEDFU010000004.1, read as the reverse complement.
CGTCTTCGCGGCTGGCGTATGCGGGGTCGGTGTTGGGTGCCATTTGGTAATCGATGCGCCACACCTCATCGCCCATCAGGTGCTGCCACACAGCGCGGTTTTCGTTGAATGGGGCTTCAATCCAGGTGTGCCGCTCCAATGGTGGCGTGTGCTTGAAACGCACATCGGCAATGCACCAGCGGTCATCGCCCCGCTTGGCGTCCATGCTGGCTTGGCACCAGGCATGAAACGGCGTGTGCGAACCCGTGGCATCGATCACGTGCTCGGCTTCTATGCGGTAGCGGCCAGCCGGCGTTTCCACCTCCAAGGTGGCAACTTCATTGTTTTGCGAAAACCCCACCACGCGTGATTGCCAGCGCAAATCGATCCGGGGTTTGTCTCGGTTCAGGTCTTGAATGCGCTCGACCAAAAAGCCTTCGATGTAGAACTGCTGGATGTTGATGAAGGGCGGTTGTTCACTCAAGTTGAAGTGGCTTTGCTGACCCAGGTCAAAAGAGAATACCTCGTCATTTCCGGCAAAAGTGCGCCCCACACGCCACTCAACGCCTTTGGCTTTGATGCGTTGGTAAATACCCAGTCTCTCGAAAATTTCCAAGGATTTTTGGGTGTAGCAAATGCCTCTGGATGAGGCGCCTTTGACACCCACGGTGTTGTCCTCATCCAGCACCACTGCGGTCACACCGCTTTGGGCCAAGCTGCAGGCCAAGGTCAAACCGGTGATGCCTGCACCCACCACCACCACTTTGTGCCTCACCAATTTTTCAGATTGGAGTTCCGGTGGGGCCACAAAAGGGTATTCGGGCAGGGCGTAGCCGCTGCCTTGGGTGAACTCGTAACCGTTGGTGTGGGCCACAGGGGCCATGGCGTTGCTGAGGCTCATGGTTTCATGGTCTGGTTGAGCTCAGGTCGGTCGTTTTGCTGGGGTTTCAGAGCCTGTGGCGCTTTGCCGCTGGCGCGGTCTGCGCGCCATTGGTTTTTGCGCGCATTCCATTCCTTCAAACGGGCATGGGCGGTGGTGCTTTCTTGCAGCATTTGAAACTCATCGGCCAATTGAGCGGTCAACTCCAGTCGGATGCCGTTGGGGTCAAAGAAGTAAATGCTTTTGAAAATGTGGTGGTCGGTCACCCCAATCACATCCACGCCATGGGCTTTGAGCCGGGCCATGGTGTCTTCCAATTCACGCACATGGTTAACCCGAAAGGCAATGTGGTTGACCCACGCCGGTGTGTTGGCCGAGGGGGCTGCGGCTTGGTCGTCTCCCAAGTCAAAAAATGCAATGAACGAACCATCTTGCAAGCGGAAAAAAATATGGGTGTACGGGCAGTACTCGCCGGTGCTGGGCACATGGTCGCTTTGGATGATGTGGTAGAGCGGCAAACCCAAAATGTCTTCGTAAAAATGCCGCGTTTCTTCGGCATCGCGTGCGCGGTAAGCGCTGTGGTGAAGTTGCTGTATCGCGACGGGCGCTGGCAAGGTGGCCTGCGATGGATGCATGGCATGGGCTGATGTCATGTGGTCTCCTGATGGGTGCCGGGCGTTCGTCCGACTGTTGTACATCGTATTACAAGCTGCGTGCCCATAAGTTGATGCCTGTGATGTGCTTGTCCGGCGCTGAAGGGGCTTGAGCTGCCAAAAGTGACGGTCAAAGCCACAAGCGCGGCGTACTCTTTATGATTAATAATCGAAATTATTGCAAATTATTAGATTTTCAATAGTCAGCATCAATGGAGTGGATTGAAATAAGCCATTAGACGGCCCGGTCTCAATGCCTGTACCCTCTGCGCACTTCGATGCACAAAGCGTCGAAGCTTTTCATCAACCCAAGGAGATTTCTCATGGCAGCACTCAAAGGCTCCAAAACGGAAGAAAACCTGAAAGCCGCCTTCGCAGGCGAGTCACAGGCCAACCGCCGTTACCTGTATTTCGCGAACAAGGCCGACGTGGAAGGCCAAAACGATGTGGCAGCGCTGTTCCGTTCAACCGCCGAAGGCGAGACCGGTCACGCCCACGGTCACCTCGAGTGGCTGGAGCAGTGCGGCGACCCCGCCACTGGCTTGCCCATTGGTGCCACCCGTGACAACCTGAAAGCCGCAGTGGCTGGCGAAACCCATGAGTACACCGACATGTACCCTGGCATGGCCAAAACCGCTCGCGACGAAGGCCACGACGAAATCGCTGATTGGTTTGAAACCCTGGCCAAGGCTGAGCGTTCACACGCCAACCGCTACGCCAAGGCATTGGCTGAATTGGTCGATTGATCTTTTCTCAGCATTGAGGGTAGGGCGTTGGGCTCAAAAAGCCACAGCGCCCCTCTCTGAATCCTGACCTTTCTAGAGAAGCTTTCTTTCTCACCCCCACTTTTTTGAGGAATACACCATGGCCCGCGAAGGCAGCTTGGAAGCCCCCACACGCCACCCGCTCGACTGGCTCAATCCCGAGTTTTATAACGAAGAAGCCTGCCTCACCGAGATGGAGCGCATCTTCGATATTTGCCACGGTTGCCGCCGCTGCGTGAGCCTGTGCGGCTCGTTTCCCACCTTGTTCGATTTGGTCGACGAAAGTCCCACCATGGAAATGGATGGCGTGGACAAGAAAGACTACTGGAAAGTCGTCGACCAGTGCTATTTGTGCGACCTGTGCTACCTGACCAAATGCCCTTATGTGCCGCCGCACGAATGGAACCTGGACTTCCCGCACACCATGCTGCGGGCCAAGGCCATCAAGTTCCAAAAAGGTGAGGTCACCACCGGCGAAAAATTGCTGGCCTCCACCGATGTGCATGGCCAGTTCGCGGGCATTCCCATCGTGGTGCAAGCGGTCAACGCCATCAACAAAACCAAAGCCGCACGTTCGGTGATGGAGTCGGCTTTGGGCGTGGACAAAGACGCTTGGTTGCCCGAGTTGGCAACCCAAAAATTCCGCAGCCAGGCACCCAAGGCCCAGGCCAGCAAAGTGGTGAATGGCGAAAAAACACCCGGCAAGGTGGTGATTTATGCCACTTGCTATGTGAACTACAACGAGCCCGGCATTGGCATGGACTTGCTCAAAATCCTCGACCACAACGACATCCCCTACGAGTTGGTGTACAAAGAAAAATGCTGCGGCATGCCCAAACTCGAGTTGGGTGATTTGCAGTCGGTGGACGAGAACAAGAAAATCAACATCCCCATCCTCGCCAAATACGCGCGTGAGGGTTACGCCATTCTGAGTGCAGTGCCATCCTGCACCTTGATGTTCAAGCAAGAGCTGCCCCTCATGTACCCCAACGACGCTGAAACACAGTTGGTCAAAGAGCACATGTGGGACCCGTTCGAGTACCTCATGGCGCGAAAGCGCGATGGCTTGTTGAAAACCGAGTTCCCCGAGAGCTTGGGCAACATCAGCTACCAAATTCCCTGCCATGGTCGGGTGCAAAACATCGGCAAGAAGACCGAAGAAATGCTCAAGATGATTCCCGACACCACCATCAACACCATCGAGCGTTGCTCGGGCCACGCCGGCACCTATGGCGTGAAAAAAGCCACCCATGCTTACGCCATGAAGATTGGCAAGCCGGTGGTCAAAGCCATGGCCACGATGAAAGACGGCAGCAAGCCCGACTACATCAGCTCCGACTGCCCGCTGGGCGGCCACCACATCGCCCAAGGCTTTGAGGCCAGTGGCCAAGCCGTGCCCGAACTCCAACACCCCCTCAGCCTCGTGGCCAAAGCCTACGGGTTGAAGTAATGGGGGTCAGATTCCCATTATTTGAAAGCAAGTCATGCAAATCACTGGACACATCACCGCTGAAAACCTCATGAGCCTTGAGGCTTACAGCAAATTCCGCAAGACCCACAAGGCCGAGGTGCTGGCACACCGCAAATTGCGCTCGGTGCATTTGGGCGAGCACATCACCTTGCAGTTTGAGAGCGAAACCACGATTCGCTACCAAATCCAAGAGATGCTGCGGATTGAAAAAATCTTTGAAGAAGAAGGCATCCAGCAAGAAATCGATGCCTATGCGCCCTTGGTGCCCGAGGGCAGCAACTGGAAGGCCACCATGCTCATCGAATACCCCGATGTGAACGAGCGCAAGCGCGAATTGGCGCGGCTCATTGGGGTGGAAGATCGCATGTTCATCGAGGTGGAAGGCCATGCCCGTGTCTACGCCATTGCCGACGAAGACCTGGACCGCGAAAACGACGAAAAAACCTCAGCGGTGCACTTTGTGCGCTTTGAGTTTGACCCCGCTGCCAAGGCCGCCATCAAGGCAGGTGCGGCAGTGAAATTGGGTTGTGACCACACCAACTATCCTGCTCACACACAGATCGCGGAAGACGCGTTGGCATCCTTGGCTGGGGATTTGAAATAATCGCAGGATGCTATTCCTGCTCTCCCCCGCCAAGTCCCTCGACTACGAGTCCGCCTTACCGCCTGTCAAGGCCAGCGAACCGCAGTTTGTCCCGCAGTCCACTGCGCTGATTTCAACGCTCAAAAAGAAGAGCCCTAAGCAAATCGCTGAGCTGATGGACTTGAGCCAGGCCTTGTCCCAACTCAATGTCGACCGTTACAAAGCTTGGTCGCCCACATTCACCGAGGCCAACGCCCGCCCTGCGGTGCTGGCCTTCAATGGCGATGTGTATGAAGGCCTGGATGCCAAAAGCTTGAAGCCCAAAGACCTGCAATGGGCGCAAGACCATGTGGCGATCTTGAGTGGTTTGTATGGCGTGCTGCGACCGCTTGACCTGATGCAACCCTATCGCTTGGAGATGGGCACGGCACTCAAACATGGCAAGGTCAAAAACCTCTATCAGTTTTGGGGCGCACAAATTGCAGGGCATTTGAACCAGCAACTTTCAGCCAGCAAAGACCCTGTGATCGTCAACTTGGCGTCGCAAGAGTATTTCAAAGCGGTGGACCGCAAGGTCTTGCAAGCGAGGGTGATTGATTGCGTGTTTCAAGACTTCAAAAACGGTCAATACAAAATCATCAGCTTTTTTGCCAAACGTGCGCGGGGTTTGATGGCGCGTTACGCCATTCAGCACCAAGTCAAAACGCCCCAGGCTTTGCAAGGCTTTAACTTGGAAGGCTATGGGTTTGCACCTGACGCATCCAACGAAAATACCTTGGTGTTTCGCCGCAACACATCGGTTTGAGCCGGGGCCGCTGGACCATGCGCATTGCAGCCAACCGCATCGAAATCGAGCTCGAAGACAGCGGTGAAACAGATCGCCCAGTGGTGTTGCTCATCATGGGCATGGGCATGCAATTGATTTCATGGCCGCCGGGCTTGGTGCGGGCTTTGCGCCATGCGGGTTTTCGGGTCATTCGTTTTGACAACCGCGACGCCGGTTTGTCCACCCGTTTTGCCCATGCCGGCGTGCCCAATTTGTTGTGGCAGGGGTTTCGCACCCATTTCGGCTTTCCCTCAGAACCTGCCTACAGTGTGCAAGACATGGCCTTGGATGCCCTGGGCCTGCTGGATGCCTTGCACATCAACCGCGCCCATGTGGTAGGCATGAGCATGGGCGGCATGATTGCCCAGCGTTTGGCCTTGCAAGCGCCCGAACGGGTGGCCAGCTTGTGCAGCATCATGAGCAGCAGTGGCGCTCCCGATTTGCCCATGCCCGATGCCAAAGTGATGCAACTGTTGCTGGGCAAACCTGCCCGGCCGGGTTTGGAGGGTGCTGTGGACCACACCCTGAAATTTTTGAGCGCCGTGTCCAGCCCCGCTTACCCTCCCGACGCTGGCCTGCTCAAAACGCTGATCACGGCCAGTGTGGAGCGCAGTTACCGCCCCGATGGCATCGCTCGCCAAATGCATGCGGTGATGACCGATACCGAGCGGGCAAACCAATTGCACCGCATCACCGCGCCCACGCTGGTGATCCACGGCAAGGCCGATCCCTTGGTGCCCTATGCCTGCGGTGAAGACACGGCGCGGCGCATCCCCGGTGCGCGCATGATCGGTGTGGACGGCATGGGCCACGACCTGCCGCCACCCGTGGTCCAATCCATCACCGACGCGCTGATTCCTTTTTTGCATGAACATCCCTGAACATTCGCAGCTGGGCAAAGCGTCCACTTATGTGGACCAGTACACCCCCAGCTTGCTCTACCCCTTGCCCCGTTCCACCCAACGCCAAACCATTGGGGTGGGCGACAGGCCCGTGTTTGTGGGCGCCGATTTATGGACCGCTTATGAACTGAGCTGGCTCAATTTGCGCGGCAAGCCCCAAGTCGCCATGGCGCGCCTGGTGGTGCCGTGTGAGAGCACCCATTTGGTGGAAAGCAAATCGCTCAAGCTCTACCTCAACAGCTTCAACAACACCCGCTTTGCCGATGCGGCAGCCGTGCGCGAGCGCTTGGAGCGCGACTTGTCTGCCTCGGTTTGGAATGGCGGCGCCGTTCGCGCCGGCGTGGGTGTGGTTTTGGTTCTGCCGGAACAGTTTGACAAAGAGCCCATTCAAGAATTGGACGGTCTGAGCCTGGACCGCTTGGACATCGATTGCGACCGCTATCAGCCCGCCCCAGACTTGCTGCGTTGTGCCGACCATGAAAACCCCGTCACCGAAACCTTGACCAGCAACTTGCTCAAAAGCAATTGCCTGGTGACGGGTCAGCCCGATTGGGGCAGTGTGCGCATCAGCTACAGCGGGCCGCAAATAGAGCAAGGCGGTTTGTTGCAATACTTGGTGAGCTTTCGCAACCACAATGAGTTTCATGAGCATTGCGTGGAGCGCATCTTCATGGACATTTGGACCCACTGCAAACCCTCTCGGTTGAGTGTTTATGCCCGCTACACCCGCCGTGGTGGGGTGGACATCAACCCTTGGCGCAGCAGCCACCCGGGTCAGCCACCGCTTTCGGTTCGCACCGCGCGTCAGTGACGCACCTCAGTCTTTGAAGGTCTTCAGCGCGGCCAGCGCGGGGAAATTGCCCGAGCGTTTGCTCTGAAAAGCGGCAATGGCCTCTTGCACATGGGC
>JBEDFU010000003.1:0-4792 GCA_041174965.1 Pseudomonadota bacterium | reverse complement strand
ATGCTGTGGCCCACCCCCTTTTGACACAGGCCACCCTTTGCTGCACCACCTCGAACGCCCTGCCCCCAACCCGGCACCCCGCACCTGGGCCGACTTTGGCACCACGCCGCTGGCCAATGGCTTGATCGGTTTCATCTTCGCCGCCACCGGACCCGTGGCGGTGATTTTGTCGGTCGGCACCCGCGGCGGCTTGTCGCCGGCTGAGCTGGCATCTTGGGTGTTTGCGGTGTTCTTCATCAACGGCTTGCTCAGCTTGGCGATGAGCTGGCACTACCGCACGCCGCTGGCCTTTGGCTGGACCATTCCCGGCACGGTGCTGGTGGGCCCTGCCTTGCAGCACCTGAGCTTTGGCGAGGTGATTGGCGCGTTTTATGTGACCAGTGCCTTGATCGCGCTGCTCGGCATGAGCGGTTGGGTCAAGCGGGTGATGTCGGTCTTGCCCATGCCCATCGTGATGGGCATGGTGGCAGGTGTGTTTTTGCGCTTTGGGCTGGATTTGGTGCGCGCCCTGGGCAGCGATGTGGCCATCGCCGCGCCCATGGTGCTGGCCTTCATCACGCTCTCGGCGCTGCCCAGCTGGGGGCGCAAGATGCCCCCGGTGATCGGCGCCTTGTTGGTGGGGGTGCTGGCGATGGCGCTGGGTGATCGCTGGGGCAACGCCAACCTGGCTGTGTGGCAATGGGCGCAGCCGCTGGTGACCGCGCCGGTGTGGTCATGGGCCGCGCTGCTGGAATTGGTGGTGCCGCTGGCCATCACCGTGCTGGTGGTGCAAAACGGGCAAGGGGTGGCGGTGCTCAAAACCGCCGGTCATGCGCCACCGGTCAATGCCATCGCCGTGGCCTGCGGTCTGGGCTCAGGCGTCAGCGCGGTGTTTGGCGCGGTGAGCAGTTGTCTGACCGGCCCCACCAATGCCATGCTGTCTTCATCCGGCCCACGGCACCAGCACTACACGGCTGCCCTGGTGTTTGGTGCCTTGGCTTTGGCCTTTGGGCTGATGGCACCCACCTTCACCGGCTGGATGCTGGCCGCACCGCCAGCTTTCATCATGGTGCTGGCCGGCTTGGCCATGCTGCGCGTGTTGCAAGCGGCGTTTGTGGCCTCGTTTGGTGCGGGAAAATTCACCCTGGGTGCGCTGGTCAGCTTGCTGGTGACGGTGGCCGACATCGCGCTGTTCAACATCGGCGCGGCGTTTTGGGGTTTGGTCGCTGGTTATGCGGTGGCGCGCTTGCTGGAAGCCGCCGACTTTGCCCACGCGACAGACACCCCCAAGCCCTAGCCCTAGCCCTAGCCCAGATGGGCTGTGACCTCAGCGTTTGGGATTGCTTGGGGCCGGGGCCACGTAGGGGTACATGTTGACCGCTTCGAGCAAATAGCCACTCACCCCCGCGCTGGTGCTGACGCGGCCCTCTTTGAGCTCGCCCTCGATCCACACCACGTCCATCGACTCGGGCACCTTGCGCACTTTGCTGCCGGGCATGGGCCGCACCAGCACAATTTGATTGGCCGGCGGGGGTGGGGTGTGGATACAAGCGCCCCAATAGGGGACGATCAAAAATTCGCGCCGGTTGGAGCGGTCGGCGTCGAGCGGGACCACATAACCCGGCAAACGCACTTTGCGCTGAAACAAACTGCTGACCAAGGGCGCGTTGTCAAACCTCTTGCGCAATTTTTCCATGGCCTGATTGGCCTCTTCGCTGGTGTCTTGTAAATAGGCGAGCTTGTTCATGGAGGCCATGTCAGCGCGAATGTCTTTGACCCACTTCTCGGGCATCAAATCGTTCCAATCCAACAAGCTGTAGCCGGGTGTTTGCGCCGCAGCGCCCACCGCCAAGATGCCCAGCAACCCAGCCACGCAGGCGCGCCAAAACCCAATTTTTAAAAACTTCATGCGCAATACTTTCGTCACCATCAAACCGTGGGTGGGTGCAAGCCATCCACCAAAGACAAACGGTAGGCGCGCAGCGCCGGTACGCTGGCCGCCAACCATGCTGCCAGCACCAATCCCGCCAGACTCCAAGCCACTTCAGCCGTGGGCCAGCCCCATTGCACCGCAATACCCAACTCGGTGCGCAGCAAGTCTTGCAGCGCCCACAGCCCGAGCCCGTGCAAGACCAAACCGCCCAGCATGCCCATCAGACAAACGCCCAAGGCCTCCAACCACACCAAGCCCAACAAGGCCAAGGGCGTGGCCCCCAAGGCGCGCAGCACCGCCAGCTCTTTGCGCCGCGCGGACAAACCCACCATCAACACCGCCGCCACGCTGAGCATGCCGCTGACAGCCACCAACACACCAATGGCCAACAAAGCGTTTTCAGCCAATTTGACCACTTGCCACAACTCGTCCAAAGCCACCCCTGGCAACACCGCCATCAAGCTGTCCTGGGGCAAACGCTCGATGCCCCTGCGCGCCGAAAACACCTCGGTGCGTGCATGCAAACCCACCCACACCGCCGTGAGTTCACGCGGCACCAGGGCCGCACGTTCGGCTACCGTGGGTGCTGCCCCCGCACCCCCCAGCCAGGGCAGGCCAGGCGCGCCCATGCCCTGGTGCAAGGCTTCAAAGCCTTGCAAAGAGATGATGACATTGCGATCAATGGGCGCCCCCGTGGCTTGGAGCACGCCCACCACGGTGAAAGGTTGATCGGCGTGATCGGGGGCCAAACCATCCGAGCGGCCATGGGTCAGCACCAAACGGTCACCCACAGACAAGCCGTGGCGCGCGGCCACTTGGGCACCCAACACCGCTTCGACCACCGCACCTGCATCGGCCTGGGGATCGGCAAAGGGCCGGCCTTGGGCCCACTGCAAGCGCGCACCCTGGGTTTGAAACACCTCAAACAACTCGGGCGTGGTGCCCAACACCGGAAAGCCCCGGTAGGTATCGCCCAACTGAACCGGCACTGCCCAGCGCACCTGGGACAAGGCGCGCAATGCCACATAGGCCTCGTGCGCCATATTGCGGCTCGGCCGCCCCACCTGGAACACGCTGTAGAGCATCAATTCGCTGGCGCTGCCGCGTGGGCCAACAATCAAATCCACACCGCTGAGGGCCTGGGTAAAACTCTGGCGCGCATCGTGGCGCAATTGCTGAACCCCCAACAAAATCAGCACCGACACCGACACCGACAGCGCCACCATGGCCAGCGCATGCCGGCGCGACCATGCGCTGCGCCATGCCAGACTCCACCACAGGCTCATGGCGCACCCCAAGCTGTCAGGGTGTGCACCTGATCAAAGTGGCTGGCCAAGCGCGCATCGTGGCTGACCAAGACCACGCTGGCCTCTTGGGCCCGCGCCTGGTCCATCAGCAATCGAATGAACTCGTCCTTGTTGTCCTCGTCCAAGGCCGAGGTGGGTTCGTCGGCAATGATCAAGGGCGGGTGCCCCATCAAGGCGCGCGCAGCCGCCACCCGCTGCTGCTGGCCCACCGACAAGGTGTGTACCGCTTGGTGCCAATGCTCGGTGTGCAAACCCAAGGCCGCCAACACATGCCCCGCCTGGGCAGCGGCGCTGCCCCAATGCCGCCGTGCAGCTTGTTCGCGGCTGGCAAACAAGCGGGTGGGCAGCATCACATTGGCCCACACATCCAAATAAGGGATCAAATTGAATTGCTGAAAAATCACGCCCACATGGGCGCCGCGCCAATGGTCGCGCTGGCGCGGCGACAAACTCGCCAGGTCTTGGCCCAACACCTCGCAGCGACCGCTTTGCACCGACAGCACCCCCGCGAGCACCGACAACAGCGTCGTTTTGCCACAACCACTGGGGCCTTGAATGAACAAGTGCTGGGCCTGCGCCAGCTCCAAATGGTCCACGCGCAAGCCATGGCTTTGGGCCGGCCAGCGGTGCTGGAGTTGTTGCAAGCGCAAAGCCCACATGGGCTCACCAAACCAAGCGCGGTTGAGCAGCCTTGACCCGCACGGCGCGCTGCCCCGTGGGCAATGCCATTTCCACCGCAACCTCCTTCAGGCGCGGGTGCTTGCGCATCAGCGCCAAGTCCGCGTCGCGCAAAGCCTGGGGCTGGGCGCACTGAAATGCAAATTGATACAGCAAACTGCTGTGCCCGCCGGTGTCGCGGCCTTCAAACATGGTCGAGCTGGCCTTGACCTCGGCAGCCACGCACTGGGCCGCAGGGGTGGGCACCATGACATAAGCCGGATCGGCCAACCCTTGCTGCAACTGGGCCATGGCATTTTTTTGGACGGTGGAACGCGGCAGGTACTCGTGCCCGAGCAAGCTCTCCATGGGCACCTCCAAATCACCCCGCAAGCGTTGGCCATCCCACACCAATTGCAAATGGGCCACCCCATGTGCATGGCCGTGGCCATGGTTGTGGGCCGCTGGCTTGCCCTGGCCGATGGCGCTGAGCGCCAGGCCCCAGCCAAGCACAGTGACACCTGTGGCCCGCGCCCAAGCGTTGAAGAGTCTCGTGGTTTGCTTCTTGTCGGTGTTCATAGGCCCTCGCATGTACAGCCCCAAGCGGGGCATGCTGATGAAAGCGAGGATTATCCTGGCAGGCGCCAGCGCAGCGTTGCCTGGCAAAACGGTGCCCCCACACAGACGCGGGGCGAAGTGCTCAATGGCTCAGTAAGAGACCATTTGCCAAGGAACCGGGCAAGTGGCCACACTGGGGTAATACTGCTGGTAGGCGCTGCAAAAGTAAGCCACACGGGGCGGCGTGGGGGGTGCATTGATATAGACGGGTTCGGCATAAACCTGGGGCCGGGTGGCATACACCAAGCCACCAATCACGGCAGCGCCCAGCATAGGCCCCGCCCAACGCCCATAACCG
>JBEDFU010000002.1:0-4005 GCA_041174965.1 Pseudomonadota bacterium | reverse complement strand
GAACAAGCGCATGATTTATCACTATTTCGGTGGCAAAGATGATTTGTTTTCAGCGGTTTTGCTGGCCAACTACGCACGCAAGAGAGATTCTGAAAAGGCCTTGCAGCTGGAACAGGAAGAGCCGCGCCAAGCGATTTGCAAACTGGTCAGCTTGACCTGGAACTACTACTTGCAAAACCCGGATTTTTTAAACCTGCTCAACAGCGCCAATTTGCACCAAGCGCGGCACCTGCGCGCTTCAACGGCAGTGCGCAAAATGCACCACCCCTTTGTGAAAATGATTGCCACCATTTTGGACAATGGCGTCCAAGCGGGGGTGTTCAAGCCTGGGGTGGACCCAGTGCAGTTGTACATCACCATCGCGGGCTTGGCCTACTTTTATCTGTCCAACCAGCACACTTTATCGTCGATCTTTCACCGCAACTTGCTCAGCCCCAAGGCCCGCGCACAAAGACTGGCCCACATGACCGAAGTGGTCCTGGGCTATTTACACCCCACCTGACATGCATCAACTGACATTGATCAATGCCCAAGGCCAAACATGTGCGTACGCCATGCAAGGTCGCGAGCCCATCCAAGCCCAGTCCCATCTGGCTTTCAACCGAAAGGCCTATTCGGCCGCCCATGTGGTGGCCGACCCCCGCGTCGCCCACGACCCTTGGCTTGACAGCGCCATCGATTGGGACGCAACGTTGCAATACCGCCATCACCTGTGGTCCATGGGTCTGGGCGTGGCCGAAGCCATGGACACGGCCCAACGTGGCATGGGACTCGATTGGGCCACCTCACTGACCTTGATTCAACGCTGTTTGTCCGAGGCCCGGCATGTGCCCGGTGCGCAAGTGGCCAGCGGTTGCGGCACCGACCACCTGTTGCCCCAAGAAGCTCGCACAGTCGATGATGTGGTGCGTGCCTATGAGACCCAGATGGAGGCCATCGAAAAAGAAGGTGGGCGCTTGATCATCATGGCCAGTCGCGCACTGGTCCAGGTCGCGCGTTCGCCGGCCGACTATGAGCAGGTTTACAACCGGATCCTGGGTCAAGCCCAACACCCGGTCATCTTGCACTGGCTGGGGGATATGTTCGACCCCGCGCTGCATGGCTATTGGGGCAGTGCTTCGGTGGAGACGGCGATGCAAACCGCGCTGGGCGTGATCCACGCCCATGGCAGCAAGGTGGATGGGATCAAAGTGTCGTTGTTGAACAAAGACCACGAAATCAAGCTTCGCCGCCAATTGCCCGCCGGGGTGCGGATGTACACCGGGGATGATTTCAACTATCCCGAATTGATCGCCGGTGACGGCATTGGCGTCCACCCGGTCAACCAACACAGCGATGCCTTGCTGGGTATTTTTGATGCGATTGCACCGGCAGCCAACGCCGCCTTGGCTGCGCTGGCCGCAGGCCAGGTCGATCGTTTCCATGCCATTTTGTCCCCCACGGTGGGCTTATCGCGACATATTTTTCAAGCGCCCACCCGGTTTTACAAAACTGGGGTGGTGTTCATGGCGTGGCTGAATGGCCACCAGTCCCACTTCAGCATGGTGGGCGGTCAGCAAAGCGCTCGCTCGCTGATCCATTTGTGCGAGTTGTTCCAATTGGCCGATCAAGCCCGGTTGTTGCGCAACCCTGAAGATGCCGCTCAGCGCATGCGCGACTTTTTAAAAACCTGGGGTGTAACCTGAATGGGTTGAAGTCAACCCATTTGCACAGCCCCAAGGCCATGGCTGCGCATCAACGCAAGGCCTGGTAAATGGTCTGGGCCAGCTCGGGCGAGATGCCCTCCACCGCGCACAGGTCTTGCACGCTGGCGTCGGCCACGCCGCGAACGCCGCCAAAGCGTTGCAGCAACTTGGCGCGCTTTTTGGGGCCGATGCCGGCGATGTCTTCCAATTTGCTGGCGCCGGTGCGCACCTGGGCGCGCTTGGCACGCATGCCGGTGATGGCAAAGCGGTGTGCCTCATCGCGGATTTGGGCAAACAGCATCAAGGCCGCTGAGTCTTTGGGCAGGGTGAGTTTGTCGCGGCCATCGGCAAACACCAGTTCTTCCAGGCCCACTTTGCGGCCCTCGCCCTTTTCCACGCCGACGATGCGCGACAAATCCAATCCCAGTTGTTCAAACACCTCGCGCGCCACGCCCACTTGGCCCTTGCCGCCGTCGATCAACACCAGGTCGGGCAAGCGCCCCTCACCGGCGCGCACCGCCTCGGCCAGCTTGCTGTAGCGGCGCACCAGCACTTGGCGCATGGCGGCGTAGTCGTCGCCGCCGGTGATGTCTTCGATGTTGTAGCGGCGGTATTCGCTGGACTGCATTTTGTGGTGCTGAAACACCACACAAGATGCTTGGGTGGCTTCGCCCGCCGTGTGCGATATGTCAAAGCATTCGATGCGCAGGCCGTCCAGGTCTTCCACGGCCAGTTCCATGGCGTCGGCCAAAGCGCGGGTGCGCGCTTGCTGCGAGCCTTCTTCGGCCAGCAACCGGTTGAGTTGCAACTCTGCGTTTTGCAAAGCCATGTCCAACCACACCCGGCGCTGCTCGCGCGGCTGGTGCACGGCATGGATGCGCACCCCGGTTTGCTCGGTCAGGGCCGCCAGCAAGGTTTTTTCGATCGGGTGGCTGGCGACCAAGGTGGGGGGCACCGGCACCTCCAAATAATGCTGCGCCACAAAGGCTTGCAACACCTCAACCGGCTGCGCATCGTCCACATGGGCCGGAAAGTAAGGCCTGTCACCCAAGTGGCGCCCACCGCGCACCATGGCCAGGTTGACGCAGGCTTTGCCGCCTTGCACGCGCACGGCCAAGATGTCCACATCGCGATCGTCCACGGTGTCCACCGCTTGCTGGTGCAGCACTTTGGACAAAGCGCTCAATTGGTTGCGCAAATCGGCTGCTTGCTCAAACTCCAGCTTGTCGGCATGGGCCAGCATGCGCCGCTCCAGGTCTTGCATGACCTCTTGGGTTTCGCCGCGCAACAAGCGCTGGGCGCTGTCGACATCGCGCGCGTGCTGGGCCAGCGAGGTGTGGCCCACGCAAGGCCCCGAGCAGCGCCGAATTTGGTACAGCAAACAGGGGCGCGAGCGGTTGTTGAACACCGTGTCCTCGCAGGTGCGCAGGCGAAACACTTTTTGGATCAACTCCATGGCCTCGCGCACCGCCCACACACTGGGATAGGGGCCAAAGTAATCGTGCCGCTTGTCCACCGCACCCCGGTAATACACCATTCGCGCCACTTGATGCGATTTGGGCGGGCCCGCGTCGGTGGCCTCACTGCCCGTGTCGCGCGCATGGGTGATCTTCACATAGGGGTAGCTCTTGTCGTCGCGAAACAAAATGTTGTAGCGCGGCTTGAGGCTTTTGATGAGGTTGTTCTCCAGCAGCAAGGCCTCAGCCTCGGAGCGCACCACGGTGGTCTCCATGCGGGCAATCTTGCCGACCATGTGCCCAATGCGCGTGCCGCCATGCTCGCGCTGGAAATAGCTGGAGACGCGTCGTTTCAAATGATTGGCTTTGCCGACATACAGCACTTGGTTGTCGGCATCGAAGTAGCGATACACGCCCGGCAGCGCCGGCAAGGCCGCGACTTGGGCCAGCAGTTCAGGGGGGAATGCACCCGCAGCTTTGTCACTCATGCGCCGCATTGTGCCGTGCGCGCTCAAGGTATAAACGGCCATGCCCGATCTGGCCCACACCCGCCCTGCTGCCCTGCCCCACTTGGCCCATGCCGATGCAGGAACACCCAAGCCCGCGATGCAGTGGGACGTGTTTTGCCGGGTGATCGACAACCACGGCGACCTGGGGGTGTGTTGGCGACTGGCCTGCCATTTGGCTGCCTTGGGGTCGGCGGTGCGCTTGTGGGTGGACCAGGCCACCGATTTGCAATGGATGGCCCCACACGGCCACCCGGGCGTGCAAGTCCTGCCCTGGCCCATCGACAACGCCTGGCCCGGTCAGCCTCACCCCTTGATGACCCCCTTGATCACCCCCTTGGCACAGCCGCCAAACGT
>JBEDFU010000001.1:0-4616 GCA_041174965.1 Pseudomonadota bacterium | reverse complement strand
ATCCAGCCAAGAGCGGCCACCATAAATGGTGTGGAGGTCGGTGTCGCTGAGTTGTTGGGCCGGGCCATCGAACACCACCTGACCTTGGTGCATGCCGACGATGCGGTCGGCGCAACGCTTGGCCAGGGCCACATCGTGCATGTTGACGATCACCGGGATGGACCGTTGCTGACCGACTTGTTTGAGCAAGTCCATGATGTCTGCCGATGTCTTGGGATCAAGAGAACTGGTGGGCTCGTCGGCCAACAGCAAAGCGGGCGACTGCATCACTGCGCGGGCGATGCCCACGCGTTGGCGTTGACCGCCCGAGAGCGAATCGGCGCGCGCATTGACAAAGTCTTGCAAACCCACCAGCCCCAAGGTTTGCCAAGCCCGGTCAATGTCTTCAGGGGCAAAGCGGCGCAGCCAAGCCCGCCAAGCCGGGGTGTGGCCCAGCACGCCGGTGAGGAGGTTTTCCATCACGCTCAGCCGCTCGACCAGGTTGTACTCTTGAAACACCATGCCAATGCGGGCACGGACTTGGCGCAGACCCTCGGCGTTGAGTTGGCGCAGGGACACACCATCAAGCCAGATGTCGCCTTGGCTGGGCTCCACCAAGCGGTTGATGCAGCGGATCAGCGTGCTTTTGCCGGTGCCACTGGGTCCAATGATGGCGGTCAGCGTGGGGGTGTCAAAACACAGGTCGATCTGGTGCAGCACCGGTTTGCCAGGCACATAGGACTTGCCCAGCCCACGCAACTCCAAGCGGGTGGACATGATTATTTCTTGGCGGCTGATTCGGCGGCTTTGTCCACGGTGCGAACCACATCCCAGTCGCGGGCATAGTTGATGCTCACAAAGCGATCGGCGCCATCAAAGTTTTTTTGCATCTCGGGCGGAAAGCGGTAGTCGGCAAAGCACTTGAGCATTTTGCTGGCCAAATCTGGCGCCAGGTCGTGGGCGTAGGCAAAGCTGGAGGTGGGAAAGCGCTGGCTGCGGTAGATGATGCGAAAGTCGGCTTCCTTGATCTGGCCACGGTCGGCCATGCGGTCAAACACATCGCTGGCCACATGGGCCGCGTCATAGTCGCCGGTGCCCACGCCCAAAATGGATTGGTCATGCTTGCCTGAGAACTTGATGTCGTAGTCCTTGCCTGGGGCCAAGCCTTGGCCGGGCATCAAGGCCAGCGGTGCCAGGTGCCCTGAGTTGGAGGATGGGGACGTGTGGGCCACTTTTTTACCCTTGAGGTCAGCGGGCTTTTGCATGGCACTGCTGGCTTTGACCACGGTGATCAGGTTGTAGCCTTGATAGCCTTTGGCGTCGCCCTTGACGGCAAAGGGAATGGCGCCAGCTTTGTTCACCGCAAACACCGTGGGGCCGGTGGAAAAGCCACCCACGTGCAAGCGGCCTGAGCGCATGGCTTCAATTTGGGCCGCATTGTTTTGCACTTGGTAAAAAACCACTTTTTTACCCGTGCACTGGGCCAAATGGTCGGTGAAGGGTTTGAAGATGTTCTCGTATTTGGCCGGGTCTTCCACTGGGGTGTAGGTGAACACCAAGGTCGATGGGTTTTTCAGTTTGGCTGAATCCTTGGGCGCATCGGCCAACAAGTCTTTGTTGGCGTCACAGTACAAGGCATCAAGGTCGCCACGGTGGGGGCAGGCGTCTTGGGCATGGGCCCCCAGGGTGGCCCACATCAGGGCAATGGCAGCAAGCAAACGAGGCATGTCGGGTCTCCGATTCAATGTTGTTGGGACAATTTGAACATGAATCAGGGACCCAGCGCTGCACCAATTTCACCCTTGAAACGCAGATGCTTTGGCACCGCGCCCGCTTTCCTCAAGCTACCGGTCAAAGGGTTTCACACCCCATCACTGTTCAACGTCACCAGGCCTTTGGGCGTTTTCAGCACCGCTTGGACATTCGCTGAACCAGGTGCGATGTTCACACCGCGCAGCCCCACAGCGTCGAAAGCAGCTTGCAGTTTGGTCGCGTTGGGGTGGCTCACACTCAGGCGCTCTAAGCTGACTTTGGATCGTGGCAAGGTGTTGCGCGGGTGCAGCCGCTGCGGGTCGGCGTCTCCCGGTTTGCCCCATTGGATGAGGCTCGGCAAGGTGCCTTGGAACAAGCGCTGTCCGTCGGGCCGGAGGCTGAATTGCCAGTGCAGCAAACCCTTGGGGGTGCGCCGATTGGCATGGATGGTGGTGCCCCGGTCTATGCCTTGGTCGAACCAGGCCTGGCGCGCCGCGGCAATGTCGGAGGTGCCGGCCACAAAGTGCAACAAGCGCGGTTGCTTGGCCACGCTTTTTTGCACCGCTGGGTCGTCCATGTCAAACCAGCGTGCATTTTTGGAGCGCAGGGCCGGGTCGGCATGCGGGTGGATGGCGATGATTTCAAAGTAAGCCATCGGGTGCTCAGGCGTGGCAATTTTGAACAAGCGGTTGTGGGTGCCTTGCTTTTCATGCTCGCCGCCGGGTCCGGGGGTGATGCCCAAAGTGGCCTCGCACCATTGCACCCCTTGCGACAAGGTGGAAGCCACCACCACCAAATGATCGATTTGCGTTTTCATGCCCGCACCATACCACTGACCCATTGGGGTGATGCGCTGCACGCTGGCGAATTTTGTCATCACGCGGCCCGCAACCACTGAAAAACCGCAATCTGTGCGGCTGTATCCATGGTTTGCCCTGACGCGGCACGGCAGATGCAAGGCATCCCTCAGAGCCTGTGCAAAATGGGCCCATGAAACCTTGGCAGCAATTCCCGCCCGATGCGGCCCGCTCGGCGCACACCGTGTTGACCGACATCGATGACACCTTGACCACCCACGGGCGTTTGTTGCCCGACGCCTATGCCGCCATGGCCCGTTTGCAGCAGGCGGGTTTGCGGGTGATCCCGGTGACTGGTCGACCCGCAGGTTGGTGCGACATGATCGCCCGCACCTGGCCGGTGGATGGGGTGATTGGCGAAAACGGCGCTTTTTACATGTGGCATGACAACGCAGATCAGCGCTTACGCTGCCGCCATTGGGACAGCGATGTGAATTTGTCTGCATTGAGCCAGCGCTTGGCCGCTGTGCGCGAGCGGGTGCTGGCTGAGGTGCCAGGCAGCGGCGTGGCGTCCGATCAATTTGCCCGCTGGTATGACTTGGCCATCGATTTTTGTGAGGACGTGCCCGCCTTGCCCCGCAGCGCCGTGGATCGCATCGTCGCCATCATGCAAGCCCAAGGCATGACGGCCAAGGTCAGCTCCATCCACGTCAATGGCTGGTGGGGGGATTGGGACAAATTGCGCATGGCCCGCCGCATGTTGGTCGAGCGCCATGGTGTGGACTGGGCGAATGAGGGCGCGCGCATTTTGTTTGTGGGCGATTCACCCAACGATGCCCCCATGTTTGGCGCCTTGCCCCACAGCGTGGGCGTGGCCAATGTGGCCGATTTTTCAGACCGTTTGGAACACCCACCGACTTGGGTCACCCGCGCGCGTTCGGGGGCTGGTTTTGTGGAGTTTGCCCAGCATCTCTTGGCCATGCGCCAAGCCTGAGCCAGCCCCGGCTTTCGATCGCCAACAGTTGGCGTTGACGCGTGGGGTGTGCGGCAACCGTCAGCGCCGTCGCCCTTTGCCGCTGGTGCCACCCAGCAAACCGCCGAGCACGCCACGCACAATTTCCCGCCCGATGGAAGAGCCGACGGTGCGCACCGCGCTTTTGATGACCAACTGGGCCACGCCATCCCGGTGGGCGCCACGCGGGCCTTGGCTGCCAAACAGCAAATCGCTCACGCTGCCCATCAAACCGCCGGCGGAGGAAGCCGGCACTGGGTTTTCCGGCCCAGGGTTTTGGCTGGCACCCGGGCTGGCGCTGGGGGAATCGCTGCCATGGGCCCGCCCTTTGATCATTTCGTAGGCGGATTCGCGGTCCACCGTCTTTTCATACACCCCCGCCACCAGCGAGCTGTGCAACAAGGCTTGGCGTTGCGCGGCGGTGATGGGGCCGAGCTGGCTGCCAGGCGGCAGCACAAACACCCGCTCGGTTTCGCTGGGGCGGCCCTTGGCGTCGAGCAGGCTGACCAGCGCCTCGCCCACGGCCAAATCGGTGATGGCGGCTTCGATGTCCAGCCCTTTTTTGGGTCGCATGGTTTGGGCGGTGGCAGCCACGGCTTTTTGGTCACGCGGCGTGAAGGCCCGCAGCACATGCTGCACCCGATTGCCCAGCTGGGCCAACACGCTGTCGGGGATGTCCAGCGGGTTTTGGGTGACGAAATACACGCCCACGCCTTTGGAGCGCACCAAACGCACCACCAACTCGATGCGCTCGATCAAGGCCTTGGGCGCTTCGTTGAACAGCAAATGCGCTTCGTCAAAAAAGAACACCAGCTTCGGCTTATCGGGGTCGCCGATTTCGGGCAGTTGCTCGAACAACTCAGACAACATCCACAGTAAAAACGTGGCGTACAAGCGCGGCGAGTTCATCAGCTTGTCGGCCGCCAAGATGTTGACCACGCCCTGGCCGCTGCCGTCGGTTTGCATGAAGTCGTGGATGTCGAGCATGGGCTCGCCAAAGAATTTGTCACCGCCTTGCTGCTCGATTTGCATCAGGCCACGTTGGATGGCCCCAATGCTGGCGGCGCTGACATTGC